>PXTS01000077.1 GCA_003022485.1 Bacteroidetes bacterium QS_8_68_28
CCCGAGGTTCAGCGGAGTCACGTCCAGAAGCAGCACGTCGTCGACGTCGCCGCTGAGGACGCCGCCCTGCACGGCCGCGCCGATGGCGACGACCTCGTCGGGGTTGACCGACTTGTTGGGGTCCTTTCCGAAAAAGTCCGTGACCGTCTCCTGGACCTTCGGCACGCGCGTGGAGCCGCCCACGAGAATCACCTCGTCGACGTCGCTCGTGGAGAGCTCGGCGTCCGACATGGCCTTTTTCATCGGCTCGATGGTGCGCTCGACGAGGTCCGAGATGAGCTCCTCGAACTTCGCGCGCGTCACGTTGACGTTGAGGTGCTGCGGGCCCTCGTCGGTGGCGGTAATGTAGGGCAGGTTGACCGTCGTCTGCTGAGAGGCTGACAGCTCGATCTTGGCCTTCTCGGCGGCCTCGCGCAGGCGCTGAAGCGCCATGTTGTCTTTTTTGAGGTCGATCCCTGTGTCTTTCTTGAACTCCCCCGCGAGATGGTCCATCAGGCGCTGGTCGAGGTCGTCGCCGCCGAGGTGCGTGTCGCCGTAAGTGCTCTTGACCTCGAAGACGCCGTCGCCGAGCTCCAGGATGGACACGTCGAAGGTGCCACCGCCGAAGTCGTAGACGGCGACCGTCTGGTCGGTGTCGTCGTCGAGCCCGTAGGCCAGCGACGCGGCCGTTGGCTCGTTGATGATGCGCTCCACGTCGAGGCCCGCGATCTCACCGGCCTCCTTGGTGGCCTGGCGCTGCGCATCGTTGAAGTAGGCGGGCACGGTGATGACCGCCTCGTCGACGTCTTCGCCGAGGTAATCTTCGGCCGTCTGCTTGAGCTTCTGAAGGACCATCGCCGAGATCTCCTGCGGCGTGTACTCGCGGTCGCCCACCTTCACGCGGGCCACGCCGTTGTCGCCTTCGAAGACCTCGTAGGACACCTCGTCGATTTCGTCGGTGACCTCGTCGTATTTGCGCCCCATGAAGCGCTTGATCGAGGAAACCGTCTTGTCGGGGTTGGTGACGGCCTGCCGGCGCGTCGTGCGGGAGCCTTCGGCGTTTTCGAGGACTTTCGGCTCGCCGCCTTCCATGACGGCAACCACGGAGTTGGTCGTGCCGAGGTCGATGCCAATAATCTTGCCCATGTCGCGCTCTGGGGGTTGAGTCGAAAGAAAAAGCGTCGGAAGCAAATCCACCCGGAATAGGTCTCAATCATCGTGCCGGTCCATGCAGACGGCCGCGGCTCCGCCAGTCTGGCAGGTGGGAGAAGGCGGAAGCGAGAAAAGGAAAGGGCGGGCTGTCGCAAGCGTCCGCGGCGCCTGTCAGGGCGTCGCACCTCGTCGGTGTTGAAGGGGGCGGGGATTCAGGTGCTCAGGAGACGTTTCCCGCAAAAACCCCCTCCGCTTCATACACTGCGCGCTCGCCGTGTTGTCGCGCTCACCGTGTTGTCGAAAGCATCACGCCGGGGGCGGAGCACGACCGGCGGCGGTGCGTTGAGAAAAAATAGCAACGCTGCAATCTCGCAAAGCGCGTGCCCTGCCCCCCACGCTCCCGACTCCCACGCCTCCGCGCCTGAAAATGCGCCGGCATCTGCCCAACATCCTGACGGTGACGCGCATCGCGCTCACGCCGGTGGTGCTCTTGCTGCTGACCACGCAGACGCTCTGGGCGCAGGCGGGGGCGCTGCTGCTGTTCATGCTGGCGTCGGTGTCGGACTACCTCGACGGGCGGCTCGCGCGTGAGATGAACGTGGACTCGCGCCTGGGCCGCTTCCTCGACCCGCTGGCCGACAAGGTGCTGGTGCTGGGCACCTTCGCCACGCTCGCCTTCGAGCAGCCCGAGACGGTACCGTGGTGGGCCGTCGGCCTGATCGCCGCGCGCGACGTGGTCATCACCGTGTTGCGCACCTGGGCCGAGGCGCGCGGGGAGAACCTGCGCACTCTCCCGCTGGCCAAGTCCAAGACCGTCGCGCAACTGTTCTTTCTCGTCACCATGCTGGCCTTGCTGACCGCGCGCCACCTGCCGGGGCCGCTGGAGCGCTCGGCTACCTGGATGCTCGACCAGAGCCTCATCCCGTACGCCCTGCTGATGGTCGTCGTCGCGCTGACGGTAGCCACCGGGGCGATCTACTTATACTACCACCCGCTTTTGAGCCGGGCGGCTTCCGCTCGCCGTAGCGGCCGGTAGCCGGCCGAGCGCGCTCCGTTTCGTATAGAGCCTATCGTATAGAGCCTATCGTGGAAAGTCGTAGCTCGTGAATGGCGTTTGGCGCGTGGCCGCCGTCGCCGGCGATCTGAAAACCGTCTACCCCTCCCCAATCTACCAGTCCGCCCATGCCTTCACTCGCCGATCTGCGCCGCCGGCTCGCTGCCGACCTGCTGGACATCGGTGCGGTGACGCTTGCGCCGGAGGCCCCCTTCGAATGGTCCTCGGGCCTGCGCGCCCCCGTCTACTGCGACAACCGGAAGACGCTGGCCCATCCGCAGGTGCGGCGCCGCATCGCCGACGGCTTTGCGAAGGCACTCAAGCAGCAGGCGCCGGAGGCCCCGACGCTCGTCGCCGGAACGGCCACCGCCGGCATTCCGCACGCCGCGCTCCTGGCCACGCGCCTGTCCCTGCCGCTTAGCTACGTGCGCTCCGCCGCCAAAGGCCACGGCACGGGGCGGCGCATCGAGGGGGGCGCCCCGGCCGGGCAGCGCGTCGTCGTGATCGAGGATCTCGTTTCCACCGGTCAGTCCGCCCTCGAGGCCGCCCGAGCGCTCTCGCGCGCCGGGGCGGAGGTGACGGGCGTGCTCGCGATCTTCTCCTACCGCCTCCGGGCCGCCGAGGACGCCTTCGCCGAAGCCCCTTGGCTGCTGCACTCCCTCACCGATCTTCCGGCGCTTTTGGAGGTGGCCGAGGAGGAGGGGCCGCTCGACGAAGACCAGCTGCACACGCTCCGCCGCTGGCAACGCGACCCCGAGGGGTGGAGCGCGGGAGCGCGGGAGAACGGGAGAGCAGGCCAGCGGGAGCAGACGACGCTGGAGGCCGCGTGAACGGGGCGACTTGCAGCCGAATCGCCTTTCGCCAATCGCCTTGCCAATCGCGTGAACGCCCACCTGCTCACCATCGGCGACGAAATCCTGATCGGCCAGACGGCCGACACCAATGCCGCGTGGCTCGGCGAGCAGCTCGCGCTGATGGGCATGGACGTGACCGGCGCGCAGACGGTGCGCGACACGCCCGCCGCCATCCGGCGCGGTCTCGAGCGCGGCTTCGAGGAAGCGGAGCTGGTGCTCACCACCGGCGGCCTGGGGCCCACTCACGACGACCTTACCAAGAAGGTCGTGGCCGACTTCTTCGGCGTGGCGCTGGAGCAGAACGATGAGATCGTGGAGCGCATCGAGCGCTACTACGATCAGACCGACCGCGACGTGCCCGAGGCGGTGCGCTCTCTGGCCGACGTTCCCGCCGGCTTCGACTTGCTGGACAATCCCGTCGGCACCGCCCCAGGCCTCTTTTACGAAGAAAAAGAGAGCGGGCGGAAGCTCGTCGTCCTCCCCGGCGTGCCGCAGGAGATGAAGCGCATCATGGAGGCGTCGGGCTTGCCGCGCCTGCGCTCGGGGGGCGGCGCGTCCTACGAGCTGGGCACCGTCGCGCACCGCACGCTGCGGACGACCGGCATCGTCGAATCAAGTCTTCAGGAAAAGATCGGCGACGTGGCGGCCGATCTCCCCGGCGGCCAGTCGCTGGCGTACCTGCCCTCCACCAGCGGCGTGCGCCTGCGCCTCACCGCGCACTCCGACGACGGGAAGGCCGACGCGCAGAAGAAGCTCGACGCCCTCGAAGAGCACTTGCGCGCGCGCATCGGCAAATATGTCTACGGCACTGGCGAGGATGAACTCGAAGCCGTCGTCGGCGGGCTGCTGGCGGAGCGGGGCTGGACCGTCGCCCTCGCCGAGAGTGCCACCGGCGGTCTGGCGGCCCACCGCCTCACGCAGACCAGCGGCTCGTCGACGTATTTTCTGGGCGGGGTCGTCGCTTACGCCAACCGCGCCAAGACTGAGCTACTGGGCGTGCGCACCGCCTCCATCGCCGAGCACGGCGCCGTCAGCGAAGCGGTGGCGCGGGCGATGGCGGAGGGCGCGCGCGAACGCTTCGGGGCGGACGTCGGACTTTCGACGACCGGCGTAGCCGGCCCTACCGGCGGCACCGAAAGCACGCCCGTCGGGACCGTCTGCATCGGGTGCGCGACTGAGGGCGGGACCCGCGCGGTGCGTTTGCGTTTCACGCAGGACCGCCGGCTCAACAAGGAGCTGTTTTCGACGGCGCTCATCGAGACGCTGCGGCGCGAGGTGCTGGGGATCGAAGACGCGACCTTCGTGCGCCAGGCAGAGTGAGAACGGCAGACCGTGGACGGCAGACCGTGGACGGCCGTCTTCTTGGTCGCCAAGCAGGCTCATTCGCGACCCTTCGAGCCTTCAAAGCGACCGTTCGTGAAACGTAGGCGCACGGTGCGCCGTGTCCTGTAAAGGGCGACGCGGTCAGATGCGCACTTGCCGTTTCTCCAGAGAGCGCAGAGTTGTGAAAATGTCGCCCGGCGACGTTAGGCAAGGGGGCGCTCCGTGTCATAGTCCGTGTCATAGAAGGACGCCGCAGGCGGTTTCACGGCTCCTTTCCCAGGACGCATCGGGCCGTGACACCACGGCGTCACGGCGACGCCGTACCTTTGGCAAAAGCACGCGTAGCGAGCGAGCAGCCACGGTTCTGGGAGGGCGGCCTCTCGACCTCTTGTTTCGACACGCACCCTCGATTCCCCTTTCTTCAACCCAGCAGGCAACGCGACATGGCAGACGAAAACGGAGAGGCAAAAGACAAGGCTCTTAGCGCGGCCGTCGACCAGATTCAGCGCGAGTTCGGCAAGGGCTCGATCATGCGCCTCGGCGACGAGCCGGTGCAGCAGATCGAAAGCATCCCGACCGGCTCGCTGACGCTCGACAAGGCCCTCGGCATCGGGGGCGTGCCGCGCGGGCGCATCATGGAGATCTACGGCCCCGAGTCGAGTGGCAAGACGACGCTGGCGTCCCACATCATCGCCGAGGCGCAGAAGATGGGCGGCTCGTGCGCCTTCATCGACGCCGAGCACGCCTTCGACCCCAACTACGCTGGCGACCTAGGCGTGGACATCGACGAGCTTCTGGTCAGCCAGCCCGATACCGGCGAGCAAGCGCTCTCGATCTGCGACACGCTCGTGCGCTCAGGCGCGCTGGACGTGATCGTGATCGACTCGGTCAGCGCGCTGGTCCCCCAGGCGGAGCTCGAAGGCGACATGGGGGACACGCACGTCGGCCTTCAGGCGCGTCTGATGAGCCAGGCGCTGCGCAAGCTCGCCGGCACGATCAACCGCACGAAGACAGCGCTCATCTTTATCAACCAGATCCGCATGAAGATCGGGGTGCGCTTCGGCAGCCCCGAGACGACCAGCGGCGGGCGGGCCCTCAAGTTCTACTGCTCGGTGCGGATGGACATTCGTCGCATCGGGGCGGTCAAAGACGGCTCAGATGTAATTGGCAACAAGACGCGCGTGCGCGTCAAGAAGAACAAGGTGGCTCCGCCGTTCAAGGACGCGGAGTTCGACATCATCTACGGGGAAGGCATCTCGGCGCTCGGCGAGCTGATCGACCTGGGCACCGAGTACGACATCATCGAGAAGCGCGGCTCGTGGTACTCCTACGACGGGGACACCATCGCGCAGGGCCGCGAGGCCACCAAAGAGTGGCTGGAGGAAAACGATGAGGTGCGCCAGCACGTCAAGTACCTGATCCGCAAAGAGCTCGGCATGGTGAGCGAGGAGGAGCAGATCGAAGTCGAAGGCGAAGAGTCGCTCGAAGAAGAAGAGGCTGAGGGCGAGGGCGTCGCCGAAGAGGCGTGACGGTGTTCGCGTGTTGTGGTGCTCACGTGTCGAGGTTTTCTGCGGGGGGCGCTCGTGGCTTTGGGGGCAACCCCCCCCACACCGGGGCACTGCAACCCCCATTGGCACTTGCGCCGTACGCGGGCGAGGCGCTACCTTGCAGGGCATGACGCCTCGCCTCCGTCCCGCCGCACTGCTGCCGTGGCTGCTGGGGACGTGGCTGGTGGGGGCCCCGGCGGCGACCTTCGCGCAGGCGCCTTCGCCGGGCGCGCGCGACACCGCCGGCCGCGATGCTCGCAGCGTGCCCGCGCTCGACCGGCGGGGGCTCTTGGCCGTCTACCGCGCGGACGGGCCGTTCGTCGGGGGGGTCATGCGCGCGACGGATGCGACGGTCTATCCGCTTTTCTACGGGGCCCCGGCAGCCGCCTGGGGCGCGGCGCTTCTGCGCAGAGAAGATTACGACGACGCCTACCGCCTGATGCTTGCGGAAGGGCTGGCCCTCGGGGCGACGCTGGGGGTGAAGAAGGTGTTCGGGCGCCCGCGTCCGTACCGCACGCTCCCGGCCGTACAGTCGCGCTCTCAGGCGTACCGGCGCGGGCAGGAAGGACGCTTCGCTGAGGCGTTCCCCTCCGGCCACGCGGCGACGGCCTTCGCGCTGGCGGCGTCGTGGAGCCTGTCGCATCCCAAAGGCTACGTCGTCGGCCCGGCCTTCGCAGGGGCGGCGTTGATTGGCACCAGTCGCCTGTGGCTGGGCGTGCATTACCCGTCGGACGTGCTGGCGGGCGCGTTGCTGGGCGCCGGGGCGGCTGTCGCGGTGCACCTGTTGCGCGGCGCGATCACGCCCGGTGCACCGGGGGAAGGCAACGCGGGAACGTCGTTCTCAGCAGGACGCCCGACGGTGCGGCTGCGCCTGCCGCTGCCGTGACGAGCGAGTCGCGCGCGAGCGTGCGAATCTCCCGAGAAGGCCCGGCGGCGCGTCGTCTTCGCCGGGGCGGCGCGCGTTACCCCATTCGCGCGCCCGTCCGGGGCCGTTGCCGGCGGGCGCGTCGCTGTGCTCCGTCCGTTGCTCGCGCGTCGTGTCCTCGCTGCCCAATCCCGTTCGCGCCGGCATTCGCGCCGTGGGGCTGCTCCTCGCGCGGGCGGGATGGGTGGACGTGCGCCGGGCGATGCGCACCGCCGAGCTGGCGTGGCCGCGCGTGGTGACGGGCATGGCGCGCATGTCGAAGGCGACGGTGGACGTGGCGATGGTGGGCCTGGCGGTGGGGCCGGCGGCCATTGCGGGTGTGGGGGTGGCCACGCCTTTCTGGACGCTCGCCTTCATGGTCGGCGGGGGGATCGCAGGGGCCACAATCAGCCTGGTGGCGCGGCACTACGGGGCGGGGCGCAGGGCAGCCATCGACCGCGCGGTGAAGGGCAGTGCGGCTCTCGCGGTGGCGACGACGCTGCCCCTCTCGGTGCTCTTCTGGGCTGTGCCGGAGCCGCTGATCGCGCTGGTGGGGCCCGGTGCAGAGGCGACCGGCTACGGCGCGGCGTACCTGCGTCTGGTGGGCTGGGCGATGCCCTTCGCGGCGCTGAGCCTGGTGGCCAGCCGCACGCTCGTGGGCGCCGGCGACGCCCGCACTCCGATGGCCGTGCGCGTCGGCGGGGCCGCCGTCAACGTGTTGCTCAACCTCGCGTTTATCTTCGGCCTGGGGATGGGCGTGCGCGGGGCGGCCCTCGGCTCGCTGGTGTCCAACGCAGGGGTGGCCGGGGTCTTCGCCTGGGGCTTTGCGAAAGGGCGGCTGCCGGGCCTCGGCGCGCTGCCGGTGAAAATCGCTGCGCGCACCCATGCCCCCGACCGCGCTACGCTGCGACGCCTCGTGCGGATCGGCGCGCCGCTGGCGGGGGCGAACGTCGTGCGCGGGGGCGGGCAGTTCCCGCTGCTGGCAGTGGTGAGCCTCTTCGGGCCCAGCGTGGTGGCGGCCTTCGTAATTGCGTTGCGCGTGCGCGACTTCCTCAACACGCCCGGCTGGGGGTTCGGGCTGGCCTCCTCCAGCCTGGCCGGGCAGGCGTTGGGGCGCCGGCAGACTGGGCGGGCGGATGCCTACGCCCGCGAGGTGCTCCGCTTCGCGGTGGTCGTCTACGCCATCGGGGCGGCCGTCGCCTTCGCCGGGGCGCGCCCGCTCGCGCACCTTTTCACGTCTGAGGCCGACGTGATCGCGCTGGCGGTTGGGCTCATTCGCGCCGCCTGCGTGAGCGCCGTGTTCTGGGGCGTCCTGAGCGCGTCGGTGGGCGCGTTGCGGGCCGGCGGGGATACACGCTGGCCGCTGTACGGCAACCTGCTGGGCCTCCTGGCCTTCGCCCTGCCGCTGGCGTACGCCGGGGCCGTGCCCGTCCTCGGGCTGCCCGCGCTGGGCACGGAGGCCCTCTGGGCGGCGCTGGGGCTGGAAATGGCCGTGCCGGCAGCGGTGGCCTACGGGCGCTTCCGCACGGGGCGGTGGAGGCAGGTCGAACGCCCCCGCCGGGCAGCCGGGTGACCCCCCGAGGCCCCTTCCGCAATGTGAGAAAGAGGTCGGAAACATTTGGACGGGCACCTGCTTTCCTACTCCGCCGCTTATTTTCCCTCCCCGACGTCCCGTCGCCGAAGTCCATGCGAACGCTGTCTTCCTGCCTGGCCGCCTTCCTGCTCGCCGCGCTGTGCGCTGCGCCGCTCCATGCCCAGACCACCGCCGATGGCAATGCGCCCCCCGTCCGGGCGAACGGCTACGGCAACGCGGTCGCCGTGGATGACGGCACCGCCTTCGTCGGAGAGCCGAACAACAAGTACAATCCTGGGGCTGTCTATCACTACCACCAGGAGGGCGGGGAGTGGACGCGCGGCGGCAAGCTCACCGCCGAGGGCGCCGAGCCGAACGACGGCTTCGGAGCGGCCCTCGCTGCACGCGGCGGGCGCCTGCTGGTCGGCGCGACGAGCGACGGCGGCGCGGTCTTCCTCTTTGAAGAGACGGGCAGCGGCTACGAGCAGATCGCCGAGCTGATGTCCGAAGGCGGCGAGGATGAAGGTTTCGGCAGCGGGGGCGTGGCGATGGGCAGCGACTGGATTGCCGTCGGCGCGCCCGGGGCCTCCGACGACGGCATGGCCGGGGCGGGGGCGGTCTACGTCTTCCAGAACACCAGCGGCAACAACTGGACGCAGGCTGCTCGCCTCACCGGCAGTGAGGCGGATTCCTCCTCGACCTTCGGCGCCGCGCTCGACTACCGGGAGGGGAACCTTCTCGTCGGCGCGCCCGGCGCGGGGCCGCAGGACGCGGAAGGCCCAGTGGGCACGGCCTACCTCTTCGCCCGTCAGAACGGCACGTGGACGGAGGTCGGCGCGACGCAAGGCCCCGCCTCCGACTGCTCGGGCGACTGCGCTCCGACCGGATTCGGCCAGTCGGTGAGCCTGCACGACGGGCGCGCCTTCGTCGGCGCCCCGCTGGCCGGCGACAACACCGGCATGGTTGGCGTCTACGCCCTCAGCGGCGACGGCGGCTGGCAGCCGGCCGGCCAGCTGCATCCCTTCGACGGCGGGCAGCGCCACTTCTTCGGGATGGGCATCGCCCACCCCTCGGGGGAGACGTGGGTCAGCGCTCTCGGGGCCAAGCAGCTTTCCGGGCGCATCTACTCCTTTACCGAAAGCGGCGAGGAAGACGGCGCGTGGACGTCTTCCAACGAAGTCGTCACCGGCGAGAACGAACAGGACCTGCTGGGCCGCTCGCTCGCGGCGGAAGGCGACGTGGCGGCCGTCGGCGCGCAGGGCAACAGCGAGGCGATGATTCTGACCCCCTCCGGCTCGGACATGAGCAACTGGGTCGCGCAGGCGACCTTCGAGGGCGACCCGGGCGGGCTGCCGGCCATCACCGGAAGCGCGATGGACTGTGAGGACGGCCAGGCCGCCGGGCGCTACAGTTGCAAGGACGTGAAGCTCCTCAGCTTCCTGCCTATCAAGAAGCTCGGCGGCGAGGAAGGCGTCAACCTCAACGACATCTGGGGCTGGAAAGACCCGCAGACCGGCACGCCCTATGCCCTGGTGGGCCGCACCAACGGGATGGCCTTCGTGGACATCAGCGACCCGCAGAACCCCGTCTACGTCGGCGAGCTCCCCTTGACGCCCGGCGACACGCAACCCAACTCCTGGCGCGACGCCAAAGTCTACAAAGACCACATGTACGTCGTCGCCGACAACGCCGGCAACCACGGCATGCAGGTCTTCGACCTGACGAGGCTGCGCGAGCACGAGCCCGGCGACGAGCCGATCACCTACGAGGCCGACACGGTCTACAACAAAGTCAACAGCGCGCACAATGTGGCCATTAACAAAGAGACCGGCTACGCCTACATCGTAGGCGCCGGCGCCGGCCCGGGCGTGCAGTCCTGCGGCGGCGGGCTCCACATGGTCAACATCCAGGATCCGATGAACCCGACCTTCGCGGGCTGCTTTGCGGATGAGCGCACCGGGCGGCGCGGCACCGGCTACTCCCACGACGCGCAGTGCACCGTCTACGACGGCCCCGACGGGGAATTTCAGGGCCGGGAGATCTGCTTCGGGGCCAACGAGACGGCCCTCTCCATCGCCGACGTGACAGACAAGGACAACCCGAGGGCGCTGGCTGTGGCCGAGTACCCCAACAGCGCCTACACGCACCAGGGCTGGCTCACCGAAGACCAGCGCTACTTCTACGTCAACGACGAGCTCGACGAGCTCAGAAACGAGAACGTCGATTCCACGCGCACGATGGTCTTCGACATCACCGATCTGGACAACCCGCAGCTCGTCAAGACCTACACCTACGGGCCCAAGTCCAGCGACCACAACCTGTACATCGAGGGCGACCGGATGTACATGAGCAACTACGCCAGCGGCCTGCGCGTGCACGACGTAAGCGACCCGGAGAACCCCGAGGAGATCGCCTACTTCGACACCTCGCCCGCCGGCAACGACGACCCGCCCGGCTTCACGGGCACGTGGAGCAACTACCCCTACTTCGAGAACGGGGTCGTGGCCGTCAGTAGCATCGGCGAAGGGCTGTTTCTCCTCAAGCCCGCCCCCGAGCAGCGCGAAGGCGTCTGAGCGCTTTTTCCAAGCCCTTTTCGAGGCTGGGCGGCAGGACCATGGACGGTAGTCGGCAGCTTTCCTGCCTGCTCACGCCGGGCCGTCTGGCGACGACGCCTCGAACCGCAGCAAGGGCACGATGCATCGTGCCCCTACGTGCCCATGCGACCGCACTCATTTCCCCGAGAAGTACCTCTGATCGTATGAGAAGTACCTCTGACCGTATGAAACGTCTTTTCACGTCCCTCATTGCCGCGCTCCTGGTTGTGGCCGTCACCGGGTGCGCCGGAACGTCGTCCACCACCGGCAACGACGACATGGACGGCAGCGAGATGAAGGGCGAGGAAGCCGCGCCCTCCTTCAGCGACGTGCAGCCGCTGCTGGAAGGCACCTTCGCCCCGCTCATGACCGAAGACGAGGACCTGAACGTCTCTTCCTGGCAGCGCCTCGTCGAAGGCTCTGAGCACGGCACGGTCGTCATTCCCTACGACGCCGAGCACAGCCTGCTGATGGCCGTGGCCCGCCGGGCGCGAAGCGAGGGCCGGGCCGGCGCCCCCTCTGACTCCGAAATGCAGCGCGTGCGCCGCTGGATCGAGGCCGGCGCCAAGAGCGACGACGGGGAGGTGCCCTACGCGGACGTACAAAACCGCCTTTACGTGGCCAACGAAGCCGGCGCGCTCGTCACTATCATCGACGCGAACGAAAACCGCGTCATCGGCACGGTGGACCTGACCGACCGCGGCTTCGGCCCCAATTCCAAACCGCACGACACGGCCGTCACCTCCGACGGCGAGCACTGGTTCGTCTCGCTGATCGGGGCCAACCGCGTGCTCAAGTTCAACCGCGACAACGAGATCGTCGGGCGCACCGAGTTTGAGGTGCCGGGACTGATGAAGTACGCCCCCGACGCCGAGCGCCTCTTCGTGGGCCGCTCGATGAGTGCGGTCAAGCCCCCGAAGCGCATGGGCATCATCGACACGCCCGACATGAGCTTGCGTCAGATCGACGTGTTCGTCCCGCGCCCGCACGCGCTGGGCGTGACCCCCAGCGGCCAGCAAGCCTACATCGCCAGCCTCGCGCGCAACCAAATCGCCGGCATCGAGGCCGGGAGCGGGCAGTTCGAGCTCACTTCGATGGGCGGGCCCGTCAACACGCTCGTGCATTTCGACATCAGCCCCGACGGGCAGACGATGGCCGCCGGCGGGCAGACCTCCGGCACGTTCTTCTTCTTTGACCTCGAACGGGACGCCCCGCTTGCCCCGCGCGTGACCGACAGCCTCCAGCTGGGCGGCCAGCCGTGGCACCCGACCTACACGCCCAACGGGGAGCATCTCTACGTTCCCCAGAAGACGGCCAACGCCGTCTCCGTCATCGGCGCAGACAGCCACGAGGTGGAGACGACCATCCGCCACGAGGCGCTCGCGCAGCCGCACGGAAGCGCCGTGCGCGCCGACGGGCGCTACGTCTACGTCACCGGCAGCAACGTGCAGGGCACCTACACGCCGCGCTACCCGGGCCTCTTCGATAGCGAAAACCACGGCAACGTCGTCGTCATCGACACGCGCACCAACGAGGTCGTCAAGGTCCTCCGCGCCGACCAGGACCCCTCGGGCGCCAGCCTGCGGCCACGGTCGTGAGTGGGATCGCGGACCGGGACGGCGGATCGGGACGGCGGACGACAGCCCCGGCATTCCGAAAAGGAGAGAAGCGACGGACGACCGTATGAGCAACCTGCCTGCCGAGGGAAGCACTCCCGCCCTCCCGTACTCCCGCCCTCTCATACTGCTCGCCGGGGCGCTGCTGGGAGCGCTGGCGGCCACCGGGTGCGCCGGGAGCGGGTCGGCGCCCGGCGAAAGCAACGGCGAAACGGATGCCGCCCAGCAGGCGGGGGGCGATCACTACGCCCGGCGCGTGAGCCCCTTCCCCGTGCAGGGCGCCGGCGGCGGAGCCTACGACCACCCGTTCCTGGGCGGCTTCAACATCCCGCGCCCGCAGGTCGTAGACGTGAACGGCGACGGGGCGCAGGACCTCTTCATCCAGGAAGAGACCAACCGGCTCATCTTTTTTGAAAACACTGCGCCCCCCGATGCGCCCGCCGAGCTGGTGTGGCGATCCAGCAAGTACAGGGGGCTCGACGTGGGCGAGTGGTACCGCTTCGCGGACCTCACCGGCGCGCCGACCCCGGATCTTCTCGCCGAGCAGCCGTACAGCTACCTGCGCTACTACCGCAACCGCGCCGGCGGCCAGTCCGGGAAGGCCCGCTTCGAGCTGGCGAAGGACACGTTGCGCACCGTCGGCGGCGAGCTGCTCTTTTCAGACCGCCAGAACATCCCCAACGTCGCCGACGTGGACTGCGACGCGCGGCCGGACCTCTTCGTGGGCCGCCTCGACGGGACGATCACGCGCTACGAGGCGACCCGCAAGACCAAAGGCAACGCCACGAGCGAGGAGGGCCTGCCGCGCTTCCGGCTGGTGACGGAGAAGTTCGCCGGCATCGAGATCGTAGGGCAGGGGCCGCGGCCGGGCCGGACGCCCCCGCGCCCCGGCCAGAACGACCCGCTGGGCGGCTCGGGCGGAAACGGCCCGCACCCGCCGACCACCGACCACCAGCCACCAACAACCGAAATCCCAAAGCACGGCGCCAACACGATGGCTTTCGCCGACGCCGACGGGGACGGCGACCCCGACCTGCTCTGGGGCGACTACTTCGAGAAGGGCCTCTTGATGCTCGAAAACCGAGGCGGTTGCGAAGCCCTCAACTTCTCCAGCGACCCGCAGGCCTTCCCGCCGCAGGACCCGATGACGAGCAGCGGCTACAACGCGCCCGCCATCGGCGACCTCACCGGCGACGGGCAGCCCGACATGCTCGTCGGCGTCATCGGCGGGGCGTACAACCCGCAGCGCACCACGGCGGCCAACCTCTACTTCTACGAGCGCCGGGAGGGCGGCGCATACGAAAAGCGCAGCGAGCGCTTTCTTTCAATGATCGACGTGGGCGTGGAGAGCGCCCCGGCCTTCGGCGACCTCGACGGCGACGACGACCTCGACTTGCTGATCGGCAACAAAGCAGCGGCGAAGACGGGCGGCGGCGGGCAGGTCCTGCGCTACGAAAACACCGGCACGCCGGGCACCCCGCGCCTGCGCCTCGCCGACACGCTGGCGCTGGCGCCCGCCGGGGCCTACAACCGTGCCCCCGCGCTGGCGGACCTCGACGACGACGGCGACCTCGACCTGGTAACCGGCACATGGCGCAAGGGCCTGTTTTGGCACGAAAACACCGGCTCGGCCACGAGCGCGCAGTTTGCCGAAGCGGGCGAATCGCTCCTCGCGGCGCGGAAGAACATCAGCCACGCCGCTCCCGCCTTCGCCGACCTTGACGACGACGACGACCTCGACCTCGTCGTCGGCGGGTCCGCCGGGGGCTTGAAGGTCTTTCGCAACGAAGGCTCGGCCCGGCAGCCCCAGTTCGCGCCCGCCCCCGACCTGCTGGACGGCGTGACTGTCGACCGCCGCAGCGTGCCGGCCCTGCGCGACACCGACGGCGACGGCGCCCCCGACCTGCTGGTAGGCAGCGAGACGGACGGCCTGACCTTCTTTCGCAACGAGGGATCGCCCCGGCAGGCGCAGTTCGCGCGCGTCGGCTCGGGCGAGGGCAGCCCCTTTCCGATGTACGCGCCGGGGCTGGCGGCTCCCGCCTTCGCCGACATGGACGCGGACGGAGACGCCGACCTCTTCGCCGGTGCGGGGCGCGGCGGGCTGTTCTTCTTCGAAGACCGGCGGTGATTTTCCAGAGAGGCTGTCTTCGGGGGGCATCCTCTTTTCGGCAGGGCAATCGCATCCGCTCCGGCCATGCCGCCGAGGACATGGCCGGCGGCCGGCCACGAGCCTACTGGAAAACGAGACGACAAGCTCGGTCGGCATCAAAAACAAGCGTCTCAAGGCGGCTTGGAACGAAGAATACCTCCTCTAAGTGACCAGGGTCGAAAATGAAATGCGATTGCCCTGTGCCTTGCGCGGGCGACTTGATATTCAGGCGTACCCGCCACTAGGGTGACGCCCAGCTTCGCGTTACTTCTTTTTGAAGTTCTCCCTTTCCTCTACATGAGCACCCCTCCCGAGGCCCCCCCGGGCGAACCGCCGGGCTCAGACGGTTCTCCCCCGTCTGACTCTTCTATGGCACTTGATCCTGAAGAGACCGAAGGGATGCCTGAGGAACCGGCTACGCCCACGGCGCTCTTCGACACCCTCCAAGGCTTGGCCACCGAGCAACGCAACCCACGCGCCGGTAGCATAGACACCGCTTCGGTCGAGGAAATCCTTCACCTCATTAACACCGAGGATCACCAAGTGCCGATCGCGGTGCGCCGCGAAATCCCCCACATCGCCCAGGCGGTGCGCTTCATCGGCAAGGCTTTCGAAGAAGGCGGACGGTTGCTCTACGTGGGGGCGGGCACGAGCGGGCGCCTCGGCGTACTCGACGCCTCGGAGTGCCCGCCTACGTTTGGGACGGACCCGGAAATGGTGCAGGGCCTCGTGGCTGGCGGGCGCGCGGCCGTCTTTCGCTCCCAGGAGGGCGTCGAAGACGAAAAGGCGGGCGGCGCGGAGATGCTCGAAGCCGTCGAGGCGGCCCCGCCGGACATCGTTTGCGGCATCGCGGCGAGCCGGCGCACGCCCTACGTCGTCGGGGCCGTCGAACACGCGCGCGAGATAGGTTGCCGGACGCTGTTCGTGACCTGCACGCACCGCGCGGAGTTTGATCTGGACGTGGACGTAGCCATATGCCCGACGGTCGGGCCGGAGGTCTTGATGGGCTCGACGCGCATGAAGAGCGGCACGGCGCAGAAGCTGGTGCTGAACATGCTGACCACCACCGCCATGATTCGCCGGGGAAAAGTGTACCGGGGCATGATGGTGGACCTTCAGGAAACCAGCCAGAAGCTCACCGAGCGCAGCCGCCGCACGGTGATGACGGTCACGGGCCTGAACTATGAGGAGGCGCGCCGCCTTCTTCGCAACGCCGACGGACACGTCAAGACGGCGCTGGTCATGAACCTGGCAGACGTCGCCGCCGACGAGGCGCGTCGCCGCCTCGAGCACGCCAGCGGATTCGTGCGCCCGGCCATCGAGAATCGTCCGCCGCCCCCCAGAGACGCCCCCTCCGAACCCGACGACGATGCTTCCTGAGAGCTGCGTGCGCCGGCTTCCGGGTACTGACCCAAGCCGGTCTGGAAGCGCTTCCTAATTGGTGCGGCGGCTTGGCAGAACGACGCTCGTTCGGTAAATTGGGAACTGATATCCGCTGCTTCTCCCATCTTGCCCCTCGCGCCGCAGGAGCCCCCGTCCCATGGAAATGCCGGTCGAGCCTCAACGACAAAAAACGCCTCTCGAATCGTCGGCCACGGTGTCCCGCTCCCCCCGCCGGGGCACCAACGTGGGCACGCAACGCGAGCGCGTCCCCGTTCTCATCTTCGACCAGCCCGGCCCGATGGCCCGGCAGGTGGCGCGCCACATCGCCAACCTCGTCGAGGAGCGCCAGGCCGTCGGCCAGAACCTCGTGCTGGGCCTCCCGACTGGCTCCACGCCCATCGGCGTTTACCAGCACCTCGTCCGGATGCACCGCGAGGAAGGGCTCGACCTCTCGAACGTGGTGACGTTCAGCCTCGACGAGTATTTCCCGATGGAGCCGGAGAGCCTCCAGAGCTACCATCGCTTCATGCGGGAAAACTTCCTGAACTACGTCAACATCCCGGAGGAGAACATCCACATCCCGCGTGGCGACATTGCCAAAGAGGAGGTGGAGGCCTACTGCCTGACCTACGAGCACGAAATCGAAAAGGCCGGCGGCATCGACTTGATGCTCCTCGGGGTCGGGCGTTCCGGCCACATCGGCTTCAACGAGCCGGGGTCGAGCCGCGCCTCGCGCACGCGGCTGGTGGTCTTGGACGAAATCACGCGCAAAGACGCCGCCTCGGACTTTTTTGGCGAGGAAAATGTGCCGCAGGAAGCGATCACGATGGGCGTGGGCACGATCCTGGGCGCCGACGAGATCATCCTGATGGCCACCGGCGAGCACAAGGCGCCGGTCATCCGAGAAGCCGTCGAAGGAGAACCCAGCAAGACGGTCACGGCCACCTACCTGCAGGAGCACGGCGACGCGACGTTTTACGTGGACCGCGCCGCCGCGAGCGAGTTGACGCGCGAGAAGACCCCCTGGGTTGTGCAAGAGGTGGACTGGGAGCACGCCGTCACCAAGCGCGCGGTCATCTGGCTTTCCCAGAAGCTCGGCAAGTCGGTCCTCCAGCTCGAAAAGAAAGACTTTCACCGCAACCACCTGCACGGGCTGACCCAGGCGCACCCCGACATCGACGCGCTCTGCCAGTCCATCTTCGACGACCTGCGCGGGCGCATCACCTACGGCGGCGAGCTGTTCAGTGGCGAGCGCGTCATCGTCTTCAGCCCCCACCCCGACGACGACGTGATCTCGATGGGGGGAATGCTCGGGCGGCTCGTGGAGAACGGCAACGACATCGACGTGGCCTACATGACCAACGGATCGGTGGCCGTCTTCGACGGGGACGTCAAACGCCACCTCCGCTTCGTGAAAATGAGCATGGACCAACTGGGGCTCGGCGAGGAAGAGAGGGCGCAGGTCGACGAGCGCGTCATGGAGCACATCAACACCGTTCGGGGCAAAGCGCCGGCGGCCATCGACCCCGAAGCGGTGCAGCGCTTCAAGGCGCACATCCGCTACACCGAGGCGATCAACGCCGTGGAGGTGATGGGGCTGCACGCGGCGGATACCCGCTTTCTGGACATGCCCTTCTACAAGACGGGCCGCGTGCGCAAAGACCCCATCGGGGAGGCAGACGTGCAAGTCGTGCTCGACCTCCTGAGGGAAGTGGAGCCAGACCACGTCTTCGTGGCGGGGGACCTGTCGGACCCGCACGGCACGCACCGCATGTGCTACAAGGCCATCCGTGAGGCGCTCAAGGCCTACCGCGGCGGCCACGTGGACGCCGCCGCGCCTCCCGAAGACACGGACGCAGCCTCATCCCAGAACGGCAGGTCGGAAGCGCCTTCTCCCACCGAGGAAGCCGGCGAGTCGAAGGCGCCGCAGGTGTGGCTCTACCGGGGAGCGTGGCAGGAGTGGGAACCCGGCCGCGCGGACGTGTTCATTCCGCTTTCCAAGAACGACCTGCGCCGCAAGATCGAGGCGATCTTCCGCCACGAGAGCCAGAAGGACCGCGCGCTCTTCCCCGGCGCCTACGACGACCGTGAGTTCTGGCAACGCGCTCGCGACCGCAACCGCCGCACCGCCGAAACGCTCGACGCGCTGGGCCTGCCGGAGTTCTACGCCGCCGAGGCGTTCGTCACTACCGAGGAGATGTGAGCTGCGCGCGCTGCCGGAAGCCCTCGCTCGTCCGGCGCGGGGCGTGGCGAAGTAACCCGGTACCCCCTGCGCCGACGGTTGCGCTACGCGCAGAGCGAGACCACCGGCGGGGCTTCCGGGGCGTTCGAAGCCGCCTCCCGGCCCGGATCTTCGCGGAGGGCGAGGCGCAACGCACCGGCGACGGGCGGGCATGAGGCAGGCTGGACGGAGCAGTTTGCCGGGAGCGCGCCGCGCACGGCACGGCCGAGGGTTTCCACGTAATGGGCGTTTTTGGTGAGCCCGCCGAAGAGGACCACCTGCGGAGCGATGGTGGCCTCGCGCTCGGCCAGCCAGGCGACCTGACGGGCCAGCGCGTCCGTCTGCTCGTCGAGGATGCGAGCGGCTACGGCGTCCCCTTCCGCGGCGGCCTCCAGCACCGTCCGGGCGGCTTCCTGGAGGGGGAGCTCCGCCTCGTAGACGTTGCCGACGAGCGCCGCGCGGCTGTTCGCGCCATACGTATTGGAGAGGAGCGCCTGAAGACGCGTAGCCGGGCCGCCGTCGAGCGCGCGCGCTACGGCCCGGAGCCCAGCGCGCCCCAGGGCGTAGCCGCTTCCTTCGTCGCCGAGGATGTATCCCCAGCCGCCGGCGCGCTCCAGGGTACCCGCTTCGGTCCGAGCAAAAACTGCCGAGCCGGTCCCGGCGATGATGATGATTCCGCTTGCGTTCCCGAAGGCGGCTTCGAGGGCAATGCGGGCGTCGTGAACGAGGCGCACGCGGGCGCGAGGGGCGACCTCACTCAGCGCCCGGTGCAGACGCCCGGCCAGTGCCTGCCGCCGCTCGCCGCTTCCGGCCCCGGCCACCCCTGCGCACACCGAGCGGAGCTGTGTCGCAGGGTGGCGGCGCACAGCCTCGCCAACGAGTTCTGCCAGCGTGCCGACGGCTTCTGCGTGCCCGCTTCGCTCCGGGTTGGCCCCGTCCCCTTGAAGACGCGTTTCCTCTTTCGGGGAAGAGAGAGATTCGGTAGAAGCGCGAGCGAGCAGCTCCGTGCTGGAGCCTCCCGCATCCAACCCGATGTGCAGGCTACTCACGAGAGAAAGGGCAAAGACGCGCGTTGCCGGCCGTCGTCAACTGCATCAAAAGAGGCGGCCGCGCGAATAACAACAGCGCGGCAAAGAATGGAAGCGCTTCCAACGACCTCTCCGCGAATCAGGCTCGACAGCAACTGTTATGACACCGTCAATATGCGAGGCAAGTTGGAACAGCCGGAGCGCCGCGACCGAGGCGTAAACCCCTCCATCTGTAAGTGCCCTGATGCTGGTGCTCGGCATGATTCTACTGGCCGAGGGCACGTCCAGCCGCCCGCCGGCCTCTCCGCCTGCTGGGGAGGAGGGCGTGCCCAACCCGCCGCGCGAGTTTCGCGCCGCCTGGATAGCCACGGTGGCCAACATCGACTGGCCCTCCGAGCCGGGCCTGCCCGTGGCACGGCGAAAGGTGGAGCCAGAACCTGTAAAGCGACGCTGCGAGGCCACAAGCCGCCGGCTTGAACGGGACTTGACGGAGGTCGAGGTCTTTCGTATCAACGTAACGCATCGTGTTCCCAAAGGCCCAGCGCGCCCGTTCGAACGCGCATTGTGCCGAGACTGCGTTTCCCTGCCGTGCATGAGCGACGAAGAAGACGCGCCGAACATGACGATTGACCGCGTGGCCGAGTTGGCCTACGTGTCGCGCTCGGTCGTCTCGCGCGTGCTCAACAATCACCCCCACGTGAGCGATGAGGCGCGCCGGCGCGTGCTCCAAGTGGTGAAGGAGCACAACTACCGCCCCAGCTCGGTGGCGCGAAGCCTGGCGACGAATCGCACCTTCGAGGTGGGGGTGCTGACGCCCCAGCGCACGGGTGAAGCTTTCGCCAATAGCTTCTGGTCGTACCTTCATTCGGGGATCTTCGAGCGCTGCATGGAACGCAGCTACCACGTCTCGCTCTCGATGGTTGCTCCCGAGGTGGCGGGCGAGACCGAGCAGCATTTTCTCCGCAGCAAGCGTCTCGACGGCTTCATTTTCGTCACCCAAGAAGTGACGAAGCTCATGGTGGAGGTGGCGCAGACGCAAGACGTCCCCTTTGTGCTGGTGGGCCATGCGCCGGAGCGCTCGGACTGGTGTTCCGTCGACGTAGACAACGTGGAGGGAGCACAGAAGGCCGCTACTCACCTGCACCAGCTTGGCCACGAGCGGATCGGGGTCATCCTCGGCAACCTCGATATGCAGGAATCGGTGGACCGGCGCCGAGGCTACCGCCGGGCCCTTGCGGAGGCCGGCCTGGACGTCGAAGGGCGTTGGACGGCCGTGGGGGATTACTCGGGGCAAAGCGGGTTCGAAATTATGAACCGATGGATTGAGGAGGGGCTGGACGCCACGGCCGTGTTCTGTGCCAGTGACACGATGGCGATGGGAGCGCTCCTGGCCTTGCACCAGGCCGGGGTGGCCGTGCCGGAGGACGTGGCCGTTGTCGGATTCGATAATCTGCCGTTCTCGAAGTACACCACGCCTCCGCTCACGACCGTTCACCAGCCCATTGGCGAAAAAGGCCGATGGGCCGCTGACATGCTGCTCGATCAGATCGAAGGGAAAGAAGCCGAGCCGAGTCACGTTGAGCTCGAGGCCGAACTCATCGTGCGCGCCAGCTGCGGGACCGCCGCGGTGCGCATGCCCTCGACGACGCCTTGATGTGCTCCGGCCGTTTCCACTCCAGTGTCCCTCCAGTCCACGTTCCGCATATTGACTTTGGCGCGTATTTGTCGCATGACCTGCTTCCCTACCCGCCTTTCTCGGCTCTTTGCGCTTTTCTTTCTCGCGGCGGCGCTGCTCGGCACGGGAGTCGTTTCGCCGAAGGGGACTGCAACGTCGCCCGCCGAAGGCTCCTCACCCGCTGAAGGTCCCTCGCCCGCCCCGGCGGACACCGCCACCAGCCCGTGGGTAGCGCGCCAGATGGAGCGCCTCTCGCTGGAACAGAAAGTGGCGCAGATGTTCAGTGTCTGGGTCAGCGGCTACTTCCAGCCGGCCGGCGACGCCTCGGTCCGCGACGTGGCCGGGTTGATCGAGGACTTCGGGGTCGGCAGCGTCAGCTTCGGGCGGGGCGACCCGCTGGCGCAGGCGGCGCTGGCGAACGACCTCCAGCGCCGGGCCGCGCTCCCGCTGCTGGTGTCGCAGGACATGGAGTGGGGGCCGGGGATGCGGTTGGAGCGCACGTCCACCTTTCCGCGCGCGATGGCGGTCGGGGCCACGCGCAACCCGACCCTCGCACGCCGAACGGGCCGCATCACGGGTCGGGAGGCGCGCGCCCTGGGCGTGCAGCACGTCCTCGCCCCGGTGGCCGACGTGAACAACAATCCGCTCAATCCGGTCATCGGCACCCGCTCCTTCGGAGAAGACCCGCAGCTGGTGGCACGCATGGTGCGCGCCTTCGTGGACGGGGTGCAGGAAGGCGGCGCGATGGCGACGGCCAAGCACTTCCCCGGCCACGGCGACACGAGCGTGGACTCGCACGTGGGGCTGCCGATGCTCCAGACCTCGCGCACGCGGCTGGACACGCTCGAACTGGCGCCCTTCCGCGCGGCCATCGACGCGGGCGTGGGAAGTGTGATGACCGGCCATCTCGCGCTCCCGGCCCTCCAGCCCGACAGCGCGGGGCGCCGCGTGCCGGCCACGCTCTCCCCCCGCCTCACCGAGCAGCTTCTTCGGGAGGACCTCGGGTTCGACGGGCTCGTCATTACCGACGCGCTCACCATGAGCGGCATCACCGAGGGCTTCGGCGCAGGGGAGGCAGCCATCCGCGCCATCGAGGCCGGGGCCGACGTGCTCCTGAAATCCGAGGACTTCTACGCCGCGCGCAACGCCGTGCTCGATGCCGTGGAGGGCGACCGCCTGACCGAGGCGCGCATCGACCGCTCGGTGCGCCGCATCTTGCGGGTTAAGGCACGGATGGGCCTTCCGGAGGGCCGCCTCGTGGACCTGTCGACGGTCCGCGAGCGCGTGGGGGCGCCCGCCGGCCGGTTGCTCGGCGACACCATCGCCCGCCAGTCGCTCACGCTGCTGCGCAACGAGGGCGGCCTCTTTCCGATGACCCCGGTGAGCACCCCGGCGCGCGCGCTTGTCGTCACCCTCAATGGCGGCAGCGACCGCTCGACAGGAAGGGCGTTTCGTCGGGTGTTGCGGCGCGCGGTCCCAGCGGGCACAAAACTGACCTTTCGCACGCTCGACGCGCGCGCCGACTCCAGTGACTTCGCCGCCGTGCGGGCCGAGGCGAAGCAGCACGACGCGGTAGTCGCGCCGGCCTTCCTGCGCGTGCAGTCCGGCGGGGGGCGTGTCCGTCTCCCCGAGGGGCAGCGCGCCTTCCTGGACGGCCTCATCGAAAGCGAGAGGCCCGTCGCACTCATCTCGTTCGGCAATGCCTACGTGGCAGCAGGGCTGGCGGCGCAGCCGGCGGCCTACTTGGCCACCTACGACACGGGGGCAGCCACGCAGGAAGCTGCCGCGCAGGCCGTCGTCGGGAAAAGTCCCACGCCGGGCCGGCTGCCCGTCACCGTGCCCGGCACGTACGCCTACGGGGCAGGGCTGCCGCTCGGGCAGGTGGCCCCGCGCCGCGACGCGCCCCGCGTGGCCGGCCTGCACCCGCGCCGCCTGGGCCGCGCCGACTCGCTCCTGCATGCCTCCATCCGCGAGCAGGCATTCCCGGGGGCGGCGCTGGCAGTGGGGCGGGAAAAAACCGTCGCCAAGCTGGACGGCTACGGCTACTACACCTACGCCCTCGAAGAACCCGTCACGGCGCGCTCGCGCTTCGACTTGGCCTCGCTCACAAAGGTGATTGCCACGACCACCGCCGCGATGAAGCTCTACGAGGCAGGCCGCCTCGCGCTCGACGACCGCGTGGCCAAGTACCTGCCCGACTTCGCGCAGAACGGCAAGGGGGAGGTGACCATTCGCCGGCTTCTGACCCACTCGTCGGGCCTCAAGCCCTACCTCGGCACCGGCGAGCGCGGCGAGACGCGGACGGACATCGAACGCGCCATCATGGCGCAGCCGCTTCAGTACGAGTCGGGCGCGAAGTCGGAGTACAGCGGGCTGGGCATGATTGCCCTGCAGCTGGTCGTCGAGAGAATCACTGGCCAGTCGCTCGCGGCGTACGCCGAGAAGCACATTTTCGAGCCGCTCGGCATGATGCGCACCGGGTTCCGCTCCGTGGATGCCGGCGCCACCGATTCTTCCTTCGTTCCCACCGCCGACGGCGAAGACGCCTTCTACGGGCGCGTTCACGACCCGCTCGCGCGGCAGATGGGGGGCGTGAGCGGCAACGCCGGGCTGTTCTCGACGGCCGAGGACCTGTCGAAATTCGCCTACATGCTCGTCAATGAGGGCCGCATCTACGGCAAGCAGTTTCTCGAAAAGGAAACCATCGAGCGCTTCACGCGGCGCGCCGAGGGACTGGGGGAAAGCACCCGCGCGCTGGGCTGGGACACTAAGACAATGGGAGAGGGCTATTCCGCAGCCGGTTCGCGCTTCGGGCCCGAGAGCTTCGGCCACACCGGTTACACCGGCACCTCGCTCTGGGTGGATCCTGAGAAAGATCTCTTCGCCGTTCTCCTCACCAACCGCGTTTACCCGCGCGGCGGGGAAAACGACAAGATCACGGGGGTGCGGCCGATGCTACACGATCTCGTCTACCGGGCGCTCATGGGGAACGCGTCGCCCTTGCTGTAGGACTGTTTTACTGGTTCTGTGAGCGGGTTGCTAAAATTTTCAGGTTCGTATCCGATACGCTGGGTCGCACGTGATATGCTTTTCGCCAGGGCCAACAAGGAGGCAATGCAACGCAAACCCGCGAGCCGGAAAGCCATAAACTTCAGGCGTGCTTCGTGCCAGGAGGAAGTACGCTCGGAAAGAAACGCTGGTCAATTGGCTTTGGAGGGGGATGTTGTGGTGATGCACAAAATCCTATCCCCTCCGAAATCAGGCCCGTTCATTTTTGTCGTGTGGTGTGCGGCATCGTGACTGTGTAGGCGCCGCGAGCATTTTGAGGAATTGGCGTATAGCTGCGATTTCCCTGTGCCATGATCTTTTCGGTGGATATGCCGACGGCGTGTTCTTATGTTCTTTCCGAGGGGTTTTTTTGCGAAACGATTCCTCTACGCACGATGATGCCGTTTCGAATGATGCCGTTTCGAATGATGCCGTTTCGACGGCTCTCCCTGTTCGCGTTGCTTCTCGCTGCCGGCCTGCTGACAGCGGTCCCGGCGACCCAGGCGCAACCCTCCTCGTCGGCCTCCGACGTGGCTGAAGCGCCGCCGACCTCCAATGACACGTGAGAAATACCTAAACTTTTGGCCAGTGAGTGCGGAGGGATGGGGGGAGCGTTCTCTCGAGTGAGCACTCTCCCGAGGTGCTCCCAAACCCTCGCACGTCCGCACCAACCGTTTGCACGCCCGCACCCATGTGGAAACCGGACCGCGCATCTTGCGCCTCGCGTTGCCCTGGGGCTCGTCTCCTAAGCGTTCGCTGCGCGCACCGCCATGCCCGCCGATCCCCCTGCCGACACGGATGCGCCCACCCGGCCCGAGCGTCGGTCCGCGGGCCGTGAAACGCCCGTCGAGAAAGAGGGCACCTCGCGCGAGGCCGCCCCCCGGGAGCCGGGCGGTTCGTCGGAGCGCGCCCCCGACGAGGAAACCGACGCGCAGGCCGAGGCGTGGGCGCGCCTGCCGTTCCGCCTGCGCAAGTCGGTGCGGACGCTCACAATAGCGTGCACGGGCCTCCTGGCGCTGGCGGTGTTCTACACGCTCTACTTCGCGTCGAGCCTGTTTTTGCCCATCGTCATCGCGGTGGTGCTGAACATGTTGTTTCGCCCGCTCGTGCGCGGGCTGAAGGCACGCGCCGGGCTGCCCGAGCCAGCGGGCGCGGCGGTCGTTATCGTGGGGGTGCTGGGGGTCTTCGTCTTCGGCCTCTACGAAGTATCGGGGCCGGCGGCGCAGTGGGCCGAGCAAGCGCCCAGCTACCTGCGTAGCGCCGAGGCAGAGCTGCGCGGCCTCTTCGGGTCGCTGGAGAGCGTGAGCGAGGGGGCCGAGGCCGTCGACAACCTCGGGGGGAATGAAGGCGAGGCCGGGCCGTCCGGCCAGCAGAAACCCGAGCCGCAACCCGTGCAGGTGCAGGGCCGCTCCGCCGCCGACGTGCTGCTGAAACAGACGCGCGTCTTTCTGGTCAGTGCGGGGGTCGTTTTCTTTCTGCTCTACTTCCTGCTGGCCTCCGGCGACTTCTTTCTGCGCAAGCTCGTGCGTGTGGTGCCGCTCTTTCGCCAAAAGCGCGTGGCCGTGCAGATCGCCCGAAGTGCTGAGAGCGACCTCTCGACCTACCTGGCGACCTATGCGGTTATCAACGCCGTCCTCGGCACCGTCGTGGGGACCATTCTGTACCTGCTGGGGATGCCCAGCCCCGTGCTCTGGGGCGTGATGGTGGCGCTCCTGAACTTCGTGCCGTACCTGGGCGCGGCGGTGGGGGTGGCCGTCGTGGCGCTGGTGGCCTTCGTGAGCATCGACCCGCCGAGCCACGCGCTCATGGCCCCACTCTCCTACTTTATCGTCAACTCGCTGGAGGGAAATCTCGTTACGCCGCTCGTCCTGGGGCGGCGCCTTCAGCTCAACCCCGTGGCGATCTTCATCTCGCTCACGTTCTGGTACTGGATCTGGGGCTTCGCCGGCGCCCTGCTGGCCACGCCGCTGCTCGTGATGCTGAAAGACGTCTGCGACAACGTGGTGACGCTGCGCGGGCTGGGGGAGTTCATCGGAAGGTAGTTCATCGGAAGGTGAAGAGCGTCGGTGTCGTAGGGGTTCGGGGTTGTGAGGCGGAGGCGAGAGGCGGTGGGGTCGCGTAGCGCGCTCGCCTGCTGGCTGGTCCGACCCGTCAGGGGACCCCCCCTCATCCTTTTGCTTGCTCAAGGGCCGGGCGTGCGTGTGCCGTCCGCCGCCGTCTTCAGCCTTCGCGGAACCCATGCGCCATTTCTTCCCCGCAACGTTAATAAAGGTCCAAGACTGCCGCGCCACGCGCTGACGGCGAATCCTCTTGTGCCGGCTTGGGTTGGCGCACCGCTACACGCGCCGACCCCTTTCCTGCAAAAGGCCGAGTCGCATGATCGACGACCACCCGCTGACCGAGCTTCTGGAGGAACGCATCCTCATCCTCGACGGGGCGATGGGCACGATGATCCAGCAGCACGAGCTGCACGAAGAGGATTTCCGCGGCGACCCGTTCGCCGACCACGGGCACGACCTCAAGGGCAACAACGACCTGCTCTCGGTCACGCGCCCCGACCTGATCCGCGGCGTCCACGAGGACTTCCTCGACGCC
>PXTS01000078.1:0-41615 GCA_003022485.1 Bacteroidetes bacterium QS_8_68_28
CGAGGAGTCACAGCCAGAGGCGAAAACGAAAGTGGAGAGCAACAGAAAGGAAAGAGCAAAACGCATGGTGTGGCAGATCGGCTGTGTCAAAAACCTTCGTTTTCGGGACAAGCCACCCTACCCTACGCCGCCTCCGCCTGGCCGTCCGCCAGGGCGTCGAGGAGACGCTCGTGCAGGTTGTCGAAGCCGCCGTTGCTCATGATGAGAACCCCATCGCCGGGGCGCACCTCCGCCAGCAGCGGGCCGATCAGCGCGTCGGCGCCCTCGTAGGCGCGGGCCGGCACGCCGCGCTCCTCGATCGTGCGCACGACCGCGCCCGCGTCCATCAGCTCCGCGCCATGGTCGCTGCCCTCCGAGATGGGCGTGGAGAGGAACGCCTGGGCGGCCTGGTCGAAGGCGCGCCCGTACTCCTCCTCGAAGACCTTGCGGCGGCTGGAGTTGGAGCGCGGCTCGAAGACGGCCACGAGGCGCCGGTCCGGCCACCGCTCCCGGCCCGCGCGGATCGTCTCGCGCACGGCCGTGGGGTGGTGCGCAAAGTCGTCGATCACCAGCACGCCCCCTTCCTCGCCGAGCACCTCCTGGCGGCGCTTCATGCCCTCGAAGGCCGCGAACCCCTCGGCCACGTCCTGCGGGGAGAGCCCCTCCCCCAGCGCCACGGTGCCGGCGGCGAGCGCGTCGAGGAGGTTGTGGTGCCCGCTGATCGGCAGAACGACCTCCGCCTCCGCGCGCCCGTCTACCACCAGATTGAAGCGCTGCCCGTCCGGCGTGGTCTGGATCTTAGAGGCGGTCACGTCGTCGTCCCCGCCCTTCAGGCCGAAGAAGCGCACGCGTGCCCCGTCGGTGTGGTCGGCCAATTTGCGCACCTCTGGGTCGTCGCCGTTCAAGACCAGCAAGCCGCCCTCGGGGATCGTCTGGGCGAAGTGCTGAAAGGCGGCGCGGTAGTCGTCCCAGCCCGAGTAAATGTCGGCGTGGTCGAACTCCATCGACGTGATGATCGCCGCCTCGGGCTCGTAATGCATGAACTTGGGCCGCTTGTCGAAGTAGGCGCTGTCGTACTCGTCGCCTTCGACAACGAAGTGGCGCCCCCCGCCCAGGCGGTAGCTGCGCTCGTAGCCCTGCATCACGCCGCCGATCATGAAGCTCGGGTCGAGGCCCGTCTCCGCCAGCAGCTGCACGAGCATCCCGGTGGTGGTCGTCTTGCCGTGCGTGCCGGCCACCACCAGCGCGGTACGGTCTTGCAGAAAGAAGTGTCGCAGAGCGCCGGGAAAGGAGAGTTGCACGAGCTGGTTTTCGCGCGCGTACGTGGCCTCCGGGTGCGTCGGCTTGCAGGCGTTGCCGACGACCACGAGGTCGGGCGCGGGCTCCAGGTGTGCCGGGTCGTAGCCTTCGTCCACACGGATGCCGGCGTCGGCGAGGCGGTCGGACATGGGCGGGTAGGCCGCCTCGTCGCTGCCAGCCACCTTGTAGCCGGCCTGGTCGAGGAGCCCCGCCAGCGTGCCCATCCCCGTCCCGCAGATGCCGATCAGGTAGACGCTCTCGATCTCGTCGGGCGGGGGAACCGGTGGGCGGTCGAAGACACGCAGGTGAGCGTCGGACAGTTCGTCGGCGCTGTGCATGGCGGCGGAGGAGCAGGAAAAAGCGGGAAGGCGCGAGGTCAGCGCCCGTCGTCGGAGATGGCTTCTTCGGGGCTTCTGCCGGCCCCGGACGCGTCGCCATCGGGGGGACGTTCTGCCTCATCGGAAGCCACCTGCGCGTCGATGAAGGGGCGCTCGTTATGCGGGCCGACCGGCTTGCCGCTTCCCGGCGTCCCGCCGCCGGCCAGGTCGTAGGGGGTCACCGCTGCGCGCAGTTCCTCGGGCATCTCGTCCACGTCCTCAGAGATCAGATTCACGCGCTGGGCCCGCTTGATCCACTGCCGCCGCGCGAGGACCTGCATGTCCTCGGTGCTGTCGGCCTCGTCGACGATTTCCATCCCCAGCAGCGTCTCGACGACGTCTTCCATCGTGACGATGCCGGCGGTGCCGCCGTACTCGTCGACCACCAGGGCGATGTGCTCGATGTGGTCCACCAGCCGCTCGAAGAGCTCCGGGAGCGGCAGCGTCTCGGGCACGCCGATGATGTCGCGCCGCAGGTCCTGGAGGCTCATCGTTTGCTCTTCCTGCGCGGCCTTCAGCAGGATCTGGTCTTTGAGCACGTAGCCGGTGATGTCGTCGCGGTTCTCGGCGTAGACCGGGATGCGCGAGAAGCGAAACTCGTCGTGCTCCTCAATGATCGCGCCAATGGGGCGCTCCTCGTGAAGGGCCTGCACGACCGTGCGCGGGGTCATAATGTCTCTCACGCGCAGGCTCGAAAACCGGAACAGGTTCTTGAGGATGCGCGACTCCTCCTCCTCGAAGACGCCTTCCTCTTCCCCCAGCTCGGCCATGGCGGTGAACTCCTCGCGGCTCACGGAGGCTTTCTGGTCTTCGCCGGAGGAGATCAGGCGCGTGATTGCCTGCGAGAGCTTCACAAAGGGCCACATCGCCCAGATGATGACCGTCAGCACCAGGGCCATCACGGGGGCGATCTGGCGCCAGTAGATCGCGCCGAGCGTCTTGGGAATGATCTCGGAGACGACCAGGATCAGCAGCGTCAGCACGCCGCTGGTGAGGGCCACCGCCAGCTCGCCTTCGCCGACGACCCTCGCGGCCTGCGCGCCCGCCCCCGTCGCGCCGACGGTGTGGGCGATGGTGTTGAGGCTGAGGATCGCCGCCAGCGGGCGGTCGATGTCGTCTTTGTAGTCGCGCAGCGTCTCGGCGACGGCGTGGCCTTCCTGCTCGAGAGCGGCCACGTAGGAGGGCGTCACGCTCAACAGCGCCGCTTCCAGGATCGAGCACAGAAACGAAAAGCCCAGCGCCAGGAGGACGTACAGGACCAGCAGGCCGACGGGACCCATCAGCGGGCGAAGGGCGAGTCAAGAAAATGCCGCGTGTCGGCTGGAGCAGACGAGACGCGACTGGGCAAAGTATAAACTCAAGGACCGACTTCAACCCGGCAGGCCACGCGCTGTGCCGGTGCGCGCCCCGGCCCGCTCGCCAAGTTACAAAAACGAAAGGTTTGGGAAAGGGTCGAGGACGCAGGGGCGTGCCGGCGGGGCCTTCCTCCTGGGGCGGCCTCATGCCGGCTCGTCGAGGTGCCTTGGTGCTGCGCCGGGGGACCGTCTCGATCCACGCCGACGTCCCGACGACGGCGTAGCGCTCGACGTGCGCCGGGGCGTCCGACTCGAGGGTGCCTCTAAGCAGCCCGGCGTTCACCCAGAAGGCGTACAGATCGGGCTGCTGCTGGGACGCGCCACGGGGGCGGCCCACCGCCGTCCTACTGGTACTGCGCGCGGTTGTCCTTGATGGTCGCCTCCTCCCGCAGGCCCGCCAGCCACTTCTGCTGCATCTGTTTCTTCTTCTGGCGCAGGAGCTGGTCGTGAAGCTGCTTGCGGCGCTTCTCGGTCAGCTTCGGCGGCTCGCTCACGCGCGTGGCCTTCACGACGAAAGCCCCGTTCTCCCCAGCCACCACGCCGGAGGTCTGGCCCTCTTTCAGGCCCAGCGCCGTGCCCACGAACTTCGCGTCGGCCCCGAGGGCGGAGATGGTGCGCGTGTCGAAGGCCACGCCGGCCTTCGCGCGCGCAGTCGTGCCCACGGCCCGCGCGAGCCGGTCGAGGTCCCCGCCCGCCCCGTCGAGCGCCTGCTGCAGCTTGCGCGTCTGCACCTGCTGTTTCTTCTGGCGCAGCACCTGCGTCTCCACTTGGTCGCGCACCTCCTCGAGCGGACGGAAGCCCTTCGGCGTGATCTCCTCGACGTGCAGGACGGCAAACTGGTCGTCGAGCTCGATCACGTCGCTGATGGCGCCCGCCTCCGCGTCGGCGAGAAAGTTCTTGGCACGCTGGCTCGGCCCCAGTTCCGCGATGGGAGCCAGCGGGAGCTCGCCCTCCTCGCTGGCGGTGGCCGTGGCGGTCTGGATCTTCAGCCCCGCGCGCTCCGCCTGGCCCGCGAAGTCGCCTTCCTCCTTGGCAAAGACCGCGACGTCGCGCATCTGCTCCTCCGTCTCGCTGAGGGTGGCCACCGAGGGGCGCAGGCCCAGCGCCAGGTCGGCGATCTGCACCTGCTGGTCGGCGTGCGCCTCCACCTTGATCAGGTGGTAGCCGTAGCTCGTCTGCACCGGCCCCACGAGCTGCCCCGGCGTGGCGCTGAAGGCCGCCTCCTCGAAAGCCGGCTGCATCTGCCCGCGACTGAACCAGCCGAGCGACCCGCCCTGCGCGGCGCTGCCAGGGTCTTCGGAGTATTCGCGCGCCATCGCGGCAAAGCCGGCCTGCCCGCTGGCGATGCGTTTTTTGATCTGGCGGATCTGCTGGAGGGCCTCTTCGCCGTCCCCGCGAACGAGGATGTGGCGCGCTCGCACGGTCGACTGCTCGGCCGGGCGCGTGCCGGTGACTTTCACCAGGTGCGCCTGCTGCCCGGTAAAGAGTGGCCCGACGATCTCGCTGGTGTCGGGATTCGGGAAAACCGCCGCCGCGATGGCCGAGTCGAGCGCCGCTGCAGAGCGATATTCGCTCGAATAGGACCGCTCCGAGCCGTTGCGCGCCAGAAAGAGCGAGTCGTTCTTGGCTTGCGCGAAGCGGGAGCGCAGCTCCTTCAGCTTGCTGGCCACGGCGGCGGTGTCCTCGGCGGTGGCTTGCTTGGTGCGCGTGACGTACTGCACGCGGTAGGTCTTGGGGCGGCGGTAGTCCTGCTCCTTGTGCTCCTCGTAGTAGCTTTCGATCTCGCTCTGGGAGGCCGAGACCGCGCTGTCGGGCACCTGCGCGTAGGGGAGCGCCACGTAGCGCGTGTCTACCGAGAGGTTCTGGCGCCGGTAATGATCCTGCACGTCCTTGCGGGAGACGTGCACCGTTGCTCCCAGGAGCGCGTTGAGCTTGCGCGAGCGGATCTGGCGGCGCATGAACTGCTCGAGCCGCTGGACGACCGGCTCGAATTGCTGCTGGCTGAGAATGTTGTTGATAAACTGCTGGTCGATCTGGCCGTCCTGCGGGAGCCGCTCGGCCGGGATGAGCGAGCGCAGCGCCTTCTTCACGCGCGGGTCGGGATTCGGGCCCAGTACCGCCTGGCGCACCTCCTCGGCCGTGACGGTGATGCCGAGGCGGTCCATTTCTTGCTCCCGCAGACGCGCGTTCACGAGTCGCTCGTAGACACGGTCGCGAATCTGGTCGCGCTGCTGAGGCGTCACGTCGCGGCCCTGCTGCTGAAGCATCTGCGTCTGCTGGTCCACCGCTTGGCTGTACGCCTGCGAGCGGATCGCGTCGCCGTCTACCGTAATGATGCCCTCGCCACGCTGCGGCCCGCCGCTCCCGACGGCCTCGAAGACGCCGGTGTCTTGGAGCATCCAGAGGCCGCCAAAGGCCAGCGCCAGCACCACGACCATGATGCCGCCGGCGCGATTTCGGATTCTCGTCATCGTGCCCATGTGGGGAAGACCTCGGCGGGGATTGGCAGAAAAAACGCGGGGCGAGGGTGCGCGCTGAAGTGGCGCAGGCTGCACGGAAGCAAATCAACATAATAAGAAACGGGTCGGATGTTCGGCCCCCAGTCGCGCGGCAGGCGGGCCGCGCCGCGTATTTTGCCGACGTTTCGTCTCGCCTTAACGGCGCGCGCCGGGGACGTGGCGCGGCGGCGAACTTTTTGCGGCCCGTCGAATTGGGGCGTTCTCCCGCCTCCCCCGGCCTTCCCGCCTATGCGCATCACCGATCCGTCGTCGCTGGTCTTCGGCGCGCTCCTCGCCGTGATCGTGGGGGGCGCGGTCGGCTTCATCGCTGCGCAGGCGCTGGGCCTGCTCGCCGGCGTGGGCGTGGGGGGAGTGCTGGGAACCGCCGTGGCGCTCTCTCACCTGCGCGGCCCGCTGCGCCGCTGGCGGACGGCCCGGCGCGCCCTGGCCCCCGCCCGGCGGCGCTGGCTGGAGCGGCACATCCTTCTGTATGCCGCGCTTGAAGAGGAGAACGCGCGCCGACGCTTCGAGCGCGATGTCCAGTTTTTTCTGCGCGAGCACACCTTCGAGGGCATCGACGGGGTGGCCGTGGACGACGAACTGCGCCTCGCGGTGGCCGCCGGCGCGGCGCTGATGCTGCACGGGCGTCCCAGCTGGGAGCTGCGCGGGGCGGGCCGCTCGGTGCTCTTCTACCCCGGCGCCTTCGACGACGATTACCACGCCGGCGACTACGCTGCGTTCGACGGCATGGCCCACCAGCAGGGACCGGTCCTCCTCAGCGCCCGCGCCGTGCGCGAAAGTTGGTCCGTCCCCGGCGACGGGCAGAACGTGGTCCTGCACGAACTGGCGCACCTGTTCGACTTTCAGAATGAAGGGGCCGACGGGGTGCCCTCGCTCATGGCCCCGGCCTCGGAGGGAGCGTGGCGCGACCTGGTGCGCCGCGAGACCCGGCGCATCCAGCGCGGCGACTCGATGTTGCGCAGCTACGCCGCCAGTGCGCCGTCGGAGTTCTTCGCGGTGGCCGTAGAAGCCTTCTTCGAGCGCCCCGCCGAGATGCAGCGCCGCCACGCCGCCCTCTACGACGCGCTGAAAAACTTCTTCAATCTCGATCTCGCTTCGCTTGGGGGGAAGAGGGAAACCGAAAGAGAGAAGAAGGGCAGCAGCTCGGAGACGCCATTCCAAGACCGCGAGTTGCGCGACGCCGTGCGCGAGACCGGCGGCGACCTTACCCAGCCGCCCGGCGCGTGAGGCCGATCCAAAATCCGCAATCCAAAGTCCAAAATCGCCATGCCATCCCCGCTCGGACACACCATCGCCGGCCTCGCCGTGGCCGAGCTTTTCCAGTACCGCGAGGGCCGGGTACGCCGTCAGGCCATGCTCATGGCCAACGCTGCCGACCTCGACATGCTGCCGGGCGTCCTCACCAGCCGCCATCCCGACAGCAAGCACGGACGCGTCTCGCACAGCTTCGGGGCGGCCGTCGCGGCGGGCGCGCTGGCGGGCTGCTCAGCGGAGGCGCGCGGGCGGCGCTTCACCCCGCGCTTCTTGCAGGCGGTGGCGGCCTACGGCTCGCACGTGGCACTCGACTACCTCGGCAAGGGCCCCGAGGACGGCCTGCCGGTTTGGTGGCCCTTCTCGGAGCGCCGCCACGCCTCGAAGCACCACTGGTTCAAGACGATCCTCTCGTACGCCAAAAAGCACGGCTTCTGGAAGGGCCTCTTGAACCGCTCGAACGCGAGTGCCCTCGCGCGCGAGCTGGCTGTCACCGGGCCGGCTTTCCTACTGGCGCGCGTCATCGGAAAGAAGATAAGAACGTAGCGGCGAAAGCCGCGGGCTACTGCCGGGCTACTGCGGCGCTGCTTTTTCAAAGGAAATGCCCCTCCGAGGTTTTGAAAAGTCCGCCGTCTGTCATCTGCCGTCTGTCGTCCGCCGTCCAGCCGTTCACGTCACCGGCCCGCCTGCATCGGGCAGGGGGGCCTCGCAGTGCGCGCCGGTCCGGGTGGCCTCCTCGATCAGGTCGAAGGCGTGGTCGACCTCCGCTTCGGTGTTCCACACGAAAGGGGCCATCCGCAAAAAGCGCCCCTGGCGGCTGTCGGTGTAGACGCCGCGTCGTTTGAGCCAGGCGCAGAGCCGGTCCGCTGCCTCGACCTCCAGAATGAGCATGGCGCCGCGCCGCCGGCGCTCGCGCGGGGAACGCAGCGACAGGCCTGCCGCATCGGCGCGGGCGATGCCGCGGGTCGTCTTGGCGAGGGCGTCCTCGCGCACCGCGTCCAGTCCCGCATCCAGCAGGATCTTGACCCCCTCGACGGCGTGGTACATCGAGGCGACGGGCGTGGTGCCGCCCAGAAAGCGGCGGCGCACATCGGGGTGCGGCTCCGGGGCTTGGCGGAAGGCAAACGGCTCGGCGTCGCCGAACCAGCCGGTCAGGCGCGGGGTGAGTTCGAGCCCGTCGCGGAGGTAGACGAACGCATTGCCGGCAGAGCCGGAGCCTTCCTTGAGCAGCCCGCCGAGGTAGAGGTCGGCGTCCAGCTCGCGGACGCGCACCGGCATCGAGGCGGCGGCGTGGTAGCCGTCGAGCACGAAGAGGCCGCCGGCTTCGTGGGTGCGCGCGGCCACTTCCTCAAGAAAAGCCCCCGGCAGGCGCTCGCCGGTGGTAAAGCCAACATGACTGAGCGCCGCCAGCGCCGTGTCCGGGCCGAGGGCGTCCAGCACGGCCTCGCGGTCCACGAATCCCCTGGGGCCGGCAGGCACGACCGTGAGCGAGAGCCCCAGCAGGTCCTGCCACCGCTGCACGCTGTGGAAGACAGAGGGAAACGCATTTTCGGTGACGACCACCTTGCGCCGATGCTCCGCGAGGATCTCCGGCGAGGAAAGCAGGCATTGCACGGCGTGATGCACGCTGGGCTGCCAGAGGCACGTGCCGGGAGGAGCATCCAGGAGCGGCGCGACGAAACGGTCGCCCAGAAGCTCCGGCAGGCGCCACCAGCCGGTTTCGGGGCCGCCGTCCTCATCCGCGTCGCCGCGCTGCCAGCGCGTGTCGACGGCGTTCCAGGCGTCCACGCCGCGCTCGCGCCAGTCGCGGCAGAAGCGTTCCATCATCGCGGGCACGCTCCTCGGCATGAGGCCGTGGGTGAAGGCGCGCAGCTCGACGACCGGGTCGCCGTGCTCGTCGGTCGGCATCGCGTAGCGGGCGCGCAGGTCCACGGTTTGAGGGGGCACTCCGAGAGTACTTGTTCGCGTTGCGAACAGCGCGCGGGTGTGGGGGTTTTCTTGTTGCAAACGGTGCTCCAAAGATAGCCACGCGCCTGCCAATGAGCGAGCCCCTCGACGATGCCCTGCCCGGCGACCTGCTGGCTGACGCGCCCGACAACGTCTTCGCTCGCATCGCGCGGCGCCATGCCGGGCGCGCGCCGACCGAGCGCCGCCGCCTGCTCACGCGCGACGTGGGCGAAGCCATTCCGTTCACGGGCACCGCCGGGCTGGGCGTGGCTCTCCTGCGCCCCACGCGCGTGGCCGTGACGCTCGCCCCGGGGCGCGCCACGCAGAACCACATCGGCGGGACGCACGCAGCGGCGCTGGCGCTCCTGGCCGAGACGGCCACCGGCCTGATCGTAGCGCAGAACGTGCCCTCGGGGAGCGCGCCGGTCCTCCGCTCGCTGGGGGTAGACTTCGAGTGCCGCGCCGAGGGCGCCCTGCGGGCGGAGGCCCAGTTCCCCGTCGAAGAGGCGCGGCGCATCCGCGCCCGGCCCGTCGGGAAGGTCGAAGCGCCCGTCACCGTCACCGACGCCGGCGGCCGCGAGCCGATCCGGGCCGCCCTCGACTGGGCATGGCTGCCGCGTGATCGTGTGGGGCTTTGATCGGGCCGCAGACCGTAGACGGCGGTCTTTCATTCAGCGGGCCGCTCCGCTGGACCAGAAGGGCGTGAAGATGCCCCACTTCGCCACGCGGCACTTCAAGCAGCTCCCGCATCCGCGCGCCCGCCGCCGGAGGGTTGCAGCCCGCTGTCTGCGGCTTGCCGTCCGGTCATCCGTCCGGCACGATGTGAACGTACTTGCGGTTGCCCTGGCTGCGCTGAAACTGCACCTCGCCGTGCGACTTGGCGAAGAGCGTGTCGTCCCCGCCGCGCCCGACGTTCTGGCCGGGGTGAAACTTCGTCCCGCGCTGGCGTACGATAATTGAGCCGGCTTTGACGAACTCGCCGCCGTAGGCTTTGACGCCGAGGTAACTGGGGTTGGAGTCGCGCCCGTTCTGGGTGGACCCCATGCCTTTCTTGTGAGCCATTGGTCTGTTGAGGGAAGGGGAAAGAAGGGAAGGGGCGTGGCAGGGCTACGCTTCGTCAGTCGCTTCGCGCTTCGTCAGTCGCTTCGCTGTCTGCTTCGGCCGTTGCGGCGTTGCCGCTGTCGGACGTGTTGCCGCTTTCGGGCGTAGCGTTTTCGGAAGCGCCGTTTTCGGAAGCGCCGTTCACGGCCAGGTCTTCGACCCGAATCTGCGTGTACTGCTGGCGGTGGCCTTTCTTCTTGCGGTAGCGCTTGCGGCGTTTCTTTTTGAAGACGATAACCTTGTCGCCTTTAACGTGCTCGGTGACGCGCGCGGTCACGGAGGCGTCCTCCACGGTCGGGGTGCCCACCGTCACGTCGCCGTCCTCGTCGGAGACGAGCAACACGCGCTCGAAAGTGAGCAGGTCATCGGCCTCGGCCTCGCGCTGGTGCGGCACGTAGAGCGTCTCGCCGTCGCGGACCTTGAACTGCTTGTCGGAGATGTCGACGATGGCGTACATAGCGAGGCGCTCGGGTGGGGAAGGCCAGAAAGCAGCAGACGGGCGCGTGGCCCGCTCACAGCTTATAACTATATGTCCCGGCGGGCTTTGTTTCCGCGCCGGTCCGTTCGCTTCTCGTGAAGAACGGATGTCGAGGGAAGGGGAAGAGGAAAAAAGGAAAGAGGGAGCGCTTTCTTTGAGCCGCCTGCCGCTCCTTCTTCGAAGCCCCCGGCCACGCATGACGATTGACGTTCCCGGTCACGCCGAGCCCCTTCGCCCCGGCAAGCTCCTGTGTATCGGGCGCAACTATGCCGAGCACGCTGCCGAGATGAAGAGCGAGGTGCCCGATGAGCCGATGGTTTTTCTGAAGCCCTCCACCGCGCTCGTCCGCGACGAGGGAACCGTCGTCCTGCCGCCGCAGTCCGAGGAGGTGCACCACGAGGTCGAGCTGGTCGCCGTGATCGGCACGGGGGGGAAGAACATCGCCGAAGCGGACGCGCTCGGCCACGTGACCGGCTACGCGGCGGGCCTGGACATGACCGCGCGCGACCTCCAGCGGGAAGCGAAGGAGCGCCGCCACCCGTGGAGCGTGGCCAAAGGCTTCGACACCTTCGCCCCGCTCGGTCCCATCGCGCCTCCCCAGGAGGCCCCCGGCGTGCAGGAAGCGGCGGTTCGCCTGTTGGTGAACGGCGAGACGCGCCAAGACGGTCACACGCGCCACATGATTTTCTCCGTCGCGCAGCTCGTGGCGTACTGCTCGCGGGTCTTCACGCTGGAGGCCGGCGACCTCATCTACACCGGCACGCCGGAGGGCGTGGGGCCGGTCGAAGACGGCGACCAGTTGGAAGCTCGCGTCGAGGGCCTGCCGCCCCTTCGGATGGACGTGGGGCGGTAGCCGGGCGACCGTCGTGCGACGGGCCCGGTCCCGGTTCGCTGTCGGGGCTACTCGAAGTGTTCTTCGATCACCGCCACGGTGCGGTCGAGGTCGTTGCCCGAGACGTCGCGGTGGGTCGTGGCACGCACGGTGCGCGGGCCGAAGACGGTCATCAGCACGTTCTCGTTTTCGAGGATTTCGACGACCGTGGCAGCGTCCATATCCGTCGTTTCGAAGATGACGATGTTCGTGTCCACCGCCTGCGGGTCTACCTCGAAGGCTGGCAGTGCGGCGAGCGTGCGGGCGAGGCGCTCGGCGCGGGCGTGGTCGCGGGCTAGCCCGGCGCGGTGATGCTCGATGGCGTAGCGGCCCGCCGCCGCGAGGACGCCGGCCTGCCGCATCCCGCCGCCGAAGGCTTTGCGCCGCCGCCGCGCTCGCGTGATCGTGTCCTGCGGCCCGCAGAGGACCGAGCCGACGGGCGCGCCGAGTCCTTTCGAGAGGGCGACCCAGGCGGTGTCGAAAGGGGCGGCGAGGTCCGCCGGCGCGGCGCCGGTGGCCTCGGCAGCGTTCCACAGGCGCGCGCCGTCCAGGTGCAGCTTCAGACCGCGCGAGCGCGCTGCCTCGGCGACGGCCTCCTGGCGTGCGGGGCGGCCGGCCACGCCGCCGGCCTTGTTGGCGGTGTTCTCCATGCAGACGAGCCGCGTGTGCGGGGCTACGTCCGCTTCGGGGCGCATCGCTTCGGCCACGTGCCCGGGCGCGAGGCGTCCCCGGTCGCCCTCCACCGGGCGCAGCTGGATGCCCGACAGGAGCGCCGGCGCGCCGCTTTCGTAGTTGAAGATGTGGCTCGTCGCTTCGACGATCACTTCGTCGCCGGGCTGGGTGTGCACCGCCAGGGCGAGCTGGTTGGCCATCACGCCGCTGGGCACGAAGAGGCCCGCCTCCATGCCCAGCAGCCTTGCTACGCGCTCCTGGAGGCGGTTCACCGTCGGGTCTTCGCCGTACACGTCGTCGCCGACTTCGGCAGAGGCCATCGCCTCGCGCATCCCCTCCGACGGGCGCGTCACCGTGTCGCTGCGCAGGTCTACGGGGTCTTGCTTTTTGGTTTTCGGTTGTTGGCTGGCTCGGGAGTCAGAAGCTGTTGCCATCGCTTCGGAAGCTCACCAATCGAAAATCCATAATCGAAAATCGCTAATGCCCCATTTGCCGCATCCGGCCCAGGATCTCGGCGGTGTAGCCATCCATCGCCTGGGGGGCGCGCTCGCGTGGATTGGGCACGATGGCCGCCAGCGTGGCGCTCTGGTAGCGGCTCAGCCCCTCGGCGGGGGTGCCGTAGTACCGCTCGGCGGCGGCCTCGATGCCGTAGATCCCGCGCCCGAACTCGATCACGTTGAGATACAGCTCCAGGATGCGCTCCTTCGACAGGATCAACTCGGCCAGGTACGTCAGTGGCAGCTCGACGGCCTTGCGGACGTAGGAGCTGTGGGTGGTCTGAAACAGGTTTTTGACAAGCTGCTGTGTGATCGTCGAGCCGCCGCGATAGGTTTCTCCACGCGCGAGGTTTTCGCGCGCGGCTTTCTCGACGGCCTCCCAGTCGGCCCCGCTGTGGTCGTAGAAACGAGTGTCCTCCGCCGCCACCAGCGCGTGGGGCACGTACTCGCTCATCTGCTCGTAGCCGACCGGGTCGTAGCGCTTTTCGTACGCTTCTTCGTCGAAAAGCGCCTCGATGCGCTGCTGCATCTGCACGCCCGTGGTGGGCGGGAAGACGGCCGTGTAGGCCAGCAGGCAAAGCGTGCAGAGGCCGTAGTACGTCACCAGCGCGATGAGCGCGGTCACCAGCACGTGCCGCACGAACGTCCTCACGCGTCCTCCGAGCGAGCCGGACGACTGAGAGGCGCGTTGCTGGGAGGAGGTGTCGGCCACAGGGGGAGGGGCGAAAAGCAAGGAGGCGGCGCGGGGAGCGAAACGCCCCGGTCCCTCATTTTACGAGCGGGCGCGGCAGAAGCGAAAGCCCGTCCTTACGTACCCGTGTCCCTACGTACCCGTGTGCTACGCGCCCCTTTCCCGCCAAACGGCGGGCGCCTGTCAAACGGCGGCCGCTTGGTCGCGGCTGATCTCCAGGACCTCGAACGTAACCGTGCCGGCGGGCACGTCCACCTCTACCTGCTCGCCCTCCTCGCTGCCCAGCAGGCCCTTTCCGACAGGGCTATTCACAGAAATTTTGCCTTCCGAGATGTCGGCCTCCTGCTCGGAGACAAGCGTGTAGGTCTGCTCCGCGTCGTTGGAGAGGTTCTTCACACGCACGTTCGAGAGAATGTATGCCTTCGAGGCGTCCACCTGGCTTTCGTCCACGACGCGGGCGCGGGCGAGGGCGTCTTCGAGCTTGTTGATGCGCGCTTCGAGCTTGCCCTGCTCCTCTTTGGCCGCGTCGTACTCGGCGTTCTCCGAGAGGTCGCCTTTAGCGCGCGCCTCGGCGATCTCTTCGGAAATGCGCGGCCGCTCGGTGTGCTTGAGGTGGTGGAGTTCCTCCTTAAGCTCTTCGAGGCCCTCTTCGGTGAGGTACACGGTTTGCTGCTCGTCTTCCATGAATGCGGGGCGGGCGAAAAGGAGAAAGGAAAAGCCACGCCCCTCCGCACAAAGAGGGGCGCAGCTTGGGATGTTCGTTAATCGGGACCTTCTGCACGCGCGCCGGGCGGGAAAGATCCGCCGCTGGGCGTGCTGCATGTTTCGTGTCATGCATGTTTCGTGTTGTGTTAGGACTGCCGGGTTGCGGTCGTAACGGGTTGCGGTTCGCAAAAAGCACACGCGAGCGTCAGCGCCTTCGGGCGAGGCGCCGCCGGCAGAGAAAGCCCGAGGCGCGTCGGTTGGGCGACTCTGCGAACCCCCCACCATTACGAAACACGCCCGATGCGGCATGACCCTCCCATGCGGCATGTCCCCCCTTCACCAGCTGGCCCGCTCGGAGGAGGGGCGGGCCGGGACGTCGTCGCTGGCGGAGGTGCTGCCTGCGGGGGCGAGGCGCACTACGCGGCGGGCCGTCCAGTAGGTGTCCTGCCAGTATTCGCGCTCCAGGGGCGAAATCGTCGGTCCCGCGCTGGTGGAGGCGTGGGCAAACTCGCCGTCGCCGACGTAGACGCCGACGTGGCGCCCCTTACCGCCGGGGCGAAAGAACACGAGGTCGCCGGCGCGCAGGTTGCTTCGGGGAACGGGCTCCCCTTCTTGCACCTGCGAGCGCGTGGACCGCGAGAGCTGCACGTCCAGCGTGTTCTCGAAGACGCGCTGCATGAAGCCGGAGCAGTCCACGCCACGCCGCGTGGTACCGCCCCTCCGGTAGGGCGTGCCTTCCCAGTGGCGCGTCTCGGCGCGCAGGGCAGAGGCGAGGCGGGTCGCCGGGACGCCTGCGCTGTCGGAAGCCGCGCGGCTCGGATTTTCGGACGAGGGCTCCTGCGAAGCAGTCGCCGGGTCCGAGGACGCGCAGCCGGAGAGCGCCGGTGTGAACGCCACCGTGCAGAGCGTGGCGACCAGCCCCAGCGTGGTAACGCGCAGAAGCAGCCGGCAAAAGGGGGCAGAGCGACGCATGGGCCGGAGCAGATGAAGAGAAAAGGCAACGCCGACTGACCTGACACGCAATTTTAATGCCGCGCCGAGGCAAAGTCAAGATGGCGCGGCGCTTGCGCGGGGGCCGGATCATCGCAGGCGCGCGATTGTACCGAGCCATGACGTGCCCGCAGGCAAACCGCCGCGTTCCCTTCTCTCCCACAAGCAAGCCGCCTTCAGCCATGCCGTACCCCGAAGCAATGGTCCAGCCGATGCGCGAGGAACTCACGCGCCTCGGCGTGGACGAACTGACCACCGCCGCCGACGTGGACGCCGCCTTCGACGAGGCCGGCGAGGACACGATGCTGCTGGTTATCAACTCCGTCTGCGGGTGCGCGGCGGCCAACGCCCGCCCCGCCGTAGCGATGGCGCGCCAGAGCGGCGGCCCGCAGCCGGAGCGCTACGTGACGGTCTTTGCCGGGCAGGACACCGAGGCCACCGCGCAGGCGCGCGAGAAGCTGCCGGGGGTGCCGCCGTCGTCGCCGTTTCTGGCGCTCTTCAAGGGCGGGCAGCCCGTCTCCATCATCGAGCGGCGCCAGATCGAGGGCCGCTCCGCGCAGGCCATCGCCTCCGACCTCACCGACGCCTTCGAGGAGCACTGCGAAGGCGGGACCGAGACCCCCGAGGAGGTCGAACGTCCCGCACCCGGGGACGCCGGCAGCGACCCCGCGACCGGCGAGAACGGCGCAGGCGAGGCGTCCGACCCGAGCGGCGACGGCCTGCCGGACACGTTCCGCTCCATCACGTGAGCGGCCCCGCCTCGAACGCGCCGCGCGGATGCAGTAGGCGAGCGCAACGCCCGGTTCCTTCGGTGCTTCCCGCCTTCGCCCATGTCCTCCCTCACGCGCTCGCCCGACCCCGCCGGCGATCCGTCCCCGCCCGGCACGGAGCGCATGTCGCCGGTGGACACCGCGTGGTTGCGCATGGAGGAGCTGAGCAACCAGATGACCATCACGGCGGTGCTGACCGTCGGCGCGCCGCTGGCGATGACGGACCTGCGCCGCGTGCTGCGCGAGCGCTTCTTGCTCTTCGACCGCTTCCGCCAGCGCGTGCGGCGCGGGCGCTCCTACCAGCGGCCCCGCTGGGAACCAGATCCCGACTTCGACCTGGATCGCCACCTGCACGCGGTGCGCCTCCCCGCGCCAGCCGGCAAGGCCGAGCTCCAGAAGCGCGCGAGTGCCCTCATGAGCCGCCCGCTCGACTTTTCGCGCCCGCTCTGGCAGTTCTACCTCATCGAAAACTACGCCGAGGGCGCAGCCCTGATCGCACGGCTGCACCACTGCATCGCCGACGGGTTCACGCTCGTGCGCGTGCTCCTCTCCCTCACTGACCGCGCGCCCGACGCGTCCCGCGGCGGCGTTCCCGACGACGACCTGGCCGGCGCCTTTCCTGGGAAGCGCGACGACGGACGGCCCGACGACGGACGGCCCGACAACGCGCTGCCGTCTTCGGGGGGGCAGCGCGTGGTCTCGGCGCTCCGAGCCGTCGGAAAAAAAAGCGCGCGCGGAGCCGAGCTGCTGGCGCGCGGCGCGGGCGTCCTCGGCAAGCTGGTCGGGGCGGCCTCCGACCCCGGCACGTCCCTGCGCGGCGAGCTGGGGCCTCGGAAAAAAGCCGTCTGGTCCGAGCCGGTCCCACTGGCGGACGTGAAGGCTGCTGGCCGGGCACTCGGCGGCACGGTCAATGACGTGCTGATGACGGCCATGACTGGGGCGCTCCGGCGCTACCTGCGCGAGCGAGGAGAGCTCTCCGCCGGCGACAGCCGCGAGGACCTGCGCGCGGTGGTGCCGGTGAACCTGCGCCCGCTCGGCGAGGCTCCCCTCACGATGGGAAACGGCTTTGGGCTCGTCTTTCTGCCTCTGCCCGTCGGCCTCGCGGACCCGGAAGCGCGCCTCGCGGAGCTGCGCCGCCGCATGGACCGCCTCAAGCGCTCCCCCGAGGCAGCCGTCCTGCTGGGCATCCTCGGGGCCGTCGGAGCCGGTCCGCCGGCCGTCCAGGACCGCATCGTGTCGTACCTCGCGCGCAAGGTGACGGCCGTGGCGACCAACGTGCCGGGGCCGCAGCAAAAACTCTACCTGGCCGGCGCGCCGCTGGAGACGATCATGGCGTGGGTCCCGAAGGCCGGGCGCGTGGGGCTGGGCATCAGCATCATCAGCTACGACGGGGACGTGCGCCTCGGCCTAGCCGCCGACGCGGGCCTCGTCCCCGATCCCGAGGCGCTCCTGGCAGGCTTTCGGCGCGAGTTCGACGCGCTCCGCTCGCGCGTGCCCGGCGTCCCAGAAGACGAAGCCGACGCGCCACGGGTCGAATCGGGCGAGGCAGAGCGGGCGAGGGGCTCATCCGATGCTGCCGAGGCCGGCCCCGACCGCTGCCAGGCGACCACCCAGGCCGGCACGCAGTGCAAGCTGCCTGCCCAAGACGGCGCCCGCTTCTGTCACGTCCACCAAGAAGATTGAATAGGCCCCCCGGCGGTCGCGGACCTCGCGGCAGGCGAAGGGAAGAAGATCGGTTGAAGGCGTTACGTCGCGCGCTCGGGTCGTGTCTACCGAGGCACCCTTTGCGTCTTTTCCCTGCTTCGCCTGCCAATGCTCAGCCACGTCTGGAGCGGCGCCACCCTCGGCGTGGACGCCTTGCCCATTGAAATCGAAACCAGCGTGGAGGGGGGAATGCCGCGCTACACGGTTGTCGGGCTCCCCCAGGCGGCTGTGCGCGAGAGCCGCGACCGCGTGATGGCCGCCCTCAAGCACAACGGGCTCCCCGTCCCGCGCGGCGCGATCACCGTCAACCTCGCCCCGGCGGACGTGCGCAAGGAGGGTGCGGCCTTCGACCTCCCGCTGGCCATCGGGCTGATGGCCGCCACCGGCGAGGAGCTATTCGACGACGGGCGCCTTGACGACTTCTGGATCACCGGCGAGCTGGCCCTCGACGGCACCGTGCGCCCGGTCAAGGGCGTCCTGCCCATCGCCCTTCAGGCGAAAAAAGAGGGGCGGCGCGGCCTCGTCGTCCCCGCCGAGAACGCCTCGGAGGCCGCCGTGGTCGAGGGGCTGGACGTGTACCCCGTCGAGACGATCAGCGAGGCGTTCGACCTGCTGGCCGGGCGCGGGGAGCCCCCCGAACCGTATGCGCGCGACTTGGACGCGCTCTTTTCACAGGCTCGCCGGCATCACCGCTGCTTCAGCGACGTGCGTGGGCAGGCCGGCGTGAAGCGCGCCCTCGAAGTTGCTGCCGCCGGCGGGCACAACGTGCTGCTGGTGGGGCCGCCGGGCGCAGGCAAGACGATGCTCGCGCGCCGCCTGCCGACCATTTTGCCCCCGCTCACGACCGCCGAGGCGCTGGAGACAACCAAGATCCACTCCGTCAGTGGCAACCTAAACGGACGCGACGACGGCCTGGTGGCGCAGCGCCCATTCGTTAAGCCTCACCACACCGTGTCCGATGCCGGGTTGTGCGGCGGCGGCGTGCCTCCGCAGCCCGGCGAGATCTCGATGGCCCACCACGGCGTGCTCTTTCTCGACGAGCTGCCGGAGTTCAAACGCAGTGTACTGGAGGTGATGCGCCAGCCGATGGAGTCGGGGCAGATCACGATTTCGCGGGCGCGCTTCACGGTGGAGTACCCGGCGCGCTTCATGCTGGTGGCGTCGATGAACCCATGCCCGTGCGGCCACCTCGGCGACCCGCGCCGCGAGTGCGTCTGCGCGCCGGGCCAGGTGCAGCGCTACCTCGGGCGCATCAGCGGCCCCTTGATGGACCGCATCGACCTGCACGTAGAGGTCGCGCCGGTGCCCTTCGAGGCGCTCGACGGGAAGGCGGAAGGTGAACCCTCCGAGGCGGTGCGCGAGCGGGTGGTGCGCGCCCGCCACCGCCAAGCCGAGGTGCTAAAAGCGAGCGCCGCCGACCCCGAAGAAAGCGGGGAAACATCCGACGCCCCGAGCGACGCGCATTGCAACGCGCAGATGACCACGGGCCAGGTGCAGGAGCGCTGCGCCCTCGACGACAGCGGGCGCCGGCTCCTCAAGCAGGCGCTCGAACGGCTGGGCCTCTCCGCCCGGGCGCACAACCGCATCCTCAAAGTCGCCCGCACCATCGCCGACCTCGACGAAGCGCCTTCCATTCGTCCTGAGCATCTCTCGGAAGCCATTCAGTACCGCGCGCTCGACCGCGACAGTTGGGGGCGGTAACGCCCAGTCGGGAAGACGAGCTACATGCTGGGGGGCGGCTTCCCTTAGGTGCGAAGGCTTCCCGTCGAGACGCCGGTGCCGGGGCCTGGTGTTCGGCGCTTCGTAGTGGAGCCGTGTGCCCGCAGTCGTGGGCGAGGGCCCGGCCCTCGGCGGCGGGGGCCACGGGTAGCCAGTCGGTCCCGGGCAGCCGCACGGGCGGGTCGGAGCACGGCTTCAACAGGGGGCGGAAAGCGCGAAGGACGCGAGCAACGTATCGTGGCCGCCACGACGGGTCTTCTGCTCGGCGTTTCGTTCCGTAGCGCGGAGTCTTGCGTCATCCCTTTGTGGCAGGGATGCGCTTTGTGGCAGGGATGCGCCGTACTTCCGCAATCTGACGCCTTGCCGAAAACAAGTGTTCTCGCCCATTGAAATGGCAATGGGTACGGGTGCGCTCTGCACTTGGCAGGGGCGGGAACCATGTTCGTGCGTGTCGCCGTTCCCGCCACTGATTCGCCCGCAAGCCAAGTTTCCTGGACGCGAAGCCGTCCACAGACTTATGGACCTGGAAGAGCACCACCGGTTCCTTTCAGGTAGCCTCCGGCCTCTTTTGCGGCGGCGGTCGCTTCTGGCACGCAAGTTGCCTTTGCAGCAGGACCGAAGGCAACCCCCCGGAGCGAGCGGCTGTTTGTGTACATCTGTTTCATCAGAGGGGCGGTCGTGTTTCTGGCAAAACAGTTTTCCGGAATGAAAGCGCCTGCCTCCATTGCCCTTGGGCTCCGTCGCACGGCATGGCTGGCGGCCGGGCTGTTCTTGCTCGCGGCTCTTCCGGCCCGCGCGCAAGAAGATCAGCAAGGCGGCGCGCGCGCGCAGACAGACGAATCGGCCGAGCGCTCGGCGGAGAGCAGCGCCGGGCTTATCGACGGCGTGACGCTCGGTGGAGGACTGGTCTTCTACCAGGGCGACCTCGACACGAATCCCGAAAACAACGTTTTCAAGTTTCTCGGGGCTTCGAACCTGAGCCTGCTCGCCGGGATAGACCGGCGCTACGCGGGCGGGTACACCCTGGGGCTGGAGCTCAGTTACGACCGGCTGGCCGGAAAGCGGCAGTTTGGAAACAACCCCCCCGTCCTGCATTTCTCGAACAACCTGTTGAGTCTCAACGCCGTGGGCAGCATTGACACGGGGCTTTTCCAAAAGGGGGTGCTCCGCGCATTCCTCGGAGTCGGCCCGACGCTCATGGCACGCCCCCAGTACAAAGGGTTTTCTGGGGGAGACGGCTTCACTGACGATGCCAGTTTTAAGAATCTCGGGACGCGCGTGCGCCCCAATCTCGCGCTCGGCATCAATGTGCAGGATGCTGTGCGCCTCGGCGTGCGCGCTCTCCCGACCGACTACGTGGACGGCTTCACCGGCGTCTACTTTCCCTTCGACCAGGTCGTTTTTCTCAGTGTCACCTACCGTTTCGATCTCGCGGATTGATTCACTGTTCCCGAGAGGTTGATTTTTGTGGCCTGACTTTTGCATACTGGCTCAAGTGACGGGAGGCCACTTGCTTTCTGGTAAATCGGTCCCTGCACTACTCTTCTCTAACCCCGTTCTTCTCTAACTCTTTTATGCAATCTAAGCATTTCGGCACGTTTGCCGCCCTGCTTCTTCTTTTGACGCTTGCGGTGCCAAACGCCTCACGAGCGGCGCACGCGCAGAAGGTCTTCGCTGGCGGCGGGGCCCTCATTACCGAGCCCTCTACCTCCAGCAACTTCGGCGGCACACGTCCGACCGGGCTGGTCGGGGCCCGCCTGCCATACACCGACCTGTTCACGCTTCAAGGGGCGGTGGTGTACGAAGACCGGATCTCGCTGGAGGGAACGCTCCAGTTTCATCCCTTTGAAAGAGTGAAGGCCTTTGGGGGCGAGAAAGGAGTCAAGCCCTATGCGTTTGGGGGGGTCGGTTACTACGTGGCCGGCAACGACCGGGGACGGCGCTCGGTCGTGCCGCTCGGGGTAGGGGTCGAGGTGCCGCTCCGCCAAAACATTGGGCTGAACGTGGAAGTCGGCGGTCGCTGGGCGGTCGGCTACAACGACCCGCCGAGGAGTTTTGACGTGAGCCCCGGCCTTGCGCCGACGGTCGGGCTCACGTACAGCTTCGGATCTTCGGGCGAGGAGGATACGCCGCCGCGGCGGCCCCCGCTTGCCGAGGAGTCCTCGGGAGCCTCCGCCAGCGGCGAAGACGACGAGGCGCCCGCTGAGGAAACGTCTGTTGCTGAAGAAGCACCTACTGCGCAGGAAGCATCTGGTGAGCAGGGACCTGCTGAGCAAGGACCCGTCGGCGGCGACGCTGCCGAGCGAAACCCTGTGGCCGACGAAAGTGACACGGGTGCTTCGCGTCGCCGCGACCGCGTCGCCGATACGGCTCCGATGCCCGAGGGGGCGCGCCGTTCCGGCCGCCCGGCCCGCCAGGCCCCCGACGCTGCCCGTCTGGACACGACCGAGGAAGGCGAATCCCAGAGCGAGATGCGCCAGGTGCCGGCCGGCACCTTCGTGATGGGCTTGACCGACGAGGACCCGCTCGACCTCCAGCAGGCCGGGCGCAAGCGGGTGTCCGTCACGCCCTTCAGCATCGACAAGTTCGAAGTGTCCAACGCCGAGTACCGCGCGTTCTTGAGCGAGCTTCCGCCGGATCAGCGCCAGGAGATGACGCCCGACTCGACCATCTGGGAAGAGGCGCGCAGCCGCTCGACGTGGGAGGAGTACTTCCGTAACTCCGAGTTTGACGACTATCCGGTCGTCGGGGTGACGCACCAGCAGGCGAAGCGCTACTGCCAGTTCAACAGCAAGCGCCTTCCGACGGAGGCGGAGTGGGAGTACGCCGCGCGCGGCGACCTGGTCGGCAGCATCTACCCCTGGAAAGGCTACGAGCCGCGCAACAACCAGGGGCGCTACCTGGCCAACTACAACCCCGACCGCGGCGGCTACGCGGCCGACGGCTACGCCTTCACCGCCCCCGGCGACGCCTACCCGCCGACCTCCTGGGGCCTCTACCACATGAGCGGAAACGTGGCCGAGTGGGTGCGGGACAAGTATCACCCCTCCTACTCGGAGCTCTCGGACTTCAACCCCATCTACCAGGACCCCGAGGAAGACCGATACGTCGTGCGCGGCGGGTCGTGGGCGTCGAACGCCTTCTACATCGGAGTCGGGGTGCGCGACAGCCAGCCGAGCGACGAGGCGTCTCCCTACGTTGGCTTCCGGTGCGTCAGTGACGCGGGCGGGTCGTCGAACTGATGGCGCGGCCGGTCCGTTATCCCCGTGAGGCGTGTCTGCAGCGCCTCCTCCCTGCTGCTTTCTTCGCCGAATCTCCTTCCCCTCGCTTCATGGCCGACGCGAACACGTCTTCTTCCTCCTGGCTCGACTCCGTCCAGCCGTTTCTGGAGTTTTTGATCGGTATCTTCGGAGCGTTCGCCATCATCGGCGTCTTCTTTAAGATTCAGGGCTATCCGAATACCGAGATCTTCATGGTGCTCGGGTTCATGGGAGAGGCAGCGGCCTTCGTCGTCATGGGCTCCTTTGCGCTGATTTCGCACTTCATGGGCAGAGGCCGGGCGGGAAGCGGAGGCGAAGCCCCCACTGAGGTCGTGGCCGTCGAGCAGCAGCAGGCGCCTGCAAAGGAGGCGCGCGCGATTTTCCGTGAGATGGTCGAGGAGCGCCTCCACGAGGACCTCGACGGGGCCATGGACGCGCTGGCGCAGGAGACGCAGCGCTTCGGGCAGCAGATGCACCAGATGAGCGACGAGATGCAGCAGACCCGCTCGGCGCTCGGCCAGATGCGCGAATCCCTCGGCAGCGCCGCCGACGGGCGCCTGACCGAACAGGCCCACGCGCTGGGCGACCGCATGGAGCAGATCAACGCGCAGCTTCGGCAGAGTGGGCAAAAGATAGAGGGGGCGCAGACGGCCCTGGAGCAGATGGAGGCGGGCCTGAGCCGCGCCGCCGGCGGCACGCTCCCCGAGGATGCTGAGCGGCTGGAGGAAGGGATGCAGGCCCTCGGGGCAGAGGTGAAGGCGATGAGCGGCGAAATGGGCCCGGCGCGCACAGCCGTCGAGCGGATGCGCGCTGAGCTTGAGCAAGTCACCAGTGGCCGGCTGGCCGAGAACGCCGAACGCCTGGGCGAGGGCATGAGCCACCTCGGCGGGGAAATGGATGGGGCTCGCCAGGCCGTCGAGAGCCTGCGCTCGGACCTCGACGAGATGGCTGGCCGCTTCCAGCGCTTCAACCGCGCCCCGGGCGGCGGCCCGGCCGGGACGCCCGCTGCCAACAATGGCGCGGGCGGCAGCAGCGACCACGACGCCGGGCAAAACAGCCACCCGGCCTCTCACGACGAAGCGCGCGGATGAACGAAGCGCGCGGATGGCGCGCGTGAGAGGGACGTGCCTCGCAGGGACGTGCCTCCGCGTGCCGAGGACCCGGCGCGTCGCTTCCTTCGGCGTCCTTTGCCGGGCGCTCTCCCTTTTTAGAGTAGCTCTCCCTTTTTAGAGTACGAGTCTCAGATCGTATTCGCAACACGAACCGATTTGTGAGGACGGCCTATGACCTCGCGTCTCAAAGACATGCGGTACTCCGTCATGCTGGCGTTGTACCTGCCGATCTTGCTTTACGCCTTTAGCACCTATGACCTCAGTGACGACACCTACGCGGTGCAGTCGGTCGAGCCGGTGGTGGTGGGGGATCGCACCGTCGTGCTCGGCCAGCCGTTCACCGCGCGGACGTTTTTGAGCGTGGGGCAGAGCGAGGGGCAGCGCCTCGAAACGCAGGGTGGCGACGTGCGCGCGGTGGGCGACTCGCTGTTGCGCATGAGTACCGGCGGCGTGCTGGCGGAGGACGAGCAGGAAAAGACCGTTTCCTACGAAGGACAGTTCAGCTTTCAGCAGGTGGGCGGGCAGATGGCGCAGATCCCGGTGCAGGGGCAGTTTACCGTGCGGCGGCCTGAGATCGTGGCCACCAGCGAAGCCACGCAGTCGCTCTACCGCCGCTGCCTCAACCGCATTCGCATCGACGTGCCGGGCCTGGAGGAGCGTCCGCTACGTCTGGAGACGGCGTCGCAGAACGTGGGCGGGCGCTCCATCGCGCTCAGCCCGGGCGGAAGCGGCCCGCAGACCGTGCGTGTCTTCCTGGCAGACTCCGCCTCCTCGGACACCGAAAACGTGTTTCTCGGGGAAAAAGAGTTCGCCGTGATCGACCCACCGCGCCCCGAACTGCAAGTGCGCGCCGGGGGCCGCGAGGTCGCCAGCGGCGACAACATCCCGCGCCGCCGCGCCGTCTTGAACTTCGAGATCGAGCCGGACCAGGAGTTTCGCCAGCGTTACCCGCAGGACGCGCAGTACAGCGTGGGGCGCGCGACCGTCTTTCTGCGCAAGGGCTTGACGGCCAGCGAAAGAATAGGCACCTTCGACCTCGACGGGGGGCGCCTCGTTCTCACGCGCAACCTGCGCGACGCCGAGGCCGGCGACCGCATTACCATTCGCCTCGAGGGAGTCGTGCGCATCAACCACGCCGGGCAGGCCATTCCCGTCTCCTTCAGCGAAGCGAGCCGCACCTTTGGCTTCGTGCTTTCATAAGCCTCTCGCTGGTGGGCATAGCTTCTCGCCGGTGGGAAGCGCCACGCGTCGCAGGCTGGCGTGAGAATTGCAGGAATGTGTCGCTGGGAACGAGCGTCGACCGCCCGCTCCCTTTCGCTTCTTTTTGCCGTCAATCTTCTTTCTTTTCGATGCAATTCTCGTTTTCTACATCTCGTCTGCGCGCGCTCCCGGCGGGGCTGGTCGTCCTACTGGCGGCGATGATCTCGCTGGGAGCGCCGCAGGCGGCGCAGGCACAGACGGAGTGGCAGCAAACCTTCCAGGTCATCACGCCCATTCAGGAAGAAAGCGCCGTCAGCGCTCTACGCGATTCCATCGTGGACATCGCACTGCGTGAAAATCTCTCGCTACGCCGCTCGCCCGACGACGAATCCCCGCGTCCGGTCTCCGAGATCGAGCAGGAGCTGCTCGATCAAGGGCTCGACTTCACCAGTGCCAACCGGCTGTTCATCCGCTACAACTTCCGAGCCAAAGGGGGCGACCTCCATCGCAGCATCGAGGAGTTGCACTTCATCTATCGCCCGCAGGGCGCGCAGGGACAGGACCTATCTATCATGAGCGCCGACGTGTCGAAGGTGCCGTCCATCGCCGACCTGCTTGCAAACAGCGGGATGACGCTGCGCACCAATGAGGCGAGCTTCAGCCCGTTTCGGGAGCAGCTCATGTTTCACAAGCTTCCGTCGAGCCAGCTCGTAGCGCTGGGAGGCAACGTGATCCGCGACGCCGAGGACGCCGAGGCGGAGCGCCAGCGCCTGCTGCGAGCCGTGCAGCGCTTCCTGTACTGACGCGCGCAGTGGCAGGTCGGGCTGCGCGGTCCGCGCTTGTGCGGTCCGCGTTTGGAAGAAAGGCATGCTCGCCTTCAACGCCGCGTGCTTGTGCTTTCCCGGAGCACCTCCGGGGCGCGCCAGCCAAATTCCTGCACCAACTTCTTGGATGTAGCTTTCTCGAAGGCGATCTGCCCGCGCGGGCTGACGAACCAGGTGGTGAGAAACGCGTGCACGTCGTTGGCGCTCAGGTAGCCACTCTCCAGCAGCACCGGGAAGCCCCGGAAGCCTTGGGCTGCTCCGGGAGAGACGCGACAGATCAGGCAACGGCTCGTCTTTGGGATGTACCTGCTGGAGATGACCACGCCTCCCGACGGCGTGGGGACCGTCCGCCGGTCGCCCGGGAGCGCAACACCGGTGCCCAACGAAGAAAGCCCCATCCGGCGCACAGCCGGACAGGGCCTTTTCGGAAATCCTTCGGTAGCGGGGGCTGGATTCGAACCAGCGACCTTCGGGTTATGAGCCCGATGAGCTACCAGCTGCTCTACCCCGCAGTGTATTTCACAGGCTAGTATGCGGATTGAGAAGGCAAGTTCCCGAAATCCTGCTCGGAGGTGTTCAGCGGGGGCCGTTTCACAATAGCTTGTCCGTCCCCAAGGTGCGGACGGCCCCGTGCCCTTTCACGATTTGGCAACAAACCGGGCATTCCATCTGGACGGGCTGACGGATATGTTTTAAGCGCAGAACAACGTCCCGAACACCCGTCCCTGCCTCGATGGCTACGCTACATCCCTTTCGTGCCCTGCGCCCGCGCCCCGACGCCGCCGAGGCAGTCGCCTCCGTCCCCTACGACGTGGTGAGCGTCGAGGAAGCGCGCGCCCTGGCGGCGGGCAACGACCGGAGCTTCCTGCACGTCATTCGGCCAGAGATCGATCTGCCGGAAGGGACTGACGAGCACGCGGACGAAGTGTACGAAAAGGGCGCTGAGAACCTGCGCCGCTTCGCCGAGAGCTCGTTTATGCAGACCGAAGGCGCGCCGGGGCTCTACGTCTATCGTCTCGTGATGAACGGGCGCGCGCAGACGGGCCTCTTCGGGGGCGTGGCCGTCGCGGAGTACGACGACGGGACCATCTTGAAACACGAAGAGACGCGCCCGGCCAAAGAGGACGACCGCACGCGCCACATCCTCGCCCAGCAGGCCCACGCCGAGCCGGTCATGCTCACCCACCGGGGGGACGCTGAAGTCGAACGCCTCACCGACGAGGCCATGCAGACCGAGCCCCTCTACGACTTCGAGATCGAGAGCGAACGAGCCGCCGGTGCCGTGCGCCACACGATCTGGCGCGCCCCCGATCCCGAGGCGCTGACCGACGCCTTTGGAGCCGTGCCCCAGCTCTACGTGGCCGACGGGCACCACCGCTGCAAGGCTGCCAGCCGCGCCGCCGCCGAGCTGCGCGAAGAGGATGCGACCGGCACGTCGGAGTTCGCGTTTTTCCCGGCGGTCCTCTTTCCGATGGACCAGATGCAGATCTTGCCGTACAACCGCGTCGTCTACGACCTGCCGGACCGGCCGGGCGCCTTTCTGGAAAAGCTCAAAGGGCAAGTCGGCGTCGAGGAAAACACCGGCCACGCCGCGCCGGAAACCGCCGGGGTCGTCTGCTGCTACCTCGAGGGAACCTGGCACCGTCTCGTGCTGCCGGAGACCGAGCGCGGCGGGCGCGCCGATCAGCTCGACGTGGCGCGTCTTTCGGAGTTCGTCTTGGAGCCGCTGCTGGGCATCACCGACCCGCGCCGCGACGCCAACCTCGACTTCGTTGGCGGCATTCGCGGTACCGATGAGCTGGCGGAGCGTGTGGACACGGGCGATGCCGAAGCGGCCTTTTCGATGTACCCCACGCAGATTGAAGACCTCCTCGACGTAAGCGATGCGGGCGAGCTGATGCCGCCCAAGTCCACCTGGTTCGAGCCGAAGCTGCGCAGCGGCCTCTTGGTACACCGGTTCGGGTGACGATTTCCAGTTGGCGATTTGCGACTCGACAGCGACGGGCAAACAAATCACCAACAACGAACCACAAACCACGAAATGAAGGTTCTCGTCGCCAGCAATGTCGCCGACGCCGGCCTACGCGATCTCGAAGAAGCCGGCCATTCCGTTGTGAAAGACGCCTCGCTCAGCGGGGACGCCCTCGCCGAGACGATGGCCGACGAGGCCCCCGCCGTGCTGGTGGTGCGCTCCACGGAAGTCACGGGGGTCATGATGGACGCGAACCCTCTTCTCGAACTCATCGTGCGTGCCGGGGCCGGCTACGACACCATCGACACCGGCGGCGCCTCGGACCGCGGCATCTTCGTGGCCAACTGCCCCGGCCAGAACTCCGTGGCCGTCGCCGAGCTGACGATGGGCCTCGTCGTGGCGCTCGACCGAGGGATTCCCGGCAACGTGATGGACGCACGCGCCGGGCACTGGAACAAAAAGAAGTATGCGAACGCCGACGGCCTCAAGAGCAAAACCCTCGGCATCGTGGGCCTCGGCAACATCGGCGAAGCGGTGGCCGAGCGCGCGAAAGGCTTCGAGATGGACGTAACCGCCTGGAGCCGATCTTTGACGAAGGAGGGGGCTGCCGCGCGCGCAGTCGCCCATGCCTCCACGCCCGCCGACGTGGCCCGCTTTGCCGACGTGGTGAGCCTTCACGTCGCCTCCACCCCCGAGACGGAAAATCTTGCGGACCGCGCTTTCTTCGAAGAAATGAATAACGGCGCCTACTTCGTAAACACCAGTCGCGCAGCGGTGGTGGACGAGGAGGCCCTCCAGTGGGCGCTCGACGAGAAAAACCTCCGCGCCGCGCTCGATCTCGTCGAAGGCGAACCTTCCGAAAAGGAGGCCAGGGGGTTCGAGCACCCGCTCATGCAGCACCCGCGCTGCTACGTCACGCACCACATCGGCGCCTCGACGCAGCAGGCGCAGGACGCGACGGCGATGGAGGCCGCGCGCGTCATCAAGACCTTTGCCGAGACAGGCCAGGTGCCCAACTGCGTCAACCTCGCCGAGCCGTCGGAGGGGGCGCACCAGCTCACCGTGCGTCACCGCGACGAGGTGGGGGTGCTGGCGGGGGTGCTCGACGAGGTGCGCAAGGCGGGCTGGAACGTCCAAGAGATGGAGAACCTCATCTTCGCCGGCGGCGACGCAGCGGTCGCGCACATCCGGTTCGACGGCGACCCCCGGGAGGATACCGTCCGCGACATCGAGCAGCACGACGATGTGCTGGCGGTGTCGCTGCTTCCGTAAAGACGGCGGACCACGGACGGCGGGCCGCAGGTTTCCAACCCCAAACCTGAAACCTCAAATCCCAAACCCCTATGCCTTCGATCCAGAAAACACCCCCCGCTACGCGCACCAACGCCCCCTCCGGGCGCCTCTACAACTTCTCCGCTGGGCCGGCCACACTACCCGTCGAGGTGCTCGAAGAAGTGCGCGACGAGCTGCCGCTCCTCAACGAAGAAGTCGGCGCGTCGGTGATGGAGATCAGCCACCGCTCGGCCGGCTACGACGAGATCGAAGAAAGCGCCCGCGCGCTCATCAAGGAGCTGCTGGGGCTTCCCGAGGACTGGTACGTGCTGTTCCTTCAGGGCGGGGCCTCGATGCAGTTTCACCAGGTGCCGCTCAACTTCCTGCCCGGAGGCGCGTCGGCGGATTACCTCATCACAGGGCGCTGGGGGAAAAAGGCGATCCGCGAGGGCGAGATCGTCGGTCGGGAGACCGGCGGAAGCGTGCGCGAAGCCGCGCGCGGGGAGACGGAGGACGGCTTCACCTACATTCCCGGCCCGGAGGAAATGGACCTCGACGAGGGGGCCGCGTACGTCCACTTCACCTCCAACAACACGGTCGCCGGCACGCAATACCACTTCACGCCCGAGGCGCCCGCACCGCTGGTCTGCGACGCCTCGAGCGACTTCATGAGCCAGCCCCTGAAGCATCCCGAGCGCTACGGCCTCATCTACGCCGGCGCGCAGAAAAACGTGGGCCCAGCGGGCGTCACCGTCGTGCTGGTGCACCCGGACTTCCTGGAACAGCGCCGCCGGCCCCTGCCCACGATGCTCGACTACGGCACCCACGCCCGGAAGCGCTTCAATACCCCGCCGGTCTTCGCCGTCTACGTTGTCGATAAGGTGATGAAGTGGCTCAAAGACCTCGGCGGCGTGCGCGCCATCGAAAAGCGTAATGAGAAGAAGGCCCGCACCCTCTACGACCGCATCGACGCGACGGACTTCTACCGGGGCGCGGTCGAGCCGGAGGCGCGCTCAAAGATGAACGCCACCTTCCGCCTGCCCAGCGAGGAACTGGAGAAGCGCTTCCTGGAAGAAGCCGAGGCGGAAGGGCTCGTCTCGCTGGCGGGCCACCGCACCGTCGGCGGCGTCCGCGCCTCGATGTACAACGCGCTTCCCCAGGAGGCGGTGGATGCGCTGGTCAACTTCATGGACGAGTTCGAACGCACCGCGTGAGCGCCTGAACGCACAGCCTGAACGCACAGCGTGAGCGTGGGCGCCCGGGGGAACGAGAACATAGAAGATCTCTCCCACGCTCCCGTCCCCCGCGCCCAAAAGTTGCACCCCGTGCGGCGCGGCGTTACCTTTCGGACAAGCGCGCTTCCGTTCCTGTCCGCAGCCGACCGATGACGATAGGCGTCCCGAAAGAAACCGCCGACGGCGAAACGCGCGTGGCCCTCACGCCCGACGTGGTGCGCCGCCTCACCGGAGCAGAGCTGAACGTCGTCGTCGAAGAAGGAGCGGGCGCTGGCGCGTACCACCCCGACGCGGACTTTTCGGATGCAGGAGCCGAGGTCACAGGCCGTGCGGACGCACTGGGGGCGGACGTCGTGGCTGTCGTCTCGCCGCCGCCTGAAGACGAGATCGAGCAGCTCACGGGCGATCAGGTCCTCGTCGGGTTGCTCGACCCGCTGGGCGTCCCCGAGGGCATCCAGGCGCTGGCCGAAAGCGGCGTCACCGCATTGGCGATGGAGCTCGTGCCGCGCATCAGTCGGGCGCAGAAGATGGACGCGCTCTCGGCGATGAGCAGCCTCGCCGGCTACCGCGCCGCCCTGATCGGGGCGCACGCGCTTCCGAAGTTTTTCCCGCTGCTGACCACCGCCGCCGGCACCATCCGCCCTGCGCAGGTCTTGGTGTTGGGGGCGGGCGTGGCGGGCCTCCAGGCGATCGCCACCGCGCGGCGCCTCGGCGCGAAGGTCAAGGGCTACGACATTCGCGCGGCGACCCGCGAGGAGGTCGAAAGCCTCGGGGCAGACTTCGTAGACCTCGAGGCCGACATCGAGGGGGAGGGCGAAGGCGGCTACGCGAAAGAGCTCGACGCGGAGATCCAAGAGCGCCAGCCCGAGCTCCTCAAGCCGCACGTCGCCGAGGCGGACGTGGTGATTTCTACGGCGCTCATCCCGGGCGGCGACGCGCCAATCCTCGTTTCGGAGGAGGCGGTCGAAATGATGGCGCCCGGCTCGGCGGTGGTGGACTTGGCCGCGCCGGGCGGCGGCAACTGTGCGCTTACCGAGGCGGGCACGACCGTTCGGCAACACAACGTGCAGGTCTTCGCCCCGACCAACCTGCCGGCGGAGATGCCCGTCCACGCCAGCCAGCTTTACGCGCGCACTGTCGCGGCGCTCGTGCAGGTGTTCATCGGCGAGGACGGCCAGTTCACGCCCGACTTCGAAGACGAGGTCTTCGCCGGGGCCTGCGTGGCGCACGGCGGCGAGGTGCGGGGCGAGCGCGTGCGTGAGGCGCTGGGGCTTTCTGCGAGGGACGAGAAGAAAAGAGGAAGGGAAGACGATGAGCAGGCGGCAGAAGAGGAAAGCAGCGCTTCTGGGCTCGAGAATGAGTTTGCGCCGGGAGCGGCAGGGAAAGCGCTGCCGGGAGCGGCGGAACCTGCCGACGAGGACGGGGCGCACCCCGCGAACACGGCAGAAGACGCGCCGAGCACTGCCCCCGACAACCCTCCCCAAGGCAGGACAGACGATGCGTCCGACGAAGCGAACAAATCCGACGAGGCGAGCAAATCCGACGAGGCGAATAAAGAAGCGAACGACGAAACGGACGACCCGCCCGAGGGCAAAACGCCGGACGCCGAGGAGGATGACGAAGAATGGAAGCCCCCGTCGTCCTGAGGCCAAACTCCGAACCCCAACCCCCGAAACTGCTATGCAAAACTTTATCGTGTTCGTTCTTTCCGCCTTTCTGGGGAACGAAATCCTCAGCAAGGTGCCGCAGACGCTCCACACGCCGTTGATGAGCGGAGCCAACGCCATCAGCGGAATCACGGTCGTGGGCGCGCTGGTCGCGGCGGGCATGAGTGGGGGCGGATGGTCGTCGTGGCTGGGCTTCTTCGCGCTGGTGGTGGCCACGATCAACGTCGTCGGCGGCTTTCTCGTGACCGACCGGATGCTTCAGATGTTTGCCAAAAAGCAGCGCCCCTCCGGCGGCGAGGCCGAGCCGCAGGGCGTGAAGGCCGGCGCCAAGTAGTGTTCGTGTGTTGTCGTGCGCTGGTGTTGCAACTCCTCCGCCGGCGCTCGTGGCGCCCCTCCATGTCTCTACACCGCAACACTCGCAACACGATCTCGCAACACCATGCAGACCCCCGTTATTCAACTGGCCTACCTCGCTTCGGCGGCGCTCTTCATCGTGGGCCTGCGGCGGATGCAGTCGCCCGCCACCGCGCGGCGCGGCAACCAGTTGGCCGCCGGCGGGATGCTCGTGGCGGTGCTGGCGACGCTCTTCCTCTACGACATTCTCTCGCCGTGGATGATGATCCTGGGGCTCCTCATCGGCGGGGGGATCGGGGCGGTGCTCGCGCGGCAGGTCGAGATGACGGCCATGCCCGAGCTCGTGGCCGTCTTCAACGGCTTCGGCGGGCTCGCCTCGGCGCTCGTGGCGCTGGCGGAGGTCGCGCAGTACGCCGGCGACTCGGCGATTCTCGCCCCCGGCGCCGAGCTGGCCGCCGGTACCGCCTTCACCGTCGTCCTGAGTGTGCTGATCGGGATGGTGACGTGCTCGGGCTCGTTCGTGGCCTACGGCAAGCTCAGCGGGCGCCTCAGCGGGAACCCCGTCGCGTTCGTCGGGATGCGCACGGCCACGCTCGGCGTTCTGGGCGGGGCCGTCTTCTTCGGCGGCGTCTTCGTGGCGAGCGCCGCTGCCGCCGCGTGGCTGACAATCCCGAGCGTCGTCCTCCTGTCGCTGGGAGCGCTGGCGCTGGGCATTTTGCTGGTCGTCCCCATTGGCGGGGCAGACATGCCGGTCGTCGTGGCGCTTCTGAACTCCTACTCCGGCCTCGCCGCCGCCGCGACGGGGTTCGTGCTGGGCAACATCGCGCTCATCGTCAGCGGCACGCTCGTCGGCGCAGCCGGCTTTATCCTGACGGTCATCATGTGTGAGGCGATGAACCGCTCGCTGGTGAACGTGCTGACCGGCGGCTTCGGCGGGGAAGAAGGCGCAGCCGGCGCGGCGGCGGAGGCCCCCGAGGGCCGCACCGTCGGCGAGACCAGCCCCGACGACACGGCGATCCTCACCAGCTACGCCGACCAGGTCATCATCGTGCCCGGCTACGGCCTCGCCGTGGCGCAGGCGCAGCATCCCCTCCGCGAAATAGCCGAGCTGCTCGAAGAACGCGGCGTGACCGTCAAGTACGCCATCCACCCGGTGGCCGGGCGGATGCCGGGCCACATGAATGTGCTGCTCGCCGAGGCGAACGTCCCCTACGACAGCCTCTTCGAGATGGAGGAGATCAACGGCGAATTCGCTCAGACAGACGTGGCGCTGGTCGTCGGCGCCAATGACGTGGTCAATCCCGCCGCGCGCGAGCCGGGCAACGACATCTCAGGGATGCCCATCCTGAACGTGGACGAGGCCCAGACGGTTGTCATGATGAAGCGCAGCCTCAGCCCCGGCTACTCGGGCGTGGACAACGCGCTCTTCTACGCCGACAACACGAAGATGCTCTTTGGCGACGCGAAGGAATCGACCGACGCCATCGCGAGCGAGCTGAAGGCGCTGGGGGCTTGAGCGTCGGAAGCGAAAAACGGAAACCGCGAACGGCGCAGGGGCTACGCCGCATCGCTTTTTTCCGAAGAAGAGCTGGCGCCGTCCGACGTCGAGCGGTCGGCGTCCGCGCTGTCCGCCGCTTCGGCGTTGCCGTTTGCGTTTTCGCCGTTGCCCTCGCCATCCGCCCCTTCCTCTTTGGCCTCGGGGCGGGTGTAGCCGTCCTCGTACCAGCCGCCGCCCTTGAGCTGGAAGCCCATCCCGCCGGTGATGACGCGCTCTACGGGTTGGCCCGTCTCAGGGCACTCCTCGAGCGCGTCGGCGGTGATCTTCTGGCGGATCTCGAACGTGGTGCCGTCCTCGCGGCGATACTTGTACGTGGGCATGCTTGGGTTGAACGTTGAAAGGTAAAGGTTTGCTGGCCTATCCCGGGCCAAATTTTTTTGCAAACGGTGTTCCCACTGGCGGTGGTGCGCCATTTTTTCGCAAACACCCCCACTCAATTACGGCGCCTCCGCCGCGAACGCATCCGGCGGGGCGGTGCCGGGCAAGAGCGGCGCGGGCGGGCCGGCGAGGGCCCCGTAGGCCCGATCGGCCAGCTTGGGGCGAATCTGAATGATCTGCGGGTCTTCCGTGCGCTTCGGGTAGACGCGATTGGTCAGCAAGATGGCGAAGAGGTCCTGCTCGGGATCGATCCAGAGGGAGGTGCCGGTGAAGCCGGTGTGGCCGAAGCTCTCGGGCCCGAAGCGCGAGCCGGCCGAAGAGTAGCCGCCGACCGCCTTGGTGTCCCAGCCCAGCGCGCGGGTGCTTTCGCCCAGCCCCTCGGCGCGTGCGGTGAAGGTCGCGATCGTCTCCGCTTCGAGAAACTGCTCGCCGTAGATCTGCCCCTCGTGGGTGAGCATGTAGGCGAAGGTCGCCAGGTCGTCGGCGGTGGAGAAGACGCCCGCGTTGCCGCTCACCCCGCCCATCAGGAAGGCCGTCGGGTCGTGCACCTCGCCCTGGAGGAGCCTGCCGCGGAAGCCCTCGCGCTCGGTGGGGACGAACGCGGTGTCGCGGTCCGTCTCAGCGACGGGGCGGTAGCCGGTCTGCTCCATTCCCAGCGGTTCGAAGATATGCTCCTCGGCGTAGGCGGCCAGCGACTGGCCGGTAATCTCCTCGATGACGAGGCCCATCACGACCATCCCAAGGTCGCTGTACTCGCTCTTGGTGCCCGGTTCGTACTGCGGCCTTTCGGCCAGCAGCGTGTCGATGAGCGGCTCGCGCGTGCCGCGCGCTTCGGTATTGGCGAAATCCATCCCGGCGTAGAGGCGAAAGGCGGGCAGGCCGGCGGAGTGGGTGAGAAGCTGGCGGATCGTCACGTCGCCCTTGCCGTGTTGCGCGAAGCGCGGCAGGTAGTCGGCCACGCGGTCGTCGAGCGCGAGGCGGCCCGCCTCGTAGAGCTGCATCGCGGCGGTGGTCGTGGCGATGACCTTCGTGAGGGAGGCCAGGTCGAAGCGCGAGCGCGGCGTGACGGGGCGCGCGGCGTCGTAGGTGTAGTAGCCGTATCCTTTCATCAGCGCCGTGGCCGGGCCGCGCCCGACGGCCACGGCGGCCCCGGGAAAGGCATTCGAATCGATGGAGGCCTGCATCAGCGAGTCGACAAGGGCGAGGCTGTCGCCGCGCATCCCGACGGCCTCGGGCAGGCCGTGGCGCAGGGCGACTTGCTTCTGGGAACGCCCCGCGCCGTAGTCGTAGGCGTCGGGGATCGTCACCGGCAGCTTGCCCGAAAAGGCGCTACGCCCGAAGAGCGCTTGCGCGGCCGCGTCCTGCACTGCGCCGCCGGCTCCGTAGGCGGCGACGTAAACGTCGGGCTGGGCCGCGAGCCCACGCGCGAGGTACGGGTTGCCGAAGGCGATGAGTGCCACCGGCTTGCCCGTCTCGATGAGATCTTGCAAGAGCCGCTGGTGCTTCTCGGAGAGCTCGATGCGCCCGCTCCAGGCGCGCACGTTCAAGAAGGCGGGCACGAGAATGACGTCGGCGCGGTCGGAGGCGGCGGCGGAGCGGGCGGCCTCGTAGTCTGCGGGTTGTGCGCGCTCCTCGAGAACGAGCGAAGTCAGAAGCGAGTCGGGCACGTGGCGGCGCAGACGGCGCGCGAAGGCTTCGCCCTTCGCGGGAGCGCGCGCGTCGGTGAGGGCTACGCTCAGCATCCGAGGGGGCGCGGCGGCGGAGTCGGGCGCGTTGCCGGCGCGGGGGCGGGCGTAGCTCGTCATGGGCAGGAGGTTGCCCTCGTTGCGCAGGAGCGTGAGCGAGCGGCGGGCGATGGCGCCGGCCAGCGCGCGATGTGGGCGCGTAGCCACGCGCCGGGCGCCGCGCCCGCGGTTCACCGTGCGGTGTTTGTCGAGCCCCAGCCACTCCTTCGCGCGCAAGAGGCGCTCCAGCGAGGCGTTGATGCGTCCCTCGCTCAGGCGCCCGCTTTCGACGGCGCGCAACACGGCGGCGCGGGCGGCCCGCAGGTCCTCGGGCATGAGGTCCTCGGGCATGAGGATGACGTCCGCGCCCGCTTCGAGCGCCTGCACGGCGGCCTCGCCGGGGCCGTAGTTTTGGGGCACGCCCGCCATGTTGAGCGCGTCGGCGACGACGAGCCCGTCGAAGCCCAGCGCTTCGCGCAGCATCTGCGTAGTGACGTCCCGAGAAAGGGAGGCCGGCGTGTTCGTCGAATCGACCTCGGGGCGGGCCAGGGGGCCGGTCGTCACGCTTTTCACCCCGGCCGAAAGGGCCGCGCGGAAGGGCACGAGCTCTACGTCCGCAAGACGCTCGCGCGAGAAGGGCAGGAGCGGCACGCCCGAGTGGCCGTCGACGTCGGTGTCGCCGTGGCCGGGGAAGAGCTTCGCCGTCGCCAGTGCGCGGCCTTTCTGGAGGCCTCGCGTGCCGGCAGCGACCATCTCGGCGACCATCTCGGGCTTTTCGCCGAAGGAGCGCCCATTGATGATGGGGGGGGCAGAGTCGTTGTCCACGTCAGCCACGGGAACGGAAACGTGGTGGGTGCCCAGTGCCCGGGCTTCGCGGGCGGTCACGTAGCCGGTCGCGTGGGCGAAGGCCGGCTCGCGCGTGGCGCCAACGGCCATCGGGCGGGGGAAGAGGGGCGCGCCGTCCGCGCGCGTCCCCGCGCCCCATTCCATGTCCTGCGATACCAGGAGCGGCAGCGCGGCGCGGTCCTGGAGCTCGTTGAGCAAGGTGGCCTGCGCCCGCGGGTCGCTCTGAAACATGATGACGCTGCCCACCCCGAAGCGCTCGACGCGGCGCGCGAGGCGCTGATAGGCTTCGTCGTCGGCGCTCTGGAAGTCGCCCTCGGCGCGGGCGGCGAAGAGCTGGGACACCTTTTCCGGAGTCGTGAGCGTGTCCATCACCGCCCGGGCCCAGGTGCCGGTGCCGGGCCACAGCTCGCCCTCGCCGCCGCCGCTTGCCGGCGGGGCGGGCGGCGAGGCCCCCGCACCGAAGACGTAGAGCGCCGCGCCCCCGGCGAGCAGCACGAGCGCGAGGAAGCCGGCGACCAGAGAACGGCGCATGGTTTTCGGTGTTGGGGGCCATGGTGTTACGTCCGTCGGGGCCCAGCGCGCCGCGCCCTCACGGCGGCATTCGAGCGGGGCGGTAGGATTTTTCAAGCTACGAAAGGGACCGCAAAGTTGACAGCAACGCGACCCAACGCAACGCGACGGTGAGAGCGCGGGGGCGGGGCGAACGCCTTGCCACTTTCGCGCGTTTATCCCTTTTTACATCCCTGTCTGCCCCCTCGCCCGCTCCCTCCGATGGACGTTCAGCTTGATGAACAGACCTATGCGCTCCTCCAGCGCGAGCAGCAATTGCTCCAGCGCATGAAAGTGCTCTTCGAGGAGACCGGGGCCGACCCAGAGGTGACAAAGCAGCTGGCCGACCTGGCCGAGAACCTCAGCGAGCTTTTTCTGGTCGTGGTCGTCGGGGAGTTCAACGCCGGCAAGTCGCGCCTGCTCAACGCGCTCTTTGGGCACGAGGTCATGCTGGAAGGCCCCACGCCGACGACCGATAAGATCACCCTCCTGCGCTACGGCGAGAAGGAGGTCACGCGCCCGCGCTCCGATGTCATGGCCGAGAAGCGCGCGCCCATCGAGATGCTGCGCGACGTGGCGTTCGTGGACACCCCCGGCACCAACTCCATCGTCCAAGAGCACCAGCAGGTCACGGAGGACTTCATCCCGCGCTCAGATCTGGTGCTGTTCGTGACCAGCTACGACCGCCCGCTTACCGAGTCGGAGCGCCGCTTTCTGGAGTTCATCCGCGAGGACTGGGGGCGGCGGCTCGTCTTCGTGGTCAACAAGGCCGACCTGGCGCGCTCGCAGGAGGACCTGGGCGAGGTCGTCGAGCACGTCAAGGACGGGTGCCGCGAGCTCCTGCACTTCGAGCCGGAGGTTTTCCCCGTCAGCGCCGAGAAGGCGTACGCGGCGCGCATCGAGGGCGAAGGACGCTCGGGCGACCGCTGGGGCGAGAGCCGCTTCGGGGCTTTGAAAGATTTCGTCACCGACACCCTCAGCGGCACCGAGCGCCTGGCCATCAAGCTGGGCTCGCCGCTGGAGGCGGGGGAACGGCTCTTGGAGCGCTTTTCGGAGGAGCTCTCGGACCGCCGCCGGGTCCTCAGCGAGGACGAGGACAATCTCGAGTTCGTCGAAAGCGAAATCGCAGACGTGCGCGCCGAGCTCGAAAGCGGCTACGAGCGCCACCTCACGGAGATCGACAAGCTGCTTTTGAAGATCGAGCAGCGCGGCACGCGCTTTCTGGAGGACAACATTCGCGTCTCCAAGATCAGCCTGCTGCGCAACAAAGACCGTTTCAAGGAAGAGTTCGAGCGGCAGGTGGTGCGCGACCTCGACCACCAGATCGAAGGCCACATGACCGACGCCGTGGACGAGCTTACCGAGCGCGCCCTCAAGCTGGAGCGCCAGACGCTGCGCACCCTCGGGGAGCGGATGCGCGAGGCCGGCAGCCACCTCGACAGCGAGGGCGACTTCACCTACAACCGCGCAGAGGTGCACCGCCAGATCATGCGCGAGGCCGAGCGCGAGATGCAGAACTACGACATGCGCGCCGAGTCGCGCCGCATTTTGGAGAACGTCTACAACGCCACGGACCTCTTGCAGAAGGGCGGCTACGGGGTGGCGGGGCTGGCAGGCCTCTCGGTGGTGCTGATGGTGACGGCGGGGCTCGACACGCTCGGCGGCTTTGGCCTGGCGACCTCGGCGGCAGTGGCCGGGGCGGGGCTCTTCGTCTTACCCCGCCAGCGCGAGAAGGCCAAGCGCCAGCTCCAAGAGCACGTCGAGGAACTGCGCGAGGACCTGCACCGCGCCCTCAGCAGCCAGCTCGACCGCGAGATCGACAAAGCCCTCGATGAGATGCGCGAGACGATTCAACCCTACGAAGAGATTGTGGCCGAAGAGCGCGAGACGCTGCGCGAGGCCGAGCAGGAACGCGACACGCTCGAAGAGGAGCTGGCGGAGTTGCGCACGGAGGTGGAGCGCAAGGTGGGCGCCTGGGAGCGTGGGGGAGAGGAGGGGCAGGGGAGAGAAGAAGCGAACGACGGCGCGGCGGGCGCGCCGGAGGCCGGCGATGAAGAGGAACCGTCCGCTGCTTCCCCGGAGGACGAAGCGTAAGCCCGCCAGCAGGGGAGCGCCCCTGTGTGCTCTGCCGGCCCGAAGCGCGTTCCCCCGCTCCCTTTCTCCCCCGCCCCTTCATGCCCGGAAAGCGCCCGCTCGTCGTGACGTTCACCAAGATGAACGGGGCGGGCAACGACTTCATCGTCCTCGACAACCGCTTCCTCCACTTCACCGAGGAGGAGTTGGCGGGCTTCGCGCGCCGCTTCTGCCCGCGCCGCACCGGCGTGGGGGCCGACGGGGTGCTGGCCCTCGACGCGCCCGACGCCGACGGCCACGACTTTCGGATGCGCTACCACAACGCCGACGGCTCGCCGGCGAGTCTCTGCGGCAACGGGGCGCGCTGCCTGGCGCGCTTCGCCCGCAGCCGGGCTGGGCTGGGGACGACGCCCGCCGCCCGAGGCAGCGCCCCCTCGGACGCGAACGACCGCGAGGACGATGCCGAACTTCGCTTCGCCTCCGACGCCGGGACGCACCGCGCGACCGTGCCTGCCGACCCGGACGCGCCCGTCCGCTTCTACGTCCCTGCACCGAAGGGATTTGCAGAAAATGTGACGCTGCGCACCGACGGGCTGGCGGCGCGCCTGCCGGGGCCGGTGATGTTCGTCAACACGGGAACAGAGCACGCCGTCCTGTTCGTCGAGGACGCCGCCGCCGCGCCCGTGGCCGACTGGGGGCCGCCAATTCGACAAGACGCGGCGTTTGCGCCCGAGGGGGCCAACGCGAACGTCGTGGAGGTGGCGTCCCCGCGCGGAGGCGAGCGCGGGGAGGCGCGCTTGACGGTGCGCACCTTCGAGAAGGGCGTGGAAGGCGAAACCCGGGCCTGCGGCACCGGGGCGCTGGCGGCGGCGGTCGTGGCGTGGCGCACCGGGCGCGTGGCCGGCCCGCCCGTGGCCATTGAGATGCCGGGCGGGGAGCTGCGCGTGGGCTTTCGCACCGCGAACCGCGCCGCGAATCGCGACGCGCCCGTCGAAGCCCTTTACCTGGAAGGCCCCGCCGAGGCGACTTTCCAGGGGACCGTGGAGGTGTCTGCAGAAAAATGAGAAGACGGGGCGCCAGAGCCCGTCTCACGGGTGACCAATAGCGCCCCCCGGCAGCACCCCAGGGGCTAAAGCAACCCCACCGCGTCCACATCGATGGTGGCGTGATAGCCGCTGTGGGGGGCGCCCTGCGCCTCGCCCGTGGCGCGCAGGAGGCGCTGCACGGCGCGCGGCGAGCGCCCCGGCGCGACCTTCAGGAGCGTGCGGAAGCGGTGCTGCCCCTTCACGCGGCTCACGGCGGCCGGCTCGGGACCCATTACCTCAAGTGCGTCCGAGGACCGGCGGCGTAGCGTCCCGGTCCACGCCTCGGCCAGCTCCAAGGCGCGCGGGCGCTCGGGGCCGCGAAACTCCAGTGCCACGACGCGGCCGAAGGGCGGGTAGCCCAGCGCCTCGCGCTCCTTGAGCGTCTGCCGGGCGAAGCCGTCGTAGTCGTGGTGCGCGGCGCACTGGAGCGCCGGGTGGTCGGGGTTGCGCGTCTGGAGGAGCACTTCGCCGGGCCGTTCGGCCCGCCCTGCGCGGCCGGCGACCTGCATCAGGAGCTGAAACGTGTGCTCCTCGGCGCGAAAGTCAGGAAACAAAAGTCCCGTGTCCGCGCTGATGACGCCCACGAGCGTGACCCCGCCGAAGTCGAGGCCTTTGGCGATCATCTGCGTGCCCAGCAGGAGGTCCGCTCCGCCAGTGCGAAACTGCTTCAAGAGGCGAGCATGGGCCCCCTTGCGGGTCGTGGTGTCGCGGTCCATCCGCGCGACCTGGGCCTGGGGGAACGCTTCGGCCAGCTCCGCCTCCACGCGCTGCGTGCCGGTGCCCAGTTGCGCAAGGGGGGCGCTGCCCTCGATGCAGGACGGGCACCGCTCGGGCAAGGGCTGGGCGTGGCCGCAGTAGTGGCAGCGCAAGCGCCGGCTCGAACGATGGTAGGTGAGCGTAACCGCGCAGTTCGGGCAGCTCGGCGCGAAGCCGCAGTCGGTGCACTCCACGACGGGCGCGAAGCCGCGCCGGTTTTGCAGCAAAATGGTCTGCTCGCCCCGCTCCAGTCGCTGCTGGATCGCCTCCTGCAGCGGCACCGAGAGCGCGCCGGTGAAGCCGGGTTTTTTGCGCTCGCGCGTGAGGTCGAGGACGCGCACGTCCGGCAGTTCGGCGGGACGGCCGTTCTCCCGGGCGGGCACACGCTCCGGCAGCTCCAGGAGGCGGTACTTGCCGGTGTCGGCGTTGTGCTTGGACTCGAGGCTGGGCGTGGCCGAGCCGAGCACGCACGCGGCGCCCGCCATCGAGGCGCGCATCACCGCCACGTCGCGGGCATGGTAGCGCGGGGCCGGGTCGTGCTGCTTGTAGGAGGTTTCGTGTTCTTCGTCCACCACGATCAGGCCCAGGTCCGTCAGCGGAGCCAGTACTGCCGAGCGCGGCCCCACGGCCACGTTGTATCGCCCCTCGCGCAGAGAGCGCCATGTGTCGAAACGCTCCCCACGGCTCATTTGGGAGTGAAGGACGGCGACCTGGCCGGGGAAGTGGGCGCGAAAGCGGCGCACCGTCTGCGGCGTCAGCGCGATCTCCGGCACCAGCACGATGCCGCTTTTCCCCTGGTGGAGCGTCTCCTTGAGCGCGGCGATG
>PXTS01000078.1:41787-43629 GCA_003022485.1 Bacteroidetes bacterium QS_8_68_28
TCGGCCAGCGCGGCGAGCGTGGCTTTCTGCTTGGGGCCGCGCATCTCTTCCCGGAGCGCGCGCGCGGCAGCGGGCGTGCGGTACCGCTCGGCGAGGCGCAGGCAGCGCTTGCGCTTCGGGGAAAGGTCCTTGCCGCCGGGCGGGAGGGCGGCGCTCAGCGCCTCGCCCCAGGAGCAGACGTAGTAGCGCGCCATCCAACGCGTGAGCCGCAGGACCCCCTCCGGCAGGGCTGGGCGCTCGTCGAGCAGGCGCGAGAGATCCTTGAGCTGAAAGCCGCCGTCGAACTGGTCGGCGGGACCGCCTTCCTCGACGATCACGCCCGTAAGGCTGCGCCCGCGAAAGGGGACGACCGCACGCCTGCCCACCGCAGCGGTGCGGCGCAGGGCCGGCGGCACGCGGTAGGTGAACGTCTGCTCCAGCGGCAGCGGCAGGGCGACGTCGACGAGCACAGCGATGGGCGACGTTCGATGGGCGACGTTCGATGGAGGGCCTCCGGCGACGCTCTGCTCCGATCCGAATGCTCCCGACTTCACAACATACCCGCCGGCCGGTCTCGCCTGCAACGCCCCGGCCCCTTTTTCACGGGTCGCCCGCGGCCGCCGCGCCGCCTCGTCGGACTGCGTGGCCTTCGTGGGCGGCTGGGAGGCGTTTTGTCGAAGTAGCTACCCCGTAAAGCGCGGGTTAACCACGTTGTTGTAGATCGAGCCGAACGTGTAGCTGAACCCGATCTCGAGGCGGTATTCGTAGTCGGTCCCCAGTTGTTGCCGTTCCAGCAAAATCTCCTCATCGCTAAGGTCCTCGCCCGAGAGGTAGAGCTGGTCCTGGACGAGGGCCACGTTGCCGCTCACGTTCAGCGAGAACCCCTTGAACAGCTGCACGTCGATAAAGGAAAACAGCTGAAGGCGGTTCTTGCCGAAATCGAAGAAGTAGTGCGAGCCTTTTAGCAGCGTGGACACCGAGCCCCAGGGTTGCTCCAGGTCCAGCCGCACCGAGAGGGACTGGTCGAAGCGCGTTTCGTCGGTCTGGTTGAAGATGGTCGTGTCGCGGTAGTTGAAGTAGTTGGCCCCCACGTCGTAGAGCAGGCGAAGCTGGCGCCGGTTGGCCTCCTCGTAGCGAAACACGTTGTACTCGACCGCCGGGGCCAGACGCACCAGCAGGTCGCGGTTGAAAAACGTCGAGGAGGAGACCTCCCCGCGCCCGCCGGCCGACCAGTGCGAGCCGAGGCTGCGCACCGCCAGCGCGTCGAGGTCGTAGCTTCGCTGGATGTCGGTGACGGTCGTGGAGTCGTTGACCTCGAAGCGCTCGCTACTGTACTTCCCGTCGAGTTCGAAGTCGAGCTTCCACTGCTGAGTCGTGCGGTTGGCCGAGAGCTCCCCCTCGACCGAACTGCTGCTGGAACGCTGCTCCCCATCGAGCTGCCCTTCGAGGCCGACCTCGAAGATCCAGTAGTCCCAGGGGTCGTCTCGGGCCTGCCGCTCCTCGGCGGTCGCTTCGCCTTCGGGGGCCTCGTAGGCGAAGCGCAGGTGCTCGAATTGCGGCCGCTGGCTCACGTAGCGCACCAGCCCGCCTTTGAGCACGCGCGCCAGGCGTTCTCGCTCCTCGTCCTCGGTCGCCGTTTGCGAAACGCCGTATTCCAGCGTGTTGTCCACGCCCTCGAAGTCCCCCCGTCCGATGAACTCGAGCGTGTAGGCGCGGCCGCCGCCGGTGCCCTGCGTGGTCACGAGCACCTGCACGTCGGCCACCTGGCGGTCGCGCACGTAATCGACGAACGGGATTTGCTCGCGGAGGTAGTCCTGGTCGCACAGGTAGCCGGGGCAGTCCAGAAACACGCGCACCGCGCTC
>PXTS01000079.1 GCA_003022485.1 Bacteroidetes bacterium QS_8_68_28
GAAGCTACGCTGACCGAGCACGCTATCGCGCACGGCAAGCGGCGGGAATCCGTCGAACACGCTCGTATCTGTGAAAGCGGAAGCGGAAACGGGCACAGACAGGAAGCTGTGAACTTCCCCGGCACTCAACATGTCGCCTGGCCTATACGGCGTTTGGAGTAGCGACACCGTCTCGAAAGGCAGCTTTTCGAGATCACGTCTTATGCCTCTCTCCCAGTTAGCATCTTCTTCTCCTTCAGCATCGTATATCTTCTTTCCACCCTTGAACACCAGAAAGTTTTGAATGGCAGCAGGTCCGAGACCGGAGTTTTCGAGCGTATAGCTCACGACGCCGACGCTGTCTATTCCCAAATCGCTAACCATAGGAAAGTGCTCGCTTTCTATAGATGGCGTCAGACCTGTCGTTGTGGACAAGGGATCCAGGTTCGGAACGACCGCGAGACGATTGCTCATCCGGTTTTCGTAGCCCTGCCAGATGGAGAGGCCAATAGCCGTGAGCGCCACGATGACCGTGAGCACATTGGCAAGCGCCTGTACGCGGTCGGAGGCGAGCCAGCTTTCGCTCGTGGTAGGCTCGCTCGTAGCGTTGCTCGCTGCGTCGCTGGGCGCCCCGCTCGACGGCGACGCGCCGGGCGCCGGCTCCTCGCGTTCGCTTTCCGGAGGGTCGTTCGCCTCAGCGTTGCCGCGCTCGGGGTTTTGCTCGTCGTGCATGGAGTCGTGTTCTGCGTTCAGAAGACGTACTGAAAAGCAACGCCGCTCCTACTCTGCCGCTGCCAAGTCGCTCTCTTCCAAAACGCGCACTTCACCGAATCCGTCGAGGGCGCGGATGTTGTCTTCGACCTTGCTCAAGTCGCCGACGACGAGCCACACAAGTTCGTCGGCGTCGAGCACCTTGCGAGCCATCTCGGTCACGTCCTCGGGCGCGAGACGGTCGATGGCGGTGGCGCGGGTGTCGTAGTAGTCGTTCGGCAGGCCGAGGGCTGCAAGGTCGCCGGCGAGGCGGGCGGTGGCTTCGAGCGTCTGCAGGTCGCTGGCCAGCGCCAGCTTCTTGGCCTTCTTCGCCTGCGCCAGCTCCTCGGGCGTGACAGGATTGCCCGCGCCCAGCGCCTGCCACTCTTTCACGATCTCCTGCATGGCCTCGGCAGTTTTGTTCGTCTGCACCGGCGCGAAGGCGATCAGCGGCTCGGAGCCGCGCATGTCGCCTACCGACTCGATGAAGGCGCGGTACGTCCAGCCTTTGTCTTCGCGCAGGTTCTGCATGAGGCGCGCCTGGATGTTGAAGCCGCCCAGCACGTAGCGCATCAGCTCGAAGGCCGCGCGGTCCTTTCCCGTGATCTTCGGAGCAAGCTGTGCGGCGTAGACGCGGGAGCGCTCCGCGCCCGGTTCGTCGACGAGGTAGACGGCCGGCTCCGCCGAGTCGGGCGCGGGCAACGCGGCCTCATCGGGCGCGGGCGCGTTTTCGCTCGCCTGCCAGTCGCCGAAGGCGTCGCGGAGCAGCGGCATCGCCTCTTCGGCACTCACGTCGCCGGCTACGACGACCGTGGCGCCCTCCGGATGGTAGCGCCGGCGGTAGAAGCGCTTCAGATCAGCTGCTGTGATGGACTTCAGCGACGCGGCGGTCCCGGTGCCCGTGAAGGACCGGCCGTACGGGTGATCCTCGCCGTAGAGCAACGCCGGAAAGAAGAGTTGCGGAATCACCCTTGGACTATCCCATTCCGATTGGGCCGTCGCCTTTTGCTGCGTGCGCGCCTCTTCGACCGCCTTTTCAGAGAACGACGGCTGCCGCACCGCCTCGGCGAAGAGCGCCAGTGACGGCTCCAGCGACGAGCGCAGCGCCGTGAGGTTGACGCGCGCAGCAGCCATGCTGCCGGAGGTGCTTATCTCCGCTCCCAGCGCGCCGAGCTTTTCGGAAAGGCGCTCGCCGCCCGAAGCGTTGCCGCCTTTTTCCAGCACCGAAAGCGCGAGGTGCGCCGTGCCGGGCGCACCGGTCGGGTCGGCGGCGTAGCCGGCCTGCGGTACTACGAGGCTGGCGTTGACGAGGCCCGCCCCGCGCTGTGGCGCGAGGATGACGTTCAGCCCGTTCTCGAGCGTGCGGCGCGTGAGCTCCGGGAAGCCCACCTCCGGCAGTGGGCCGACAGCGGGCATCTCCGAGCGGTCGGCCTTTTCATCCGAGGCCGCGAAGGGGGGTTGCGGCAACACGTCCAGGACGAGCGCGCCCTCGGTGAGCCATTCGCCGGCGACGCGCTGGATGTCAGCGGGGGTGGCGTTCTTCGTGCGGCGCTGCATGGTACGAAAGTGGCCCGGGTCGCCGCGAAAGACCTGCCCGCGCGCCAGCGCGTTCGACTTGCCGCCGCTCCACCGGCCCAGGCGCTGCATGTCTTGGGCGAAGGCCAGCCGGTCCTGCGTTTTTGCACGGTCGAGTGCGTCCTCGGACGGCCCTTCTTCGGCCAGGCGCTCCATTTCCTCCTGCACGACCGCTTCGATGCGGCGCAGGTCGGCGCCCTCGCTCGCCGTCACGTCCACGGTGAAGAGGCTGCCGATCTCCTGCGCCTCCAAGTCGGCCTCGACCTCGGTGGCGAGGTTTTCTTCCTCCACGAGGCGCTGGCGAAGGCGGGCGGTGCCTTCCCCGGCCAAGAGGCGACGCGTGAGGCCCAGGTAATCCGCTGCGGGCGAGCCCCAGGGCGGCACGTTCCAGGCCATGCGCAGGCGCGGCGCCGAGACGGAAGCGGTGAGGCGCCGGCGACGCGTCTCGTCGTGCTCGGCGATCCACCGCTCCGTTTTTTCGACCGGCGGGCCAGGCGGGATTTCGGCGAAATACGTCTCCATCTTCTCGCGCACGTCCTCCAGCTCCACGTCGCCGGTGACGATGAGCGTGGCGTTGGCCGCGCCGTAATACTTGCGGTGCCACGCCTTCATGTCGTCGAGCGTGACGCTGTCGAGCTTTTCGCCGGTCCAGTTGTACGGATGATCGTCCGGATACGCACCGTTGTAGGTGGCGATGCGAATCTGCCAGCTCGGGCGGCTTTTGCGCATCCGCATTTCGTTGCGGACGTTCTTGATCTCCTTGTCGAGCACGCCCTGCGTGATCAGCGGGTAGCCCATGCGGTTCGACTCGAGCCAGAGCACCGCGTCGAGCGCGCTCGTCGGGACCGTTTGGAAGTAGTTGGTGCGGTCCGGTCCGGTGGTGGCGTCTGCCTCCGCCGCGCCGATCTCGGAGACAATGTCGAAGTGCGGCCGGTCGGTGTATTCGGTCTTGCCGAGGAGGACATGCTCGAAGAGGTGCGCGTAGGGGCCTTCCTGCGCGCCGACGTGGTACCAGACGCGCACGTTGACCAGCGGCGCGCGGTGGTCCTCGCTCACGACGACCGTGAGGCCGTTGTCGAGCGTGAACGTCTCATGGGGAATCTCGAGCGCGGCCTCGGAAGACTGCGCGCGGACCGGTACCGTGCCCGACGCCCAACCGACGCCCGCAAAAAGAAAGAACAACGCGACGAGGAGGCGCGGGGGCAACGACATGGCCAGAGCGGGAAACGGAGGGAAAACGAACGGGCGACCTTGCTTCGTCGCTTTCTTCAAGATACCTCCTGCACGCTTTTTTCGCAACGTGCGCCTGTCTCGCGTGGGGTCCTCCCCCCCGGCGCTTCACGCCGCGTCGCTGCTCGCGTCGCCGCCATCGGACCACCCCAGCCGCTCGGCCAGTTCGGCGAAGCTCTCCACGACGACGTGCGCCCCGGCCGCTTCGAGCTCGTCGCGCTCCATCGAGGTCGTCAGCGCGGCCACGCGCCCCCCGGCGGCGCAGGCGGAGCGCACGCCGCTGAGGGAGTCTTCGACAATGAGGCACCGCTCGGGCGCCACGCCCAGGCGCTCGGCGGTGAGCTGGTACGGTTGCGGGTCGGGCTTGGGGTGCTCCACGTCCGCCGCCGTGACGGAGGCGGCAAAGTGCTTCCTCCAGCCGAGCGGGTCGAAGGCCCGCTTGCACGTGTGCGGCGAGGCGCTGGTGCACAGCCCCACCGGGTAGCGTCGCGCGGCGGCCTTCACGAAATTCTCGGCGCCCTCCATTGGCACTTGGCGGGCGCCCAGCAGGTCCCAGAACGCCTCGCGCTTCTCCTCGATGAGCACTTCGACGCTCACCGTGTCCCCGCCGCCGTAGTTTTCGGCCACGTAGCGGAGCACCTGCTCGTCGGTCTGCCCCTTGAACGCGTCGTAGACACGCTCGGGCACCTCGAGGCCGCGCCCCTCGAAGACGCGCCGCTTGGCCTCCGCGTGGATTGGCTCGGAGTCGATCAAGACCCCGTCGAGGTCGAAAATGACTCCTTCGAGCCCGTCGGCCAGGGCGTTGCCGGTAGCCATTGAAAGTTGGAAACTTGTACTTGAAAACCTTAATCATTCCTCCCACGTCCATTCCCGCACGCCCGCGAGATGGTCGTAGGCGGTCAGGTCGTGCTGGAGGGGCGTTACCGAGACGTAGCCCTCCTCGACCGCGCCGAGGTCGGTGCCTTCCCCCTCGTCGAGATCCACGAACTCGCCGGCCATCCAGTAGTAGGGCTCGTCGAACGGGTCGGTGCGCGCGGTGAAGGACTCTTCCCAACGCGCGCGCGCCTGCCGCGTCACGCGCGTGCCCGCCAGCCGGTCCAGCGGGCGGCTGGGGACGTTCACGTTGAGCAGCACTCCCTCCGGCAGCCCCTTCTTCAGAATGCGCCGGGCCACGCGCCGGGCCACGCGCGCGGCGGTGGCGTAGTGCCCGCCATCCCACTCGCAGAGCGAAAAGGCCGCCGCGTCGATTCCCAGGATCGAAGCCTCGGTCGCTGCACTGACGGTGCCGGAGTAAATGACGTTCACCGCCGTATTGGGGCCGCGATTGATGCCGCTGACGACCAGCCGGGGCCGGCGCGGCAGAAGCTGGTTGACCGCCAGCTTCACGCAGTCGGCCGGCGTGCCGCTGACGGCCCAGGCGGCGGCCACGCCCGCCTCCTCGGTAAAGTCCCACGCACGGGCGCGCACGGGATCGCGCACGGTGATGGCGTGCCCCACGGCGCTCTGCTCGTCCATCGGGGCGACGATGTAGACTTCGCCGAAGTCGCCCATCGCCCCGGCCAGCGCGGCGATCCCCTCCGAGTCGATCCCGTCGTCGTTGCTAATGAGAATTAACGGTTCTTCAGGGGAACCGTTCTTTCGGTCTTCCATCGGCTTGCTCGAACTACAGGTCGGTTGTTTCTACTGGCGATGGATCGTGGATGGCAGGTCGTGAATGGGGGGTTCGCTCGAGTGCGTTCACTCGGTTGTCGTCGACCGCCAGCCAAAAACCATCCCCCATCCAGCGAGCGAACGCGAGCAGCCCCTTCGCTGATAATCACTAATAACTCTCTTCCTCCGACGGGAAGGCACGGGCGCGCACGTCTTGCACGTAGCGCTCGGCCGCCTCGGTGATCGTCTCGTCGAGGCGGGCGTAGCGGCGCACGAAGCGCGGGCTGAAGTCGGTCGTGAGGCCCAGCAGATCGTGGGAAACGAGCACTTGCCCATCGCAGGCCGCCCCCGCCCCGATGCCGACGGTGGGAATCGCAAGGTCCTGCGTGACCGCCTCGGCCAGCGCGGCGGGGATCTTCTCCAAGACCAGCGCGAAGCACCCCGCCTCCTCCAGCGCCCGCGCGTCGCGGCGCAATTGGTCGGCTTCCTCCTCCCCCTCAGCGCGCACCTGGTAGGTGCCGAACTCGTAGATGGATTGCGGGGTGAGCCCGAGATGGCCGATCACCGGGACGCCCGCCTCCACGATGCGCTCAACGGACCCCGCGACGGCCCGGCCCCCCTCCATCTTCACCGCGTGGACGCCTGCCTCTTTCATCATGCGGATGGCCGACGCGAGCGCCTCCTCGCTGTTGCCCTGAAAGGTACCGAAGGGCAGGTCCGCCGCCACGAGGGCGCGCTCGGCACCGCGCCGCACGCACTGGGCGTGGTAGATCATGTGGTCGAGCGTCATCGGCAGGGTCGTCTCGTGGCCGGCCATGACGTTCGAGGCGGAGTCGCCCACCAGCAGCACGTCGATCCCCGCGCGGTCCAAGAGGCGCGCTGAGGTGTAGTCGTAGGCGGTAAGCATGGCGATGGGCGTGCCCGCCTCCTTGAGCGCCTGGAGCGTCTGGGTGGTCACGCGCCGCGCGTCGGTGGGACCGGCGAAGTCGGCCGCTTCCGCAGCAGAGGCTTCGTCGTCGGTCGAGTCGCCGGGGGAGGCGGTCTGGGAGCTCATGGCGAAAGGAGGCGCGGGGGAAAGAGCCAGCGGGCGCAGGCTTCCAGTATACGAAGCCGCGCCCTTTCACGCATCCCCCCTCCCAGCGGGCGCGCCGAAAGGCAGGCGAACGAAAAAGCGGACACCGGCCTCGGGGGCGGGTGCCCGCTTCATTTGCAATCAGCACCGATGCAAATCAGCACCGATGCGCTCGGCGAGAGCGCCCAGGGCCTACTGCCTGCCGCCGGGACCGTCGCCCGTGCCCGCGGGGGGACCGGCCTGCTGCTGCGGCGGTTGCTGCTGGAGCTCCACGCCGAGGCGCGCGGCCACGTCCTCGGTGATGTTCACCATGCCAGTGTCGCTCACGTAGAGCAACGCCTGGTCCCGCACCACAAAGTCGAGGTTCTGCTCGGAGGCCACTACGTTCAAGGCGTTCTGAAACTTCTCAAAGACCGGCTGCATCAGTTCGCGCCTGCGCTGGGCGATCTGCTGGTCGCGCTGCTGCATGGACTGCTGGAGCTCTTGCTGCTGCTGCTGGAGCTCCTGACGGCGCTGCTGGCGGCTCTGCTCGCTCATCATTTGGCCCTGCTGCTGGAACTTCTGCATCTGCTGCTGGAGCTGCTGCTGTTGCTGCTGGAGCTGCTTACGCTCCGACTGAATGGCCTGCTGGAGCTGCTGCTGCGCCTGCTGCATCTCGGGCATCTGCGCGAGGATGGCCTGCTGGTTGACGTAGCCGGCCTGTTGCGCCTGCGCGGCCTGCGGCCAAAGCGCCGCGAAAAGCAGCGCCGCCAGCGCGGCAAACGAAGAAAACCGGAAGGAAAAACGTCGGGGCGTGCGCATGGCAGGGAAAGAGCGATTGCGTCGAAGGGAAACTGGTCGCGAGGGGGGCGTGATCCGTCCGCCGGCCAACAGCCGCGGTGTGGAGTCACGCCCAAAAGTAGGTAAAAGTCGAGGCGTGAATGTAAAAGAAAAGTCAAAGCGCCGGTTCAGTGGAAAGACAGCCCCCGGTCGTCTCGCTGGCGCTACGGGCTGCCGTCCCCCGAAGAGGAAGACCGGGCCTGCTGTTCTTCGTTCTCTTCAACATCAATGCCAAGTTCTTCGAGCACCTCGTCGGTCAGGTCGAGGTCGGGGTTGGCGTACATGAAGGTAGCCGGGCCGCTCTTGTCCATCACGTAGTCGTAGCCCTCGGCCTGGGCGATCTCCTCGACGACCGCCAGAATGCGCTCCTGGATGGGCCGCATGAGTTCCTGCTGGCGCTGGTAAAGGCGGCCCTGCTCGGGACCGAAGTAGCGCTGGCGAAGTTGCTCGACCTTCTGGCGGGCCGCCTCGATCTCCTGGCGCCGGCGCCGGCGTTCCTCCTCGGGGTAGAGCGCCGCACGCGCCTGAAACTCTTGCTGAAGCGTGTCTACGCGCGCCCGCTGCGCGGCGATCTCCTGCTCCCACTGCTGCGTGAGGCGGTCGAGCCGTTGCTGCACGGTGGCGTACTCGGGCAGCTGCTCCAGGACCTGCTTCGAGTCGATGTAGGCGATATCCTCCTGCGCCCGCGCCGCCGGCGGCTGCGTCGCCGCGAGCAACACGCCAGCGGCCGCCCCCAGCAGCAACGCGCGCGCCCGTCGCCCGTCGCCCATCGCTCGCCAATGCCCGCCAGCCCAGAAACGCATGATCCGAAAGCCCAAACCCGTGTAGAGAAACGCGCGCGCCGTCCACTTTCGAGGACACTTTTAGCGATGGGTCCCCCCGGCCTCTCGCCTTTCGCCCCTCATCGCGGGCCGCCCCGCCCCCCAGAGCCGCCCCGCCCGCCAAAGGAGATTTGAAACCGCCAGCCCGGCTCCTCGAACACGCGCCGCCCGTTGACGACCTGGTCTTGAGAAGGGAAGCGGTCGAAGTTGTAGCCGTAGTTGACCTCGATCATGCCCACGATAGGCAGGTAGAGCTTCGCCCCAATGCCGGCCGAGCGATACAGGCTCGTCGGGTCGTAGGTGTCGAAGCCGGCCCACGTGTTGGCCGCGTCGAGGAAGAGGTAGGGCGCGGCTTGAAGCTGGCGCGACTCGACCGCCTTGTAGCGGATTTCGGAGGTGTACTTGTTGAGAATGCGCCCCGGCGCGAAGTCGTTTTCCTCGTTGACGGGGTTGAGCGAGCGCGCCGGGTAGCCGCGCATAAACACCGGGTCGGTGCCGAAGCTCTGGCGGTTGTAGTCGAAGGCCGTGCCCCCGAGCTCGAACGCTTGGAAGTCCACCGACTCTCCCGTCAGCGAGCCGATGTAGCCGTAGTCGGTGCCCACGTGGAAGCTGAGCTTGCCCTCGGCGGTGAGCGGTACGTTCCAACCGCTCGTGAAGCGCCACTTGTGGAACTGGATGAGGTCTCCCACCGGCGGGGCCACCTCCAGCGAAAGGCTGACCTCCGAGCCGCGCGAGGGGAAGAGCGGGTTGTTCAGCGAGTTGCGCGAGATGCCCTGCTTGACGGAAAGCTGCTGGCTCACGCCCCCGGGAAGCGTCGAGTAGAGGCGGTCGTCGTTGCGGTAGTAGTTGTAATTGAGCGTCGAGGAGAGGCGGAACTTGTCGTCGGGCCAGTCTAGGCGCTGGCGGCGAAAGACTCGCGACGCGAAGCGCTGGAAGATGCCCACCTCCTCATTGCCGTCGTCGCTGCGCCTGAAGCGCCCGCGCCCGAAGTAGTCGTTGGTGATGCGCGCGTAACTGATCGAGCCGCCGACCGGCGTGGGCCGCCCTCGAAACCACGGCTCGGTGAAGGAGAGGCTGTAGTTCTGGTAGTCCCAGCCGGCGGTCCGTACCGAAAGGCTGAGCTTCTGCCCGTCGCCCACCGGAAGCGGCTCCCACTCGTCGAGGTTGAAGAGGTTCTGCGCCGAGAAATTGTTGAACGTAAAGCTCGTCTGCAAAACCAGCCCATAGCCGCCGTACGTGCCGCTGAGCTCGAGCTGGTCGTTGGAAACCTCCTCGACCTCCCAGGTCATGTCCACTTCCTGGTCCTGCTGGTCGATGTTGAGAGTCGGGCCGCTGGCGATGGACTCTTTGCTGAAATACCCCAGCTGCTGGAGGCGGCGGATGGACTCTTTGATGTCCGAGCGGCTGAAGGTGCGCCCCGGCACGGTGTAGAGCTCGCGCCGAATGACGTGATCTTTCGTCTTGGTGTTGCCGGAGATGGTCACGTCGCCTACCTCGTAGACTTCCCCCTCGGTGATGTCGAAGGTCAGGTCCAGCGAGTCGCCCTGCACCGGCTGCACGGTCGGCTGCACGTTGAAGCGCACGTAGCCGCGGTCGGTGTAGAGGCTTGCCACGTCGCTGGCGGCGCGGTTGCCGCGCAGGTTGCGCTGGAGCTGGCGGCTATTGAAGACGTCGCCCTCCTCGAAGCCCAGAGCGCGGGTGAGGACCGCGTCGGGGTAGACGGTGTTGCCGCGCCACTCGACGTTGCGAATGTGGTACTGATTGCCCTCGCGCACCCGAACCTCGGCGATCAGGTCCTCCTCGCCTTGCACGTAGGTCGTGTCGCCGACGATGGTGGCGTCGTAGTAGCCTTTCCGATTGTAGTAGTCGATCACACGGTCGAGGTCGGCCTCGTACTTCTCGCGGTTGAAGCGCTCGGACTTCCAGAAGCGCCACCAGCGGTCTTCCTGCGTCTCCTGCATGGCCCCGCGCAGGTCCCCGTCGTCGAAGACGCGGTTGCCGATGAAGCGAATGCTCTCGACCTCGACTTTCCGGCCCGGGTCCACGTCGAAGACGAGCTGCACCTGCCCGTCGGCGGTGCGCTGCCGCCGCGTCTGCACGTCGGCCAGGAGGTAGCCTTCCTCCGAATAGAACGAGCGGATGGCCTGCTCGGCGCGCTGGATGTCACTGGGGCGCACCGGGCGGCCCTCCACCAGCGTGATCTTTTCGCGCAGGTCGTCGACGGCGTTGTCGTCGACCCCCTGGAAGGAGTAGCCGGCCAGTCCCGGCTCCGGCGCCACCTGGATGATCAGGTGCACGCCGCTTCCCGAAGACGACTCGCCCCGCCGAATGCTCACGTCGCTGAACAGCCCCGAGCGGTAGATCGCACGGATCGCCTCGCCGACGGCCTCCCCCCCCGGCAGGGTGATCTGCTGCCCCTCACTGAGCCCGCTGATGCGCCGCACGAAGTTGCGCGTGGACTGCTTGGGCACGCCTTCGACGCTGATTCGGTTGATCGCGACCGTCTGGGGTCGTTGCGCGGCACTGGGAGCGGCCCCGCCGAAGCTCTGTTGCGCGCGGGCGCTGGGTGCCGCCCCCCCGACGGCCAGGCCCAGCGCGGCGGCGAGCACGAAGAGAAGGCGAAAACGCATAGCGGGCGGTAGTCAGGCTGGATGCAGGAAGCAAGTAAAGCCGGGCGAGGCGCGCCCGGGCGGCATGGTGCGCTTGCACGCGAGATGGTGCGCTTGCGTGCGGAAGGGCCGCGCAGTCCCGGCGGGAGCTCGAGAGGTCTTTCCCTGCGTGCTCCCGGCAGAAGCGAGGCGCGCCGGGACGTGTTTTGTGCAGCGATGCTTTTTTGCACAGGAACGTTACGCCTACCGTCGTGTCCGCCGGCAGTTTCGGGTGGGCGCGCGGCCATAGTCGGGTCACTCGCTCGCAAGCGCATCCGGCACGTCCCCTTCGCGCTCCAGAAAGAGCACGTACGCATCGGCGTCGGCCCCGAGCAGGGCGCTGTTCTGGTCGTAGAACACCCACTCGACCGCCCCCAGCGGCGTGCCGGTACGGAAGTAGTCCTCCGCGAGCGCGCCCCCCTCGAAGTCGAAGGTCACGCGGTCGCCGTCGCGGGTGTAGATGCCGGTGAAGGATCGCTCAAGATCCGTGCTGTCGGTGGGCACGACGAGCCGGCCCTCGGCTACGCGCCCGTCGTCGGTGAGCGTCATGGTAAGCTCGGCACCGTCTTCCCCCACGTCGTCCACACTTCCGTCGGCGCGCTCCACGCGAAACGCGTTCGACTCGTAGACGCCGGGAAGCGACGCTTCGTCGGAGGAGAAGAGCCCGCAGCCGGCAGCAAGCATCCCCAGCAGCACGGCGGCCGGGAAAACGGCAAGGCGGCCGGCCGGCAGCCAGCCTGAGGAAGAGCGCAAGAGCAGCAACACGAGGAAAGGCGGGGAAGAAACGTTCCGGGGGAAGGCGTGCTCAAGCGGGCGTGGCCTTTTCTTCTCGGCGCGCCGGGGGGCCGTCCCGGCGCGCCGCCTGGTTCCCGGTGGCCACGCGCCCGAAGCGGCGGTCACGGTCCTGGAAGTCGCGCACCGCCTCGTAGAGCTGCGTCCGGCGGAAGGCCGGCCAGTAGCGCTCGGTGAAGCGCATTTCGGCGTAGGCCATCTCCCAAAGCAAGAAGTTCGAGAGGCGCTGCTCCCCGCCGGTGCGGATCAAAAGGTCGGGGTCGGGAAGCGCGCCGGTGGAAAGCAGGCTGCCGACGAGCGCGTCGTCCACCTCCTCGGAGGCGAGGTCGCCAGCACGGGCGCGGCGAGCGATCTCGCGGGCCGCCTCGACCAGGTCCCAGCGCCCGCTGTACGAGAGCGCGAGGCTCAGCGTGAGGCGCTCGTTGGCGGCGGTCACGTCGGCGGCCTCCTCCAGCTCGCGGCGGCAGGCGGACGGAAGCTCCGACGTGTCGCCGAGGGTGCGCAGGCACACGCCATTTTCCAGCAGCCGCTCGCGCTCCTTGCGCACCGTCTTGACCAGCAGGCCCATCAGCGCGTTGACCTCCCAGTCGGGGCGCTCCCAGTTTTCCGTCGAGAACGTGTAGAGCGTGAGGTGGGGAATGCCGAGCTGCGCGCACGCCTCGGTGATGTCGCGCACCGAGCGCACCCCCTCGCGGTGGCCGAAGGCGCGAACCTCGTCCTGCTCCTCGGCCCAGCGCCCGTTGCCGTCCATGATGATGGCGACGTGCTCGGGGAGCGGGCCACGCGCCTGCAGCGTCTCCTGTGCGGCGGCGTCTTCGGGCGGCTGCGGCTCGCCGGTGAGCGTGGGTTTGGGCACAGCGGTGCGTGGGGATGTGGGGGGCGGGAGAGATTCTCCCGCCGACGACTCTGAAAAATCTTAAACCTCCCACCTTAGACCTTCAACCCTAAAGGCGCAGAATATCGTTGAAAATCACAAACGCCATGAAGACGATGAGCACGACGAAGCCGATCTGCTGCATCACCATGCGCACCTTCTCGGACGGGCGGCGGCGCGTGACTCCCTCGTAGAGCAGAAACATCAGGTGGCCGCCGTCGAGGGCCGGAATCGGCAGGATGTTCATAATCGCCAGCGTGATCGAGAGGAGCGCCACGATGTTCCAGAAGGCCCCCATGCCCTGGTCGGCGGCCTGCTTGGTGACTTGCGCGATCTCGACGGGGCCGCCGACGTTGGCGCGGAAACTGTCACGCCCGAAGAAGATGCGCCGCAGGCTCTCGGCAACGGTTTCGGTCATCTGCCAAGTCTGCGCGATTCCGGCGCTGAGCGCCTCGGCGGGGCCGTAGGAGACGCGCCGCACGCCCAGCTCGCCCTCCATCATCGCCGCCGAGGGCGCGGCCACCCCGATGAGCGGACGCCCGCGCGCGGAATCGTAGCGCGGCGTGAGAGTCGTCTCGAAAACCCCGCCCGGGCGCGTCGCCGTCTGTTCCGGCGCCCCGAAGCCGCCGCCGGACGCGTTGCTGCTGGGAAGCTCCATCTTCGCCGTGTCGGAGCCGGCCGCGGCGCGGGCCGAGTCGGGCCGCGTCCAGCGGACGGTGAGCGGGTTCGTGCCAGCGGCGTGCACCGCCTGCGTGAGTTCCCCCCAGAAACGCACCGGCTCCCCGCCGATGGCGGTGATGCGGTCGCCCGCCTGGAGGCCCGCCTCCGCCGCCGGGGACCCTTCCCTGACCGACGCCACGACCGACGGCAAGAACGACACGCCGAAGTTCTCGCCCTGGCGCGCAGCCCGCGACACGCGCGTCATAATGTTGGGCGGGGCCGTGAAGGTGCGCTTCTCGCCGTCGCGCTCAACGGTGATCGTAAGCGTGTCGGCCAGCAGATCTTCCGGGTTCGCCAAGGCGAGCTGGCTGGCCTCTCGGGGAACCTCGCCGTCGATCCGGGTGATGCGGTCGCCGGTGCGCAGGCCCAGCTCGTAGGCCGGCGAGCCTTCGGCCACGTGCACTTCCTCAATCTGGTCGGCGGGCACGTAGCTGTCGCCGAGGGTGGCCTTGAGCCCGGTGAAGATGATCGCCGCGAGAATCACATTGAAGATGACCCCGGCGGTGATGACGACAATGCGCTGCCAGACCGGCTTGGCGCGAAACTCGTGCGGCTCGGGCTCAGAGCCGACGTGCTCGGTGTCCATGCTCTCGTCGATCATGCCGGCGATCTTGACGTACCCCCCCAGCGGCGTGGCGCCGATGACGTACTCGGTCTCGCCCCATTTTTTGCCAGCGATTACCGGAGGAAAGCCAATCGAGAAGCGGTCCACACGCATCCCGAAGAGCTTGGCGGTAAGGAAGTGGCCCATCTCGTGAACGAACACGAGCAGCGTGAGCGCCACGACCGTCCAGAGGATGTACGACAGAATCTCGATCACAGTCCCGGGCAGGCGGCGGCAGGCAAATTGGACGAAAGGAATGGCCGCCGCGACATAGACCAGACGCGCGCCGGATATCTGCGAGGCGACCCGGCACCGAGCGCGGCGCGGCAGCCCCGACGGTCGGTTTTCGGAAAAGCCGTTTTCTAATTTGCCCCCGACCCGCCGGGTTCCTCCACGGTGCGGTCACGCGCGCTGCTTCGGCGCAGGGCCCTGCGCCGGTCGCCTTCGAAACGAGTTTGAGCCCCGGCGACCCGTCGTCTGCCATCCCTCCCAGCGCTCACCGCGAGAGGTAGAGGTCCTTCATCTCGTAGGGCCGCTGGAAGTGCTCGTCGGTCAGCTCCTCGACGAAGGCAATCGCCTCGCCGGTGGACTTCATCTCCGGCCCCAGCTCCTTGGGGACCTCGGGGAACTTGTCCCACGAAAAGACCGGCTCTTTGATCGCGAACTCTTCCAGGTCGGAGTCGATCACGCCCTCCTCGCGGAAGGTTTCCAACCGCGCCCCCAGCATCACCTCGCCAGCGATGCGCGCGACGGGGATGCCCTTGGCCTTCGCCACGAACGGCACGGTGCGCGAGGCGCGCGGGTTGGCCTCGATGACGTACACCATCTCGTTTTTGACGACGAGCTGCACATTGAGCAGGCCCACCACGTCCAGGGCGCGGGCGATCTCGCGGACGTACTGGCCAATCGTCTCGACCACGTGCTCGGGCAGGTCGAACGGCGGCAGCACCGCCGTGGAGTCGCCGCTGTGGACGCCCGCCGGCTCGATGTGCTCCATCACGCCGGTGATCCACACGTCGCCGGTGTCGTCGGCGACGGCGTCCACGTCGATCTCAGTAGCGTCTTCGAGGAAGCGGTCGAGCAAGATTTCGTTCTCCGGCCCGTCGGAGGGCGTGCGATCCAGGATGTCGCCGACGTAGCGCTCGACTTCCTCCTCG
>PXTS01000080.1 GCA_003022485.1 Bacteroidetes bacterium QS_8_68_28
CTTGCGGCGCAGCGTCCCCGCGCGCGACAGGCCGTAGTCATAGTCGTAGAGCGCCCCTTCCCAGGAGCCGTACTGCGGGTTGGGCAGGACGAACCACTGGCGGCCCCAGTAGCCGGCGTAGCGCTCGGCAAGCTGGGCACGTGCTTCGATGGAGCGGTCTACCTCCGGCAAAAAATCGCCCAGGTTGTCCCCCAGGAAAAGCAGGATGCGGAAATCCTCGGCTACCGCCTCGCGGCGGGGTTCTTTCTCTTCCCAGCCGGCCTGCTCGCCCTGCGTGAGGACCGCGTCGCGCCTCTCGGCGAGCGGGAAGCCCAGCGCGCGCAGGTTGCGCCGCGTGGCCGGCTCGACGGAAGCGTCGCGGTTGGTGAGGTAGACGACCGTGACGCCCGCCTCCTCGGCCGCCTGCGCGAAGGCGAGCGCGCCGGACACGGCCTCGGCCTGCTCCTCGCGCACCCAGGCGTTCCAGGTATCCGTGGAATAGCGCTCGCCATCGCGGATGAGGCGCGCTTGGTAGGAGCTGTTGTCGAGGACCGTCTCGTCCACGTCCACCACGACCGCCGGGGGCTTGCTTCGGTACCGGCCGCGTTCCTGCTGGGCGGGAAAGGCCGTCCACGACGAATCGCGCAGCGCAGCCTGCATCTGCCGGCGGGCCGAGCGGAAGACTTGGCGCGTGAGCGCGGCGTACTCGGCGGCGGTCTGCATGTAGAGCGTGCTGTGGAGGTTTTCGTGCGGCGTGGCACGCGGCGTGGCGGCGGCCGCGTCTTCGCCTGAACCGGGGTCCTCGGCCAGTTCGGGCGCGGGGGCGCAGGCGGGCGTCCCCAGCAGTCCGAGAACAAGGGCGACGAGCAGGCAGCGAGCGGCGCAGCGCGCAAGCATTTTGCGCATTTGTAACAGACGACGCGGGAACGGAAGGGGAACCGGAACGACATGAAAGCGAACCGCCCTTCCCCGCTTCGGTTTCTCTCCTGGAGCGCCCCGCTGGCAACGCTCGCCTTTCCCCACGCTCCCGCGCCCAAACCCATTATGGAGTGGATCCAGTCGCTGACTTGGCTCGACGTGGCCCTGCCCGTGATCCTGCTGGCAGTCGGCGCGGCAGGCGGATGGTTCACCGAGCGCGTCCTGCTGCGCGGGCTCTTTCGCCGCGCCGCCGAGGCGACCTCCTGGAGCGGCGACAACCTGCTGGTGCGCGCCCTGCGGGGGGTGCCGTTCTTCTGGGGCGGGGCCGTGGGCGCCTACTTCGCCACCCTCGCCGTCAGCGACGCGCCGCGCTTGGTCGATGTGCTCAACGACGCGGTGCGCGTGGCCATTGTGTGGTCGCTGGTGATTGTGAGCGCACGCCTGATCGGGGGCTCGATAAAGAACTACGCCGAGCGCACGGGGAGCTTGCTGCCGGCCACCTCCATCTTGCCCAACCTCACGCAGCTGGCCGTCTACGCGCTGGGGGTGCTGCTGGTCTTGCGCCAGGTCGGCGTCCACATCACGCCGGTGCTCACGGCCCTGGGCGTGGGCAGCCTCGCCGTGGCGCTGGCGTTGCAGAGCACCCTCGCCAACGTCTTCGCCGGGCTCTACCTGATCGCCAGCCGCACCATCCGCCCCGGCCACTACGTGCGCATCGCCGAGAGCGGCGAGGAAGGCTACGTCACCGACATCTCGTGGCGCGCCACGACTGTGCGCACCATCGAGGACAACGCCGTCGTGGTGCCCAACGAAAAACTCGCCAGTGGAATCGTGACGGACTTCTACCTGCCTCAGGAGACAATGCAGGTGCGCGTGTCTGTGGGCGTGGACTACGACAGCGATCCCGACCACGTCGAGCGCGTAACGCTGGCGGTGGCCCGCGACGTCGTGCGCGAAGTGAGCGGCGAGCACGCGACGGCCGGAGCCGGCAGAGCGCCCAACGCCACGCCTGCCGACATGCCCGAGCCGGAGCTTTTCTTTCGCAATTTTGGAGAGTTCAGCCTCAACCTGATCGTCTTTCTGCGCGTGCGCGAATACTTCGACCAGTACCGCGTACGCCATCTGTTCATGAAACGCCTGATTGCCCGCTACCGCGAGGAAGGCATCCGCATCCCGTTCCCCATCCGCGAGTTCGAGATGGAGCTCTCCGACGAAACCGAGCGCGGCCCCGGCCGTCTGGCCCGCCCGGACCCCCAGGAGTCGCCCACCGAGAGCGACGCGGTTTCGCTTCGATGACGGGAGACCGTGGTCCGAGCGCCGCGTGCTCGCCCCTTTTTGCCAGATGTTTTCAGAAAAGAGGCGCAACAGCCCGTTTCTTTCAGTACCGCATCTTCCTCCCGAACGCCCGGCCCTCCCACACTCCCCTACTCAACAATGCCCACCGACCCGCGCAAAGTCACCGTCATCGGCGCCGGCAACGTCGGCGCGACCGTCGCCGAGTGCGTCGCGCGCAAAGACGTCGCCAACGAAGTCGTCCTCGTCGACATCGAAGAGGGCCTGCCGCAGGGCAAGGCGCTCGACATGACCGAGAGCGCACCCGTGCACGGCTTCGACACGAACGTCACCGGCACCAACGACTACGGCCCCACCGAGGGCTCGGATGTGTGCGTCATCACCGCCGGCCTGCCGCGCAGCCCCGGCATGAGCCGCGACGACCTGCTGGCCAAGAACGCCTCCATCGTCGGCTCGGTGACGAACGAGTTCACCAGCGGCAGCCCCGAGGCGAGCCTCATCGTGGTCTCGAACCCGCTCGACGTGATGACCTACGTCGCCTACGAGGAGAGCGGCCTCGATTCGAGCAAGGTGATGGGCATGGCCGGCGCGCTCGACACCGCGCGCTACCGCGCCTTCATTGCCGAGGAGCTGGGCGTCAGCGTGCGCGACATCGAGGCGCTCCTGATGGGCGGCCACGGCGACACGATGGTCCCGCTCCCGCGCTACACCTCCATCGGGGGCATCCCGCTCCCGGAGCTGATGGACGAAGGGCGCATCCAGGAGATCATCGAGCGCACCCAGGGCGGCGGGGGCGAGATCGTCGACCTGATGGGCACCTCCGCGTGGTACGCCCCCGGCGCCGGCGCGGCGGACATGGTGGAGGCGATCCTCAAAGGCAGCGGGCGCGTGATCCCCGCCGCGGCCTACTGCGACGGCGCGTACGGCCTGTCGGATCTGTTCATCGGCGTGCCGGTGCG
>PXTS01000081.1:0-6695 GCA_003022485.1 Bacteroidetes bacterium QS_8_68_28
CCTCGGTGCAATGCGGGCAGACATAGTCGCCGAACTGCACCAGCGTCATCGGCGCGGCCACGCGCCCGCGCAGGTGGTCGCGCTTCGAGACGGCGGGGGTAAGCGAAGGGGCGTCGGAGGCGTCCGTCATCGTTGGAGGAAAGGGGCAGGGAAAGACACGCGCTCGCTTGAAAGCCGGAGCAGCGCGGGAAGATTCCGCGCGGCGGCCGCACGGCGAAATGTAAAAATCTTGCCCCCACTTGATCTTTCGGCGACGAGCACGTACTGTCTGTTCAAATAATGTTTAAAGAAACTCAAACACTCATGGTGTTCACATGAAAAGATCAGTTTACGGGTCCCCACTTTTGCTCGCGTTACTATTGTCGGCTGTCGTTGTGCTCCTGCCGGGGTGCGATCTCTTCGGCGCCGACGACGGGGCCAGGCTCGACGGCCTCCCCGGCAAGATCGTCTACGTCGCCGAGCGTGAGGGCGACGACGGCAACATCTACGTCACCGACGGAGACGGCACGCGCCGGCTCACCGACACAGACGAGAGCGGCAACGACCCGGCCTTCTCGCCGGACGGGGAGCAGATCGTCTACACCGACGGCGCCGGCGCGACCACGCTGGGACCGTACCTGAAGGTGATGAACGCCGACGGCTCGGGGAAGCGCTTTTTGAAGGAGTACGAGCAAGGCAGCGGGATACAGGCACTGTTCGGCTCGCAGCCAGCGTGGTCGCCGGACGGGAAGCGGGTGATCTACGAAGTGTGCCTCAACTGCGAACTCGGTGGAGCCGACTACGCGCTTTCCGTCGTCGAGGCGGCCGGCGAGCGCTACGATTCGACGGGCCATTACGGCTTGACCGATCATCCGGCTCGCGACCAGGGTCCCGCGTGGAGCCCGGACGGGGAGCAGGTGGCCTTCATCTCCAACCGCGCCTACCTCCAGACGCCCAATCAGGGGCGCGAAGACCTCTACGTAATCAACGCTGATGGGTCCGGGCTACGAAGATTGACGGAGCGTGGGTCCGTCGGCGGTAACGTCTGGTCCCCCAGTGGCGAGTGGATTGCTACGAGCCCCGAAGGTGAAGCGCTTTCTCTCGTGGATCCAGAAAGCGGAGAGACGAAGCGCCTGCAAATGGATCTGCCCAGTGACTGGCGCGCGCACCCAATCGACTGGCCGCTGCCTGACAAGATACTGCTGTTTGCGAATAGCTCCCGCTCGCCGCAGCAGTCGTACCGCTACTACCTTCTCGACACGAACACGGGCGAGACAAGAGAAGTCTTGAAGGAGGTGGTGGGGTCGATAAAAGGCATTCCCGACTGGTTTGCAGGCGGGAGCTAAACCGCAACGCAAACGAAAGCTCGAACGCTTATGTAGCACCTCAGCAAAAAGCCGCTGCGGCGGCGCACTGAAAGCCAGACTCCGGCAAGCTGGTGGTCGTGCAGTAGCCCAGGGGCAACGCGCTTCGGGGAAAGCAGCCACGCCAAAAGCAGCGATACCCCGTTCGGCACGGCGCCGGGCGGGGCGTAGCTGCACTGGCGCGGCGTAGCGCTGGGGCTTACACATGCACGTTCACGCCTTCGCCGCCGCAGACGCATCGCGTGCGCGCTCTTCGCTGCTTTCTTCTGCCTTGGCCTCGCCGGGCGTGTCGTGCTCCTCGCCGCGCCCCGAGGGTCGCCGCGCCAGCAGCGTGGCGACCCACCTGGTCTGCTCAAAGCGGTCGCAGGCGATAACCGCGGCCACCGTGAGCGGAATGCTGATAAACGCCCCGGGGACGCCCCAGATGAACTCCCAGAAGACCACCGACAGCAAAATCACCAGCGGCGAGAGCGCCAGGTACTTTCCCTGTAAGAGCGGGTCCACGTAGTTGCCCAGCACGAGCTGCGCGCCGCCCATCGCGAGCAGCACGACGATGGGCATCCAGATGCCCTCGAACTGCACCAGCGCGAACAGGAAGGGCGGGACGGTGGCGATGATGGAGCCGAGGGTGGGAATGTAGTTCAAGAGAAAGCTCGACAGGCCCCAGACCAGTGCGAAGTCCAGGCCCACCGCCCAGGCCACCAGGCCAGACACCACGCCCTGGATCACGCCGATGAGGGTGCGCACGCCGAGGTAGCGCTGCACGTCGTGCACGATGCGGCGCAGGGGCGCGAGCCACCGCCCCTGCGCGTAGCCGGGCACGACGCGCTCGAGTTTGGCCTCGAAGTCGCGTACCTCCAGCAGGCCCAGCGCGAAAAAGGCAATCACCAAGACGAAGCCGCCGACCAGTGAGAAGCTGCGCTCGGCGAGGGCCATCGCCAGCCCGCCGCCGCCGCTTCCGGCGCTCCCCCCTTCGCCGCCGGAGAGCATTCCGGGCACGGGCAGGCCCCTGGACTGGAGCCCTCGCCGCGCCTGCCGGGCGAGGCGGCGAAACTGCGGCTCGTACTGGGGCCACTTTTCGATCACCTCGCGGGCGCACAGCCAGAGCGCGCCCACGAAGAGCGCCACGGCCACCAGGCAGACCGTCAGCGTGACGAGCACGGCGGCGCCCGGTCCGGCGCGTCCGGCCAGCCGGCGCTGGAGCGGCCAGAAGAGCGCCATGAGAAAGAGCGCAAACGCCAGCGGCAAGGTCACCGGCGCGGTGAGCTTGAGCGCTCCTCCCACCAGCACCACGACGGCCACCGCCAGCAGGCGGCTGCGCGTGCGGCCCGTGCGGGATGCGGCATCGGCCATGCGTTTGCTGGTGACTGGTTGACGGTTTTCAGATCGCTGCCCCGCCGGAAAGAGGGGCACCCACTCACCACTCCGCATCTGCCCCGGCGGAGGCGCGCGGCTCCGGGAGCACGGCTACGCGCACGCGGCGATTCCGGCGGCGGTCTGTGGCGGTTTCGTTGGAGGCCACCGGCTGGGTGTCGGCGAAGGCGACGAGGCGGAAGCGCTCCTTCGCCAGGCCCGCCCCGGCGGTGAGGTAGCGCACGACCGAGGCCGCGCGCAGGGCCGAGAGCTCCCAGTTGCTCGGGTAGGTTTCCTGGAGCTCGGCGCTGAGGGGAGCCCCGTCGGCGTGGCCTTCCACCAGCAGGCGACGCTCCGGGTAGGTGCGCTCGATGCGGGCCGCGAGGGTGTCCAGGCGCGTGCGGCCCTCCGGCGTGAGGCGCGCGGAGGCGGGCTCGAAGAGCGCGTCGGCCTCGATCACCTCGACGGTGCGCCCGCCCTCGCGCAGCTGCGTGAGCATGTAGCTCATCCGCTCGACGCGGTCGCGCAGGTTGCGGCGCTCGCGGTAATAGCGCCCCGCCTCCACGCCCTGCCGGAAGCGCAGGGAGTCGCGCAGGACGTCGCGGGTTTCGCGGAGGCGCTGGTTGGCCGCGCGTAGCGAGTCGATCCGGTCCTTGCACAGAGCCTCGCCGGAGGCACGCTCCCCCGCCGGGGTCGAGACGGCGCAGCCTCCGGCCAGCAACGTGGCTCCCAGCAGCACGGGGGCCAGCAACGCGGCAGGAGAAGCGTCAGAGGCAGGGCGATTCATCCAGGTCGAGCGAAGGGAGCGAGAAGACACGCTCTCAAAACTATGCAGAAGGCAGGGCGATACCAAGCGTGACCGGCCCGCAGCGTACGTGTGAGGTACGGAGAACCAGGAATCTGCGGCCTGCCCGGTCCGTTTTCCTTTTCGGAGGGCAATCGATGATGGGCGAACCGCTGCGTTGCATTCCCGCTTTCCCCTTTCTACATGCCTCCTCGCGTCCCGTACGTCCTCTGCGCTACCTTTGCGGCCTGCGTTCTCTTCTTTGGGGTGGGTTGCGACAGCAACGACAGCGGCGAGACGAAACCCCCTCTTGATTTCGCAGAAACCGCCGCTGCGTGCACCGACGGCACGGCGGGCGAATACCCCTGCCGGAACGTGGACCTGCTGGCGCGCCTTTCGCCCACAGACCTGGGCGTCACGAGCGCGAACGCGCAGGTCAGTGACCTGTGGGGCTGGACGGACCCGCAGACAAGCGCGCAGTACGCGCTGGTGGGACACCCGGGAGGCACAGCGTTCGTGGACGTCTCGGACCCGCGCCGGCCTGTGTACCTCGGCAGCCTGCCCTCCCGGGGCGGCCCTGGCGCCATTCAGCGCGACGTGAAAGTCTACGACAATCATGCCTTCGTCGTGGCCGAGGCCGACGACCACGGCATGCAGGTCTTCGACCTGACGACCCTGCGCGACGTGGACGCGGGCGACGCGCCGCAGACCTTCTCCGAGACGGCGCACTACGGCCGCTTCGGGGCGGCACACAACCTTGCTATCAACACCGAGACGGGCTTTGCCTACGCTGTGGGCCTGCACGGGGAGCAGACGCCCGCCTCCTGCGGCCCCGGCTACCACGGGGTGGACGTGACCGCCCCGGCGAGCCCGCAGTTTTCCACCTGTCACAGCTCCACGCTCGGGCGGCAGGGCAACGGCTACACCCACGACGCGCAGTGCACCACCTACACCGGCCCCGACGAGGACCACCGGGGCGCGCCGATCTGCTTCGGGGCCGACGAGACGGGCCTCTCGATCACCGACTTCTCCGACAAGAGCGACGTACAGCAACTCGCTACCACGGGCTACCCCGACGTCGGTTACGCGCACCAGGGCTGGCTCTCCGACGACCAGCGCTACTTCTACCTCGGCGACGAACTCGACGAGCGGCAGGGCCTCGTGCAGAACACGCGCACGGTGATCTTCGACGTGACCGACCTCGACGATCCGCAAGTGGCCGGCACGTACCGCGGCCCGACGCCCGCTACCGACCACAACCTCTACACGCGTGGGGAGACGCTCTACGAGGCCAACTACCGCAGCGGCCTGCGCATCCTCGACGCCAGCGACCCGACGGCCCCGGAGGAGGTCGCCTTCTTCGACGTGTACCCGCAGGACGACGCGGCCGCGTTCGACGGGGCGTGGACGGTCTACCCGTTTTTCGAAGACGGACCGCTGCTGGTGAGCAGCATCGGCGGCGGGCTGTTCGTGCTCGAGGCCACGCTCTAAACGTCGAAAACCGGAAGGGGCGCTTCACACTGACGAGGGACGACCGCCGAGCGGCAGCCCCTCCAAAATCTACAATCGAAGATACGTGTGATAGGTGAGGCCGTGAAGCGCCTTGACGACGGGATTCCGTGCGCGCACGTCCGCGAGCGTGACTTCATCGGCGTCTTTCAGGCCCAGGCGGAACTCGTGCTCCAGCGAGCCGGCCACGCCCGCGTCGCAGAAGACGACGCTGAGGTCCAGGCAGTGGCGCGTGGTCCAGGCATCCATGTTGTAGGAGCCGACCGAGCCGAAGGCCCCGTCGATGGTGACGGTCTTGGAGTGGAGGACGCGCCCTTTCATTTCGTAGATGCGCGCCCCGGCGCCCAGCAGCGCGTCGTAGGAATGCCACCCCGCCCAGCGCGCCACCACGCGGTCGGTGTCGCCGGCGGTGAGAATACGCACGTCCACCCCGCGCCGGGCGGCCCCCAGCAGCGCGTCGTAAAACGGCCTCGGCGGGACGAAAAAGGGCGTCACGAAGACGCAGCGCTCCTCGGCGCGGGTAATGGCCTCTACCAGAAACGGCGCCAGCGGCGTGTCGCGGCGGGGGTCGGTCTCCAGCGCGGCAGCGCGGGCGCCCTCTGGATGCGGCGCGGGGCGCGGCGGGAGCGGCGGCGCGCTTCCGGTGATCTCCTGCCACGTGCGGGCGAAGACGCGCGCCAGGTCGTGCGCCACGGGGCCGTCGGCGCGCAGCACCGTGTCGTCGAAGAAGAAGTGCCCGTGGGCGCGCCCGGCGTAGAACTCGCTGAGGTTGAAGCCGCCGCAGAGGACCGTCTCCCCGTCGATCAGAAAGAGCTTGCGGTGATTGCGTGTGGGGAAGTGGCGCCACCCGAGCGGCGTGGCTTCTTCCTGAAAGGGCCAAACGGGGTGGAAAAGGGCCACCTCGCCCCCCGCACGGCGTAGCGGGTCGAGGTCTTTTTTCGTGAGGTTCCAGGACGTGAAGCCGTCGCAGATGAGGCGCACTTCCACGCCCCGCCGGGCGGCCTGCGCCAGCCGCGCGATGGTGCCGCGCCCCACGTGGTCGGGTTTGAGCAGGTACATGCTCACCCACACGCGCTGCTGGGCGTCTTCGATGCCGCCCCAAACCGCCTGCGTGATGCGGTCGTCGTCGATGATGTGAAGCAGCCGATTGCCCGCCGAGGCGCGCCGCTCGCCCGCGTGGCGCCGGGCGGCGTCGCGCAAGAAGGCATCCCAGTCGGGCATGATTGCGCGTGGCGCTTGGAAGAGGGGGCGCGGCGTGAACTCAAAAAGCAAACATTGGATCAGGAAAACCGCCCAGCGCCGAGCGCTCACGCCGTCGGCTCTTCGCGTCGGTGCTTCGCGCGTGCAGCCCCGCCGACGCCGGTCGCACCTTTGCCTTCGGCGGGGTTCGGCTCGCCGGGGTCTTCGTCGAGGCGCTCCGCCCCCAGCCACGTGATGACGGCGATGAAGAGGAAGCCCGCCGCGGCCAGCGCCAGCACCGAGGCCAGCGGGTCGCCCGCCCCGGGGAACTGGAGGGCGCGGCTCTCGGCCTGCCACGGCCAGAGCGCGCGCAGGGCGCCGGCCATCAGGCCGGTGAGGGCGGTCATTGTGGCGTCGTGGTAGTGCTCCAGCAGCCAGTCGAGCAGCTTCGAAAACGCCCCCAGCCCGAAGACTGCGCCCCCGCCGAAGGCCAGGAAGTACACCGCGTCGAGGTCGCCGAGGTGGCG
>PXTS01000081.1:6727-20943 GCA_003022485.1 Bacteroidetes bacterium QS_8_68_28
CCCGGCAGGATCATCGCGCAGATCGCCACCGAGGCCGAAAAAAAGACGCGCAGCGGTGAGGGATCGGCAGCGGACTGCTGGGGCAGGCCCACCAGCGCGTACGCCGCCGCGGCGAAGGCAACCCCCAGCACCGCGTACCAGGTCTTCGGGGTGCGGATACGCATCCACGGGATGGCCACCGACGCGGCCACGAGCCCGAAGAAGAGGCCGCGCATCTGCTCGGGATAGGTCTCCAGCAGGTACGGGATCACCTGCATGGCGACGGCAAAGGCGGTGAGGACGCCCCCTCCCAGCGGCAGAACCAGCCTCCAGTCCACCGCGCGGGCGTGCTGCCGCCGCGCCTCCGCGTCGAAGCGCACCGTCGCCAGCACCAGCGACACGAAACTGCTGATCGAATCAATCAGCCGCCGGTAGATGCCGACGATCAGCGCCATCGTGCCCCCGCTCACGCCGGGAATCGCGTCGGAGCCGCCCATCAGGAGGCCCTGCGCGAAGTGGGCGAGGGTGGACATCTGGGGTGCGGGAGTGCGGGGGTGTGGGGGTTTTCGTTCGGCAACGCGGTACGCGCGGGGCGGCGACCCCGCCTCACGCTCGCGTGGGGCTGCTTCCACTCGCTCCCTTCGCCGCTACGCCTTTCACGCTCCCACTCCCACTCCCACTCCCACCCCCCAAACTCCCGCACTCACTCCAGCCCCAGGCGTTCGCGCGCGCGGGAGTCGCCGGCGAGGTCGGGGTAGAGGCGTTCGAGATCGGCGCGAAGGCGCGCGTCGAGGTCGAGGGCGGTGCGCAGGGCGCGCAGGCCCGCCTCGGGGCGGCCAGTGGCGAAGAAGGCCTTGGCCTGGCGGAAGTGCGCGTCGGCGCAGTCGGGGTCGTGCTCCAGTGCGGCGCGGTAGGCGTCGAGGGCGTCGGCGGGGCGCTGGAGGGCGTAGAGCGTCTCGGCGCGGCCCAGGAGCGCGTCGGCGGGGCGCTCCGGCTCCAGCTCGGCGGCGCGGGCGTAAGCGTCGAGCGCCTCCTCGAACGCCTCCGAGCGATAGGCGCAGTCGGCGCGGGCGTGCCAGAAGGCGGGCCGCTCCGCGTCGATCTCGAGGGCGCGGCGCAGGGCCTCCAGGGCGTCCTCGAGGCGCCCGGTGGCCTCCAGGCAGCAGCCCAGCCCGTACCAGGCGTCGGCGTATCCCGGCTCGTCTTCGAGCGCCCGGCGGTAGTAGGAGCGCGCCTCCTCGAAGGCGCCGCGCTCCTCGTGCGCGAGGGCGATGTTGTAGGCGGTCGCCGCGTCGCGTCCTTCCTGCTCCAGGACCGCCTCGTAGCTTTCGACGGCGTCTTCGAGGCGTCCCAGGTTCGCCAGCGCGTTGCCCTTGTTGTAGTGGGCCGAGGCGAAGTCCTCGTCGATCACCAGCGCCATGTCGTAGCATTCGACGGCCTCCTCGTACCGGCCCATGCGGTTGAGGACGATCCCGCGATTGTACCAGGCGTCCGGCGAGTAGGGCGCCTCGTCGATGTGGCGTTCGTAGCAGTCGGCGCTGGCGGGATTGCGCCCCAGGCGGTCGTAGCAGTAGCCCAGTTCGTACCACGCCTCGGGGTGCTCGGGGGCGAGGTCCACGCACTCCTCGAAGGCGCGGGCAGCGTCTTCGAGCCGGCCTGCGCGTTCGAGCGTCACGCCCCGGTTGAAGAACGCCTCGGGGCTGCGGGGACTGAGGTCGAGCGCCCGGTCGTAGGCGTCGAGGGCGTCGTCGGGACGGCCCAGACGGTCGAGCGTGATGCCGCGATTGACGAGCGTCTCCGCGTCGGTCGGGTTGAGGCGGAGCGCCCGGTCGTAGGCGTCGAGGGCCTCTTCGTGGCGCCCCAGCGTGCTGAGGAGCAGCCCGCGCCGCATGTGCACGTCCGAGGTGTAAGGCTGCTTTTCGCAGAGACGTTCCATGACCCCGAGGGCGTCCTCGAAGCGCTCTTTCTCGAAGTAGTGGGCGGCCAGGTCGTCGAGCGCGGCGGAGTCGAGGTAGGCCGCACCGTCGGACTCGTAGGCTTCGATCAGGTCGGCCAGGTGCGACCGGCGGGCCGGGTCGTCCGAGGAGTCGTCGAATCCGAAGTCGAACGTGCTCATGGAGGCGAAGCGCCGTTCTTTTTGGGCAAAAAGGACGCAGCAACGAGGCGGCCGGGAGCGATCCGTCGGGCGGTGGTGGCCGCTCGCGTTGCGATGCATGATACGGGGAGCGCCGCGCCATTGCAAAGGGCGAGCGCCGGCGGGAACCACGCTTTTCACGTTTTCTTGCGCGGCGGCGTCCGGCGCTTGGCGTGTGGCGCTCGGCGTTTGTTTTTTTGAACTTCCGTCCTCTACACACCTCCGCCCCCTCCGCCCCCAAGTGTTCGTCACCTTCGAAGGCATCGACGGGAGCGGCAAGACCACGCAGGTGCGCCGGTTGGCCGAGCGGCTGCGAGCGGAGGGCCGCGACCCGCTGGTCGCCCGGGAGCCGGGCGGGGCGGCCCTCTCTGAGCGCGTCCGCGCGCTCCTGCTGGACGAAACGCTGGAGGTGGCTCCGATGGCCGAGTTGCTCTTATTCAGCGCCGCGCGCGCCCAGCTCGTCGAGGAAAAAATTCGCCCCGCCCTCGCGGCGGGCCGTCCCGTGCTGTGCGACCGCTTCTACGACTCGACGACCGCCTACCAGGGCGCCGGCCGGGCGCTTGCTGCTGAGGGAGACGCCTCGCCAGCGGCGGGCGGCGGCGATGACGAGGGCGGCGAATCGTGGCTCGGGCGCTTTCACCGCCGCGTCACCGGGGGGCTCGTGCCGGCGCGCACGTTCCTGCTGCGCCTCGACCCCGAGGAGGCGCTGCGCCGCCGCGAAGACGCGCAGCAGCAGTCCAGCACCGCCCCCGACCGCATGGAGGCCGGGCCGGCCCGTTTCCACCAGCGCGTGGCCGACGCCTACGACGCCCTCGCCGCGCGCCACCCCGAGCGCTTCTGCGTCCTCGACGCCACCGAGCCGCCCGAGGCCCTGCACGCGGCGATCTGGGAGAAGGTCGCTTCGCTCCCTCGGGCGGCGGACGGCGGGCGGTAGACGGCAGGCCTTTGACCGGAAACGGCTGCTACGGGGTAGACCCCACCTCCTGCGGGCGGACCTCGCGAGCGAAGTAGGCACGAAGTTCCTCCAGCGTCGCCTCCATGACCGGCTCATCGCGCACGACCTGGCCGCCTTCGAGAAGGGCGACGCGCTCCGCTGTGACGTGGCCGAGGTCGCGGCCGGAAATGGTCGTAGTGTTATTTTCCTTATCAATCTTCGAAGTACGCCTGTGAGGAAGCGTCGCAACGTCGTTGCGGAAACCGAGGGCCCTCTGGGGGAAGAAGCGCTGCGCGAAAGTCGTCGCACTGCTGCTTGCTCGGGGCAGATTGTCGATGGGAAACTTGAGGAGGAAGGGGCGTCTGCCGAAGCGGAGCGACAGCAGAAGCTATGACCTACGCTGCCGGTGCAGGCTTCCTCTCACTGCCACGCCTATGACTCCACCGGCGATGGGAGCTATAATGCAGAGGTGTGTATCGAGAATCTCTCGGCCGGTCCGTCTTCTGTAATACCAGTTGCCTAAACAGATCGCGTATTTGAGCGGCAAGCATCAGTAAAGAAGTGCTTGTGGAGTGCGATCAAGGGCTCTTGGAGCGACCGCCGTCCGCCGCGAAGCGGAACCGCTCTTCCGAAGCGGCGGTTTGCCGAGGGCACGTCGCCTGCCCCCTGCCGCCGCCCGCCGCATGTCTACGCTCCCGCAGCACACCCTCGACGAAGTCGAAGAGGTCTTCCGCACCTTTCTCAAAGAGCGCGGCCAGCGCCAGACGCCCGAGCGCTTCGCGGTCCTGGAAGAAATCTATGCCACGCCCGACCACGTCGACGCCGACGACCTCTACATTCGCCTCAAGCAAGAGGGCACGCGCGTGAGCCGGGCCACCGTCTACAACACGCTGGAGCTTCTGATGAAGTGCGATCTGGTCGTGCGCCACCAGTTCGGCGAGAGTCAGGCGCGCTACGAGCGGGCGTACAGCTACTGGCAGCACGACCACCTGATCTGCATGGACTGCAACGAGCTGTTCGAGTTCTGCGACCCGCGCCTGCAGAGCGTTCAGGAAATGGTCGCCGAGATCTACGACTTCGAGATCGACTGCCACTCGCTAAACATGTACGGCCGCTGCCAGCGCGAGAACTGCCCCAACTGGCCGGAGGCGGAGGAAGCCGAAGCGGCGGAGGCGTAGCGCCGAGAACGCCCTCAGCCATCAGCAATTCGATTATGCCTGCGCAAACGAAGCCGCCTGCCAACCCCGTTGGACGTGAGACGTTTTCCCGGGACGTGGGCGCCCCCGTGCGCACGCGGAGGCCGTAAGTTCGACGAAGAGGCAGGAGACGGGAGGCCCTGCTCGCGGCGCCGCCTCGGGGTGCGTGGAATGACCCCTTGTGGGGACTTTTGGGAGGATCGTTAAAAGCGGCCCGGTAGGCAATCCTCGATCCAAAATCGCTATGACGGTCGTTCTCTCCGCAGAGCACGTGCGGCGCACGCTCACGCGCCTGGCCTACGAAGTCGTCGAGCGCAACCGGGGCGCGGAGGAGCTGGCCGTCGTGGGCATCCGGCAGCGCGGCGTGGCCCTCGCCGAGGCGCTGGCCGAGAAAGTCGGCGGGATCGAGGGGCGCGATCTCTCCGTCAGCGAGCTCGACACGGCGCCCTACCGCGACGACCTCGAAGCCGGCGAGCCGCCCGAGGAGCAGTCTACGATGCGCAGCGAGATCGCCGGCCGCGACGTGCTCCTGGTGGACGACGTGCTCTTTACCGGGCGCACCGCCCGTGCGGCACTCGACGCGCTGGTGCAACACGGGCGCCCGCACACCATCCAGCTTGCCATCCTCATCGACCGGGGGCACCGCGAGTATCCCATTCGCCCCGACTACGTGGGCCGCACGCTCCAGACCGACCCCAGCGAGCGCGTGCGCGTGGACCCGGGCTCGGGCTTTGCGGTGTACGTGGACGACGGTTGAGCGGGCCGGCGAACGGTATCTCGCGGCGTGCGCCGACGAGCGTCCGCCCCCCGCTCTTACGGCCCTCGCCCGCCGCCGCCATGCCTGAACCCGAAACCGCCCCGCCTTGAAAGAGGTTTTCTGCCTTAGCGCCTTTCTTTTCCACGCACAGCGAGCCCCTCATGGATCGACGCGATTTCGTTAAAGTGAGCAGCGTGATGGGAAGTGCTCTGAGCCTCGGGCCTGCAGGCGCGCTGTCGAAGGCCTTTGAATCCCGAAGCGACCCGCCGATCCGGCCGGGCGACCCGGAGTGGCCGGTCGGCTGGGCCAGCTACGACCCCGTCGCGTCGCTCGAGGAGGACATCGCCGACCTGCAGGCCCACGGCGTCGGGCTGATCGACCGCGACGCCGATACCGCTGAGGAGGCACGCGAGCTGCTCGAGGTGGCCCGGCGGACGGGCATGAAGTACCACATCAGCACCCTCGAGGACGTCACCGACAGCGCCCCGCTGGTCGAAGAGCTGGGCTTCGAGCCGCACCCGGCGCGTATGATCGGGGGCGTTTACCGCGGCAAGGCCATCGACCGCCACCTCTTTCGCTTTGCGCCGACCGCGCACCGGGTTATCATCGAACCGCCTGTCTACGACATGGGCTTTCCCTACACCCGGGGAAGCGGAGGGACCGGCCCGCAAAAAGACACCGTGCCCGTCGGCCACTACTACCCGGACATGGGGGCGCCGGTGAAGGCGGAGGTCGTCGTGCCGCTCAAGCCCTACGACGGCGAGCAGCACCTGAAGGTCGTTCCGGCCGAGGTGACCGAAGCGCCGGCGGGAGCGGTGCCCGAAAACGACACCGTCACGCCCGACCTGCCGTCGTCTCCGGAAACGGAGCACCGCACGCTCTACGAGCTCTCCTTCGACCTGAGCGGGCTCGACGACGCGATGCTGAGTAAGGTCGGGCTGGCCGTCTACTGGGAGTACGGCGGGAGTGACCAGTACTGGTTTTTCCAGAACGGCACCGTCAGCGCGGCGGCCGAGAGCACGCGCCGGGCGTTGCGGAAGCACGTCGCAAACGTTCTGCGTCCCTGGACCCGCGCCAACGGCGGCGCTTTCCCGAGCGACGTGGTGCTGGCGGCGCGCTACGGCGACGAGAACTTCTACATCACCGGCCACCTCAACGGCGCGGCGGTCAACTACCCGCTCTGGGACTACTCGGAAGCCGGGATCTCGGCGTTCCGCGCGAACGCCGGCTCGGGCGCGCTGGAGCCGCCGCGCACGTGGGGCTTCCCCGAGGTCTACGGCCCCGACGCTTACGCCTGGTGGCTCTACAGCCTTCACGAAAGCTGCGCGCAGCTCTGCGGGATCGTTCGCGAGGAGCTGGACCGCGGCGGGGCCCCGGAGCTGCTGTTGTTTCGCAACACCACGCGCATGGACGTCTTCAGCCTGGCCAACGACCACGACGGGACCGGGCAAGAGCTGCTCGCCGAGCACCTCGACATGGTGCACTACGACCCGTACCCGGTGCGCGGCAGCGGCTACGCGACGGTCATTCCGCACGACATGAGCTACGGAGCGGGGCTGGCGCGGCGCTACGAGCGCCTCCTCCTCCCCTGGATGCAGGCGCACACCTACGGCGGCCCCGACGGGCTGCAGCACGTCTCGCCCGAGGACGTTCAGCGCATGTGCAGCGAGCAGCTCGCCCACGGCCCCGACGCGGTTATGTGGCTTGGCTACGGGCGCACCTTTCCCAACGAGCGCCCCGACAGCTGGGACGCCGCCGCCGAGTGCCACGCGCGCCTCGATGCGTCGTCGCCGCCAAAGCCCGAGGCCGACGTGGCGGTGCTGCGCCCGTACCGCGTGTGGGCGCTCTCCTCGCTTTGGAAGAACGGAAAGCGACGCAATCCGGCGGACTGGCTGTTGCAGCAGTTCCTGGAGGTGTGGGCCGTGCAGCACGGCCAGCCCTACGACGTCTTCGAGGTGCCGCCGTCGGGCCTGGGCCCCAAGGCGGAAGCCGCGTTGAATACGTACGCCCACGTGGTCTCGACCACGCCTCACGACCACGCTTCGTGGGTGATCGACGCCGAGCAGACGGTCATGGATACGGAACGGGCTGGAGCAATCCAAGACCGCTTCGAGGCGGAAATGAACGAGCGGGGCTGGCTGTGAGACGCGCGGGTGCTGTGACGCGCGGGTGCACGTAGAACAGGCTGCTGGCCGACCGGTCTGACAGTTTGGCGCCGGGGCTGCGGTCGCCTGCCCTCGGAAGACCATCCACCGTCTTCGACGGGCCCCTTCTACCGTGTCTCGCGCGCGAACGCGCTCGCGGGGATTGGATGCCGCTCGGTGTGGCTCGGGCCGCTCCACTGCACGTTCAGCATCGGCGTGCTCTGCCCTGCTGGGCCGCGGTAGTAGAGCCGGACGGGGTGCAGCCCGGCCTCCAACTTGATCGTGGCGGTGCGCTCCCGGCCCCCGACGTAGCTGTGATCGGCGTCGATCACGGTCGCCTCGTGGAGGCGCAGGACCGCCCCGGCGTTGGCGCGGACGGAAAAGGTATACGGGCCGTCCTCCGGCACGCGCAGGTAGCCGTCGAAATACAGCGCGTCGCTACCGTCCGGCCGCACGTCGAGCGCCGGGCGCTCTGCATGCCCGCTCGCCGACGGGTCCATCTCATCCATCTTGGGCACCCACGGGAAGGCCCCGTCGTAGGCGCTCCACGCCAGGCCGTCGGCAAGCATGTCTTCGTTCACGGCCGCGTCAGACAAAGCGGGAACCCGTTCGTCGTCGTAGGGGCGCGGGGCCGACGGGTTGGGGCGGCGTACCCGAAGCACCTTCGCTTTCATTTTTTCCTGGAGCGCGTCGAAATAGGCCGGGCGCTCGGAGCCAGAGGCCAGGTTGTTCGTCTGCTGCGGGTCCTCGGACACGTCGTAGATCTCGAAGTCGTCGCTGTGGTCCTGGATGTCGTAGCGGGCCCCGACGTAGCCGTCCATGCGAATCACCTGCATCTGGTTGCGCTCGCGCCCCCGGTGCTCGGGGGCGAACGCCTCGTACTCCGGGGTCGCGCCGCCCTGCGCGTACTCGATGTAGACCGGATAGTCCGCTGCGCTGCGCTTCCCATTTCCCTCGCCAGTAAGCGCCGGGAGCAGCGAGAGGCCGTCCGTGTTGGCCGGTGCAGGGACGTCGGCGACGTCGGCGAAGGTGGGCATCCAGTCGTAAAAGATGCTCGGCATGTCCACGACCGTGCCGGCGGGGATGCGGCCCGGCCAGTAGGCCACGGTGGGCTCGCGCACGCCGCCCTCCCACGTGTCGCGTTTGATGCCGTCGAAGGGGCCGTAACTGTCGAAGAAGGTCGGTTTGTTCTGCTGATACTCCTCGTCGGGCAGGTAATCCTCGCGGGAGGGGCCGTTGTCGGAGGTAAACACGATCAGCGTGTTCTCGCTGACGCCGAGGTCCTCCAAAAGCTGCATGAGGTCGCCCATCGCGTTGTCGATGCGGCGGTTGGCCGTGGCGTACCGCTTGTACACGTCCGGCCAGGGAACCTCCGGCGTCGAGGCGTCCCCGTCATGGTCGTAGGTGGCGTCTCTGTAGTCCGGATGCACCCAGGAGTCGATTTCCCCCGAGGCCGTGTTGATCATGCGGCCGTCCTCGCCGGTCCACTGCACGCCCCCGTCGAGCCCGCCGCCGGCCGGGTAGTTCTGCGTGGGCAGTTCCTGCACGGCGTGCGGCGTGTCGTAGGCCAGGTAGACGAAGAACGGCTGCTCGGCGTTGGGACCCTGCTCGTGCCGGGTGATCCATCGTTTGGCGCCCGCCGTCCACAGGTCCGCCGTGTACGTCTTGTCCAGCGCGGGCGTGATGTTGGTCAGTCGGGGCGTGGCGCCGTTTCGGCTTTTCCAGACTTTCTTCGGGCCGTCGCTGTAGGGGGCCTCCTTCGGGTAGTGCTCGTGCCCCGCTCCGTGCCCCATGTAGCCGAGGAAGTAGTCGAAGCCCCGGGCCAGCGGCTGCGCGGGCCAGCGGCCGCCGTAGTCGGACACGTCCCCGCGCCCCTGAAGGCCCCATTTGCCGAACGCGGCGGTGGCGTAGCCGGCCTTGCGAAGCACCGAGGCGAGCGTGTGGTTGCTCGCCAGCGCTTTGTCGAACTGATTGTCGCGCACATGGGTGTGGCCCGGCGACTGCCCCGTCAGCAAGGAGGAGCGCGAGGGGGCGCACACCGGTGCCGGAGCGTAGTGCACCGGCAGCATCGCTCCCTGGCGGGCCATCCGGTCGAGGTGGGGCGTCCGCTGGCGCGGTCCGCTGCGTCGGTCGGTCCCCTCGCCCGCCCGCTGGTTCTGGAAGAACGCGCCGAGGTCCCCCCAGCCCATGTCGTCGACCAGCACGAAGATGACGTTGGGCAGCTCCTCGTCGGCGTCGGCCTCGTCCGAGCCGGCCTGCTGCGCCCGGGCCGGGCCGACGGCGCAGAAGCCGAGCAGCACGCCGGCGATTAGTACCCTTATGATTTGTCTGACTCTCATTTTGTTGGCGTGAGATGCGATTTCTGGGGGCGGCCGCAGCGCGAGCGTCGACCTGTCCAGCGAAGGCTCGTTTCTGCCGAACGTTACGCCGGGATGACCCTGATCAAGACGGGTTTGACCTCATCCAAGCACATGGCACATGGCTCAACCAGAGCCTGGTTCCCGGACGGAACGCTTTACCCGCTGCCGGACGGGCCGTCGTAGGCAGCTTCTTCGTGGAGGGCGCCGAGGATCTCCTGCGCCTCGGGGGCGAGCCGCCCGCCGCCGGCCACGACGCGGCGAAAGGCGCGGGTGGCCCCGGCCCGGTCGCCCTGCGCCAGGCGCGCCTTGCCCAAAAAGAAGAGCGCCTCCAGTTGCACGAACGACCCTGGCTCGGCCTCCTGGGCAACGGCCCGGAGCGTGCGGGTGGCGCGGCGCAGCGGCTTGGTCTCGTAATGCGGGAAGAGCCCCAGCGTGGAGGTGCGCGCGGCCCGCAGGGCGCGCAGGCCACGCAGGTAGCGTTCGTCGAGCGAGGCGGCGGCGGTGTCCGACGACGAAGGGGCAGCGTCCCCGCGCAGGCGCAGGTCGCGCAAGCCGTAGCCCTCCACGCTCAGGCGCTCTCCCTCCACGCGCGCCAAGCGCTCCATCGGCGACTGCGAAAGGCGACTGGCAGCCCGGAGCGCGCCGTAGAGCACGAGCACCACGGCGGCAGCGAGCGCCGCGTAGCGGGCGTAGCGCCAGCGCGCGGCGGCCGGCTCGGCGACGCGCTCGTTGGCACGGGGGGGTGGTTGGCCGCCGGCCTCCGAAAGATCATCGGCTGTCGGAGGGGGCTCGCCCGCCAGCGCCTCGAAGTGCGCCGCCGGATCCGTGCTTTCGGCCTCCAAGGCGCGCAGGCGGCGCGCCAGCGCCACGCATCGCTCGCGCAGGGCCGTTCCTTCCTCGGCCTCTTCGAGCACCGCCGCGAGCCGGTCGAACGCGGGCGGACCCGTTTCTCCCGAGCGCGGCGAGGCCAGGAAGCGGGCCCACACCTCGTCGTCGAGCGCCTCGGCAGAGGACGCCGGGCCGAACGCCCCGGCGGCCTTGAGCGCGCGGTCCAGCGCCTTCACCTCCGCCAGCAGAGCGGCCTGCTCGGGGCGGCCCTCCACCTCGTCCTCGACCGCCTGCTGCTCGGCGGGAGGGAGGTCGGGATACTGCACGATGCGCGCTTCGAGGTCGTTCATGAAGGGAAACGTAGAGGCTGCGAGACTCCTATGGCAACGAGGGGGACGCGGCCGCCTTCTGGTTGCTCCGGAAGAGTACGAGATTCTCCCCGACAGGTGCCGCCCGTACGTCCAGCGTGCGCGCCACGGATTTTCACAAGCAGCACAAAAGCAGATGCGAAAAAGAGCGGGCGGAGCTACGTTTGCTTCTCGTTCCAGAGCGCCCGCACGTCCGGGTCTTGGCGGAGCTGTTTGCGGGCGCGTCCCGCGTACGAACGGGCCGTGGGCACGGCCGTGCCCGTTTCCTCGCTGATCGACGGGTAGGAGCGCTCCTCCAAAAACCGCATCCGCGCCACCGGCTGGAGGTAGTCCGGCAACCGCTCGATGGCCTCCGCCACCACGCTTCGCGCCAGCCCGAGGTCGCCGCGCACGCGCTTCTTTGAAGAAAGCGTCGGGGCGTGCTCCTCGTCGAGGGACACGTCGGGCGGGCCCTCGCGGTTGACGTAGTTGAGGAAGGTGTTCCGGCACACGACGCTGACCCAGTGGGCGTAGCGCCCGGGCTCGCGCACGGTGGCGCGCTTGGCCTCGATCTTGCGGTAGACGCGCTCGACCAGCTCGTCGAGGTCGGAGGCGGGGCGTTCGGGCTTCACGGTGAACTTGACCCAGAAGTAGCGGCGCACGAAGCAGTACGTCCACAGCTCCACGGCGCGCCGCTCGCGCGGGGCCTCGCCGTCGTCGGCGTTCTGGAAGCGCCGGAAGGCCGCCCCGACCTGCTCGGCGTCTTCGAGCCCGAAGGGCAACCGCGCGGCCAGCTCGCGGAGCGACTCGGGAACGGCGGGAACGGACATGGCGCCGCGAGAAGCGTGAGCGAGAGGAGGCGGGCGTGGCACCGCCGCATGCGGGGGGCGGCCCGTCAAGATTGCTGGAATAACGCGGCGGGCGAAAACCCCGCCCCGCCCCTGCACGTGGCAGGGGAATGTCGGAACGAAAAACACGCGCGCTTTTCGGCCCGGCGGGCTCTCTGCCAGACGACCGTTTTTCCCAAGTATAGTCATGAATGCGAACAGCTTCAAAACCTTCCACGCCAAGCCCGCCGAGGTGCAGCGCGCCTGGTACCATGCCGACGCGGCCGGGGAGCCGGTGGGCCGCCTCGCCTCGCGCGTGGCGCGCATCCTGCGCGGCAAGCACAAGCCCACTTACACGCCCCACGTGGACACCGGCGACTTCGTGATCGTCACCAACGCCGCCGAGGCCGCCTTCAGCGGGCGCAAGGACATCGACAAGGAATACTTCCGGTACAGCGGCTACCCCGGCGGCGGCCAGACGGCCAGCCCGGCGGAGATGCGCGCGCACCGCCCCACCTTCATCGTCGAGAACGCCGTGCGCGGGATGCTTCCCGAAGGCTCGCTGGGGGAAGACATGCTCAAGAAACTCAAGGTCTACGAAGGCCCCGAGCACCCGCACGACGCCCAGCAGCCCCAGCAGCTGCCCGACGACAAGTAGTCTTTAAGGAGTCTTTGGTTTTATAGTTTTTGGTTCTTGCGTTTTCCTCCTCGAACCGAGAGCCGCCAAAACCAACCGCCAAAAACCAACCGCCAACCCGCCATGCCCACCCAGTACAACGCCACCGGCCGGCGCAAGACCTCCACGGCCCGCGTCTACCTCACCGCCGGGGACGGCACGATCACCATCAACGGCCGCGAGGCGCCGGACTACTTTCCGCAGAATGCGCGCCGCCGCTCGGTCTTGATGCCGTTTGAAGTGATCGACGCGCTCGGCGAGTACGACGTGCAGATCAACGCCGACGGCGGCGGTCTGACCGGGCAGGCCGAGGCCGCGCAGCTCGGCATCGCCCGCGCGCTGGTGAAGGTGGACGAAGCGATGAAAAAGCCCCTCCGCGAAGCGGGCTTCCTCACCCGCGACGACCGCATGGTCGAGCGCAAAAAGTACGGCCAGCCGAAGGCTCGCAAAAAAGGCCAGTTCTCGAAGCGCTAATTTCAACGTTCAGCTCTCCGAAAACACATACGGCCCGATGCGACAGCGGGGTGACGTTGCTCTGCGCGCAGGGAAACGAGGGCGTGGGCAACATCTCCCGGGCCCCCGCTCCGCGTCCAACTCGCGTTCAGCTGCGCAAGCGACGGTCGTAGAAGCCCAACCCCCTCGCTCCTTTTCTCGCTCCCTACTCATGGCAGAAGAAGAAGCCTCCCAGCAGGAAGACCCGTCCGCCCCAGACGACGGCGCCACGGCCGAGGCCCCCGTTGCGCAGGACGCCGGCAGTGATGACGCGCCGGAAACGGCCGACGCCGACGATGCCCCGCAGGCTGACGCCTCCGACGGGGAACCCGAAACGATCGGGGCCGAGGACGCCCCCGAAAGCGCCCCGCCGGAGAACGGCGAAGCCTCCTCCTCCGACGCCGAGGAAGCGGCGGCCCAGCAGCACGAGCAGGAGACGCCCGCGCACCGTGCCACCGTCGAAGAACTGCTCAAGGCCGGCGCGCACTACGGCCACCTTACCAGCCGCTGGCATCCGCGCATGGAGAAGCACATCTTCATGGAGCGGAGCAACATCCACATCATCGACCTGATGCAGACGCAGGTCTTGCTCGACGAGGCGGCCGACGCCGCGCGCCGCTTCGGGGAGCGCGGCAAGGACATCCTCTTCATCGGGACCAAGAAGCAAGCGCAGGACATCATGCGCGACGGCGCCGAGCGCGCCGGCCAGCCGCACATGGTGGAGCGCTGGCTCGGCGGCACGATGACGAACTTCCAGACCATCCGCCGCTCGATTCGGCGCATGGAGGAGATCGAGAAGATGGACGCCGACGGCACCCTCGACAAGCTCAAGAAAAAAGAAAAGCTCGTCCGCCTGCGCGAGCACGAGAAGCTGGAGAACACCCTCGGGGGCATCCGCCAGCTCGCGCGCCTGCCGGGCGCGGTCTTCGTCGTCGACATTCGCCGCGAGGAGATCGCCGTGCGCGAGGCCAACAAGCTGGGCATCCCCGTCATCGCGATGGTGGACACCAACTGCGACCCGAGCCGCGTGGAGTACCCCATCCCCGCCAACGACGATGCCTTGAGCAGCATCGACCTCGTCACCACTGCCATCACCGATGCCATCGTCGAGGGCCGGGAGACGCGCAAGGCCAAGCAGGAAGAGGGATAATGGGGGGTGGTTTTTGGTTGTTGGTTCCCCGCCCGCAACCGAACGCCGGCGCCCGCTTCCTGAGAAACAAACACCGAGCCCAAAAACCAAGTCCCGACACGCATGAGCATCTCCGCCCAAGACGTAAAGCGCCTGCGCGACGCCACCGGCGTGGGCATGATGGACTGCAAGGACGCCCTCCAGCAGACCGACGGCGACTTCGACGAGGCCGTCAAGGTCCTGCGCAAGAAGGGCCAGAAGGTCGCTGCCCAGCGCTCCGACCGCGAGGCCGACGAGGGCCTGATCGTCACGCGCGTGGCCGCCGCCGGCGACGGGGCCGCCATCGCCGAAGTCAACTGCGAGACCGACTTCGTGGCGCGCAACGACGACTTCCGCGCGTTCGCCAACGGCCT
>PXTS01000082.1 GCA_003022485.1 Bacteroidetes bacterium QS_8_68_28
CTCTCAGAAGGATTTTCCACGCCCCGGAAGACGACCGTGTCCCCGCTCGCGGTGGTTGCAGAATCGCCCACGGCGGCGCTACTGGTCTGCTGAGATGCGATGCGGAGCCGAGGCTTCTGCGCGTTGCTTGCCGAGTCGCAGGCTGCGAGCAGCAAGCCCGAGCAGAGCAGAGCGAAAAAAGCGAAGGGGGTTGAGGAGGCCTTCATGGGTGGGCTGGGTTTGTGAGTGGAGCGTGCATCGGTGGTGTGTCTCTCAGCAGGCATACTGGCCGCCGCAACCCCTGTCGCTCGCTGCCGCGCTACTCTGCGGGGCGGGTGCCTCTGCCGAGGGGCCGGTCAGCCCATCGTCGCAGCTAGTCCCGCAGCGCCGGGCTCGCCGAATGTTGGGCTGCAAGAAAAAATGGCGCGTTACGAATCCTTGTGCGCGTTGCTCGCTTAAGGTAGACTGTGCATACTGCCAGACTGGCAGGCACGCGCGCCCGGTCTGGTTCTTGTGCTTCTTTCTGTGATAGGACGGCCCCTGCGCCGCCCGCTCGTCTTCCCTCGCCGCTGCCGCCGCTGCCCCCGCGCCGCATGAACGAACCGCCCATCGACGAACTGCTTGCCGCCTCCGGCGACGACCCCGCCATCGCCGCGCCCGAGCAGGTGCCTTTCGCTCCCGAAGACGCCGAGGGCATCGACCTCGCCCCCGGAGATGTGCCCGAGACGCTGGCCGTCCTGACGTTGCGCAACACGGTGCTCTTTCCCGGCGTCGTCCTGCCGATCACCATCGGGCGTGATTCCTCGCTCCAGCTCGCGCGCGAATCCTTCGAGAACGAAGAGCTCATCGGCGTCGTCGCCCAGAAGGAGGCTGAGACCGAAAACCCGGAGCCGGAGGATCTCTACCGGATGGGCACGGTCGCCGAGATCCTCAAGCTCATCAAGATGCCCGACGGCTCGACCTCGATGGTCATCCAGGGCAAGCGGCGCATTCGCACGGGCGACTTCACGCAGACCGAGCCGTATCTGCGGGCGGAGGTCGAAGCGGTCGAGGAGCCGGAAAACGACCCGGCCGAGGGCGAGGAAAACCCCGAACTTGAGGCGCGCCTGCGGGAGATCAAAGACATGGCCGTCGAGATCGTCGAGGTGGCCCCGAACCTCCCCAGCGAGGCCGCCTATGCGGTGCAGAACATCGACTCGCCGACGTTTCTGATTCACTTCATCGCCTCAAATCTCCAGACCGACGTTGAGGATAAGCAGAAGCTCCTCGAAACGCTCCCCCTCCTGGAGCGCGCCGATCTGGTAATGGACTTCCTCGACCGCGAGCGCCAGGTGGTCGAGGTCAGCGAGGAAATTCGCAGTCGCGTGCGCGACGACGTGGACGAGCAGCAGCGCGAGTACCTGCTGCGCCAGCAGATGAAGGCCATCCAGGACGAGCTGGGCGAGGGCGCCCCCGGCGCCGGCGACGTGGAGGAGCTGCGGGAGCGTCTGGAGGAGAAGGACCTTCCCGACCACGCCCGCGAGACCGCCGAGAAGGAGCTGGGCCGCCTGGGCCGCATCAACCCCGCCGCGCCCGACTACGCGGTCACGCGCAGCTACGTCGAGTGGATCCTCGACCTCCCGTGGCGCGACTACTCCGACGACAACCTCGACATCGGCCATGCCGAGGAGGTGCTCGAGGAAGACCACTACGGCCTCGAAAAGGTCAAAAAGCGGATGCTGGAGTACCTGGCAGTGCTCAAGCTCAAAAAAGAGCGCGACACGGGCGACCAGAAGGCCCCCATCCTGTGCCTTCACGGGCCGCCGGGCGTCGGCAAGACGAGCTTGGGCAAATCGGTCGCCCGGGCGCTGGGGCGCGAGTTCGTGCGCTTCTCGCTGGGGGGCGTGCGCGACGAGGCGGAGATTCGCGGCCACCGGCGCACCTACGTCGGCGCGCTCCCCGGACGCATCTTGCAGAGCCTCAAGAAAGCCGGCACGAACAACCCGGTGATGATGCTCGATGAGGTCGACAAGCTCGACAGCGGCGTGCGCGGGGACCCGTCCAGTGCGCTACTGGAAGTCCTGGACCCCGAGCAGAACGACAACTTCAACGACCACTACCTGGAGCTCGACTACGACCTGTCGCAGATTCTCTTCATCGCCACGGGGAACTATCTCGACCGCGTGCCGCGCCCGCTGCGCGACCGCATGGAGATGATCGAGATCACCGGCTACACGCCGTTCGAGAAGACCCAGATCGCCGAGCAGTACCTCATCCCCCGCCAGATCGAGCGCAACGGGCTCGGGCGAGACCAGGTGACGCTCTCGAGCGGCGCGCTGCGCCTTATCATTGACGGGTACACGCGCGAGAGCGGCGTGCGCGACCTCGAGCGCACCATCGGCGCGGTGTGCCGGGGCGTGGCGAAAAAGGTGGCCACCGGCGAGTCCGACGGCGAGACGGTCGGCTCCGAAGACCTCGAAGACTACATCGGCGCGCGCGAGCACTTCCCCGAGGTGGCCGACCGCACCGAGGTGCCCGGCGTGGCCACGGGGCTGGCGTTCACGCCCACCGGCGGCGACATCCTCTTCATCGAGGCCAGCGTCTCGCGCGGGAGCGGGCAGCTGCGCCTCACCGGCCAGCTCGGCGACGTGATGCAAGAAAGCGCGCAGGCGGCGCTCTCCTACGTCAAGGCCCGCGCCGACGAGCTGGGCATTCCGCAGGACGCCTTCCGCTACTGGGACCTGCACGTCCACGTCCCCGCCGGCGCGATTCCCAAGGACGGCCCTTCCGCCGGCATCGCGCTGTTGGCCGCGCTCGTCTCCATCTACACCCAGCGCCGCGTGCGCCCGGACGTGGCGATGACCGGCGAGGCCACGCTGCGCGGGCTGGTGCTTCCGGTCGGCGGCATCAAGGAAAAGGTCCTCGCGGCCAAGCGCGCCGGGATCGACGAGGTCCTCCTGCCGGAGAAAAACGAAAAGGACGTGCGCGAGATCGAGTCCGACGCCCTCGACGAGCTCGACGTGAGCTACGTGGAGCGCATGGACGCGGTCGTCGAGCAGGTCCTCCAAGACGACCCCGTAACCGATCCGGCGGAGCT
>PXTS01000083.1 GCA_003022485.1 Bacteroidetes bacterium QS_8_68_28
GCTGGCTTTGCGCGTGGCCATCTCCTCCCCCGGCTCGAAGGTCGGGAACAGCTCGGCCCAGCCGCCCTCCTCGGCGAGCGCCGCCGGAAGCTCGCGCGCCAGCCAGCGGTCCAGCTCGGCAGCAGCGTCGGGGTGCGCCTCGGCGTAGGCGTCTTTGCGCTCCTGCCACGTGCGTTGCTGCTGGCGGCCCTCCGCTCGGGCCGCTTCGCGCATGTGCGCTTCCACCTCCTCGGGCACGTGAAAAGACTCCTCGGTCGGGAAGCCGAAGCGCTCTTTGATCGCGGCGACCGCCTCCTCGCCGAAGGGGTCGGAGTGGGTCGACGGGTCGCCGGTCAGCTCCGGGTGGCCGTAGCCGATCTGCGAGCGCACGCTGACGAGCGAGGGGCGCTCCGTCTCGGCCTTCGCCGCGCGCGTGGCCTCGTGGAGGGCCTCCAAGTCGTTGGCGTCGTCCACCGAAAGCGTGTGCCAGCCGTAGCCCGCGAAGCGCGTCGGAATGTCCTCCGAAAAGGCCAGCTTCGCGTCTCCGTCGATGGTCGCCTCGTTGTCGTCGTAGAAGTAGACGAGCTTGCCGAGCCCGAGGTGCCCGGCCAGCGAGGCGGCCTCGTGAGAAATCCCTTCCATCAGGTCTCCGTCCGAGCAGATCGCGTAGGTGTGGTGATCGACCGGCGCGTGGCCCTCGCGGTTGAACTGCGCCGCAAGCATCCGCTCGGCCATCGCCATGCCGACGCCGTTGGCGAAGCCCTGCCCGAGCGGGCCGGTGGTCGTCTCCACGCCGGGGGTCAGGAAGTGCTCGGGGTGCCCCGGCGTGACCGATTCCCACTGGCGGAAGTGCTTGATTTCCTCGAGCGGCAGGTCGTAGCCGGTCAGGTGCAGCATCGCGTAGAGCAGCATCGACCCGTGCCCGGCCGAAAGGACGAAGCGGTCGCGGCCGGGCCACCCGGGGTCGGCGGGGTTGTAGCGCAAGTGCTTCCGAAAGAGCACGTACGCGGTCGGCGCCATGCCCATCGGCATCCCGGGGTGGCCGCTCTGGGCCGCCTCCACGGCGTCGACGGCCAGCAGGCGAATCGTGTTGATCGTGCGCCCCGCCAGCCGAGCGTCGAAGCCGGAATCTTCACCGGAAGTCGGGGCAGGAGAGGCCGTGCGGGCCGGAGCAGGCATGTTTCCGTGTTGGGAGGTTGGGAGGGTGAGGTGCTACGGTAGACTACCGGCAACGCGGAGGTCGCCCGGCAATGCGCAGGCCACGATAGAACGACCAACGACCCACGACTCACGAACTTTCGAGTTCGCGCTGGATCATCGCCGAGATGCACTGCGGCGTCTTGGCGCGGCGCCCCACAAGCCGCCCGTCGATAACGACGGCGGGGGTGCCCTTCACGCCGGCGGCCTTCGCGACCTTCCGCGCACGGGCGATGCGTGAGCGACTGCTGTTCTGGCGGATCGCCGAGAGCATCGGCCCGGGATTCATGTCGATCTCGCGGGCGATGCTGGCAAGCTGGTCGTTCGAGAGGCCGCCGCGCTGCTGGCGGGCAAACTGCGCGTCGAGCATGTCCATAAACCGGCCCTGCTGCTGCGCCGCATAGAGCGCCGAGATCTGGTTCATCGACCGCGGTCCCATCACCATGAGCGGCTTGTAAACGAAGCGCACCTGGTCGCCGAACCGCGCTTGCAGGTCCTTCATCGTGGAGTGGAAAGTCTCGCAGTGCGGACAGTTCGGGTCGAAAAACTCCACGACCGTCACCGGCGCGTCGGCCTTCCCGAAGACCGGATCCCCGAAGCTGACCAGGCGGCTCGTCTCGACCTGCTCGGCGCCTGGGGCGAAACGGCACCCCGACGGCAGCGCAGCGTTCTCCTTTTCCTCCTCGGTCGTGTCCGCCGAGGGCGACGGCACGGCGGCGCGACTGCGAGCGGGCGTCTTTTCACTCGTCGGGGCCGCTTTTCCCATCGGTGCGGACGACTCGGAGGAGGCCTGCGCGGCGGCCGCCGGCTCCGGCGAGGCCACGTCGAGGCTCGAAAAGTAGACCACGTCGGCCCCGATGAGGACGAGGAGCCCCAGCGCGGCGGCAGCCCAGCGCACGGGACGAAACGAGGAGGTCGAATCCATTGATTGCTTGGAAGGATCAGAAGAACCGAGGGCGGCGAGCGGCCCCACCAGCATGGCCCCCTGCACGAGAAAGAGCGCGAGCGCAATCCCCGCCGAGGTAAGACAGAGCGCGCAGAGGGCCCCGAGGCCAGCAAACTGGTGGTACGTGAGATACGCCGAGTACAGCAGCCCGCCGCCGATCAGCAGGGCGCGCGTGGCGGCGAAGCGCAGGCGCTGGCGCTCCAGCGCGGCGGCGGCCACGCTCAGGCCTGCCACCGCCAGGTAAAACCCGATGCCCCACCAGGCGTTCGATAGGCCCAGCAGCGTGCCCGCTCCGCTCTGCGTGACCATCTCGCAGTTGAACGTGCTGGCCTGCGCGGCGGCCGCCGGCTCCGAGAAGCCCAGGCATCCCCGGTCGAAGCCACGCCCCTGCTGGATGAGCAGATGCACGGCCACGAGCACGCCCAGCAACGCCAGCCCAAAGAGCACGCGGTCGAGAATCGGACGCCGCGTACCGAGGCGTGCTTTGAGCGTCGAGAAATCAGGCATGACGGGCGCGGGGAAGGGACGCGGAGACGCGGCCTTGCGAAAGTCTTAACGCACCGCGAAGTTCCGGTTCTCGGGTGTGGTGGGAGGACGAGGGGGGCAGGCGCCGAGGCAACGCGCAACGGCGACGGCCTGTGCAGAAGGGTCCACCGTGAAAGCGGCAGAACGTCCAACTCGCCAAGCCCGTTTTTCTTATCTGCGCTCTCCACCCCCCGCGCGGCCACACACCAAACGTGCTCCCTGCTCGTCTGCCGAAGCGCCACGTGTGCCGCACCTACACCTGGATTGCCCCCACGCATGACCTGCTGGCGCTTCTGGTGGAGCGACGCGCGCGTCGCCTCGCCGTCGAGTGGGCCGCGCCCCGAAACGGCGAGCGCGTGCTGGAGGTGGGCGTGGGGACGGGGCTTTCGTTCCAGAAGCTCTTGCGCCGCAACCCCAGCGGCTTCACCGACGGGATCGACCTCACGCCCGCCATGTTGCGCCTGGCCCGGTGGCGCGCGCGTCGCGCCGGCACGGCCTCCCACTGGCGCCTCCAGGAGGGCGACGCCTACGACTTGCCCTTTCCGGCCGGCACCTTCGACCTCGCCTTTTCCAGCTACGTCTTCGATCTCCTTCCCGAAGCGGACTTCGTGCCCGTCCTGCGCGAGTTCGCGCGCGTCCTGCGGCCCGGCGGGCGCATCGTCCTCGCCGCGATGACCAAGCCCCGGGCATGGTACGAGCGCGGCTGGAACGCGCTCTACCGCCTGTGGCCGCCGCTCTTGGGCGGATGCCGGGGCGTGCGCCTGACCTTCTTCCTGAGGAAGGCCGGCTACCAGAGCGTGCGCCGCCGGCACGTCAGCCAGCTCACGTTTCCCTCCGAGGTGGTGCACGGCACGCTGCCGAGGTAAAGCCCCCGGCCTCGAAATGTCTTCTGCGCTTCCGTACGTTCACTCGAAACCCGCCCTCCAGGCCTCACGCTTTCCGACTTCGCCCTCGACACAACCTTCGCCCGCGAGGGGTTGCTGATTCTGCGCGGCAGGCTTTTTTTGTAGGGTGAGCAGAGAATGGGAAGGGAAAATGAATCTCCCGTGCCGCCCGTCCCGTCCTACTCAGTAGTCACAACTCACTCCGTGTCTTTCGACGCCTTCCAGCGCCACGCCGACCGGGCACGCGCCCGCTCCCCTCGCCAGGGCAACGCAGGGCGCGTCGCCGTCCCCGTCGTGCGCCGCCGCAGCGCCGACCTGACGACGCCCGTCGCGGCCTTTCTGGCACTGCGCAAGGAAGCCTCGTTTCCCTTCCTCCTCGAAAGCGTCGAGGGCGGCGAAAAGCTGGCACGTTACTCCTTTCTGGGGAAAGACCCGTTTCGCCTCCTTCGCGCCGAAGGGCCGCGCGTCGAAATCGAGGAGCGGCGCGAGGGCGTGGCCGCGCTTCCCGAAGGCCTGGCAAGCGGTCCCTTCGACGGCAACGTCTTCGACGCGCTGCGCGCGCTTACGGACCTCTATACCGCCGCGCAGGTGCCCGGCCTGCCGCGCCTGGTGGGCGGAGCCGTCGGCTACCTGGGCTACGACGCGGTGCGCCTCCTCGAAGACCTCCCCAACGCTCCCGGCGGCGGCCTTCAAGGCGTGCCCGACGCCGTCTGGGCCTTCTACGATCAGCTTCTGGCCTTCGACCACGCGCGCCACCAGGTCCTTCTCATCCAAAACGTCTTTCTGGAGCCCTCCGACGACGACCTGCGCGCCGCCTACGACGACGCCGGGCGCGCCCTCGACGCGCTCGAAGATGACCTGCGCCGCCCCGCACCGACGCCCGATCCCGTGACGCTGGCGGAGAGCGATGAACCCGGCGACGCTCCCCCTGCGAACGTTTCGCGCACGACCTTTGAAGACGCCGTGCGCACCGCAAAGGAGCACATCCACGCCGGCGACATCTTCCAGGTCGTCCTCTCACAGCGTCTGGACATGGGCTTCACCGGCGACCGCTTCAACCTGTACCGCGCGTTGCGCCAGGTCAACCCGTCGCCGTACCTGTTTTACCTGGACTTCGAGGACTTCGCGCTCGCCGGGGCCAGTCCCGAAGTGCTCGTGCGCGTGGAGCCGCCGCCCTCCGCAAACGGCGAAGCCCCGGGCGCCGTCCGCGCCGAGCTCCTGCCCATCGCCGGCACGCGTCCGCGCGGCGAAGACGAAACCGAAGACCGCACCCTCGCCGACGAGCTGGCCGCCGACGAAAAGGAGCGCGCCGAACACCTGATGCTGGTGGACCTGGGCCGCAACGATCTGTCGCGCGTGTGCCGCGCCGGGAGCGTCGAGGTCGAGCGCTACGCCTTCGTAGAACGCTACTCGCACGTGATGCACCTCGTCAGCGAGGTGGCCGGGCGGCTGCGGGCCGAGCAAGATGCCGTCGGCGCGCTGGCAGCCACCTTTCCCGCCGGCACCGTCAGCGGGGCCCCGAAAGTGCGCGCGATGCAGATTATCGACCGGCTCGAACCGGAACGGCGCGGAGTCTACGCCGGGGCCGTCGGGCATCTCGGCTTCGACGGGGCGCTGGACACCTGCATCGCCATTCGCACGATGGTCATTCGCGGCCAGACCGCCCACGTGCAGGCCGGCGCTGGCATCGTCGCCGACAGCGACCCGGCGGCAGAGTACGAGGAAACCCTCGACAAGGCGCGCGCCCTCCGCCAAGCCATCCGCGTGGCCGCTGAAGAACTTTTTTGAAAAGGTGGGAAGGCTTGAGGTAAGACGGAAAGTCTTCGCCAGCGCCCGTTCCAGCAAAAACCTCTCCCCTTCCCTTCCGTCCTCGGCGAGCAAACCCTTCCGTTCTCGGCGAGCGAAGCGAGCCCAAAAACCTTCCCCCCGCCGCCCGGTACAAGCGCCCGGCGCGCCGACTTCCTCACGCAGTCACGCCAACGCCTCCGCACCGCATGAGCTTTCTGGACAAGATTTTTCGCAAGGGCCGGATGGGCCGCACCATCTCGCGCGAGGAGACTGCCGAGCGCCTCAATCCGATCCTCCAGCAGCACGTGTGGCTGAACCATTACTACCGCCATGCCACCGAGCGCCTCGAAAACGCTCACCTGGCCGACCACCTCGCCGAGGAACTGCGCACCGCGCGCAGCGACGTGGGCAAGCTCAACGAAACGATTCTCAGCGCCGGTCACACGCCCTTCAGCGGAACCGGCATCGAGCCCGACGAGATCGAGATGAGCCGGGAGGGCGACTACGGCCTGCTCTACGACCTCCTCGACGCCGAGCAAGATTTTCTCGACGCGCTCCGAGCCGAGGGCGACATCGAGCACCAGATGCGCACCCGCGCTATTTTGGACGTGCTCAAGACCAACAGCGAGCGCCGTCTCGACGCACTCAAGCAGGCCACCGAGGGCCACCGCCGTCCCTCCGAATCTCTCCACGCTACCCGTCCCGCCGAAAAGGCCGAACCGTCCGTCCAGGAGGAGCCGGAAGCCGAGCAGGATATGAAAGACGAGCGCGGCGAAGATGAACTGGCAAAGGAAATGGCCGCCCGCGTGGAGAAGGCTTCTGGGTGATGGTGCCTCTCCCACTATCGTCCCCACAATACCGAAAACCATCCACCATTCGCGAGCACCGCAGCGCCACGAAATGCCCCCCGCTCCCGACACAGCTCTTTCTTCCCCGGAAACCGACGACGCCGACACGCAAACCATTGTCACCAGCGGCATCCAGCCGTCCGGGCGGTTGCACCTGGGGAACTACTTCGGCGCCATCCGTCGCCACATCGCGCTCCAGAAAGAAGCCCATGAGGCGCTGTACTTCATCGTCAACTACCACGCGATGACGACGGTGCAGGACCCCGAGGCGTTGCGGGAGCACACCCTCGACGTCGCGCTCGACTACCTCGCGCTGGGTCTCGACCCCGACGAGGCCACCCTCTTCGTGCAAAGCGACGTGCCGCAGGTCGCGGAGCTGACGTGGGTGTTCTTGAACCTGCTGCCCACCAGCCGCCTCGAAAAAGGCGTGGCCTACAAAGAAAAGGTCGCTGAAGGGCTCACGCCGAATGCCGGACTTTTCACCTATCCCGTCCTCCAGGCCGCCGACATCCTGGCCTACGACGCCCCGCCCGCCGGGGCCGAACTGCGCGTGCCCGTCGGGCGCGACCAGCGGCAAAACATCGAGGTCGCGCGCGACGTGGCGCGGCGGTTCAACAACACGTTCTGCGAAAAGGGCGCTCCCCTCTTCCCTGTGCCCGAGGCCGAAATCCTCGACGACGTAGCCACCGTGCCGGGCCTCGACGGGCGAAAAATGTCCAAAAGCTACGACAACACCATCGGCATCTTCGACGAGGGCGACACGCTCGAGGAAAAGGTCTATTCCATCGTCACTGACTCCGCGCCGCTCGACGAACCGAAAGATCCCGAGGCGGATAACGTCTTCGCACTCATCAAGCTCTTTGCCCCAGACGAAAAGCGTGAGGAGATCGCCGAACAGTACCGCGCCGGCGGCTACGGCTACGGCCACGCCAAAGACGCGCTCCTGGGAATGATCGAAGCCCACTTCGCGAAGGCCCGCCAGCGGCGCAAGGAACTGGTCGAGCGCGAGGATTACGTGCGCGACGTGTTGCGCGAAGGCGCGAAAAAGGCCCGCGAGCGTGCAGAGGCTCTCATGGCAAAAGTGCGCAAGCGCGTCGGCCTGGTGACCTCCGCGTGAAGGTGAGAGCGTTTGAGGAAGGGGGGTGCGACAACAACCGCCTCCGCGAACCTTCCGCTTCGTACGAACCGGGCCGAACCGCTCCTTTTTCTCAAACCCTCATCACGAAGTGATCTTCGTTTTAGACAACTACGACAGTTTTACCTACAACCTCGTCCACCTCGTCGAGGCGCAGGTCGAAAACGTAAAAGTCGTGCGCAACGACCAGATCACCGTCGAGGAAATCGAGCGACTTGCCCCCGACGGCCTCCTCATTTCACCCGGCCCGGGCCGCCCGTCGGATGCCGGCATCACCGAGGCGCTCATCCGCCGGCTGGGGGCAGAGATTCCCATCCTCGGCGTGTGCTTGGGGCACCAGGCGATTGGCGAGGTCTTCGGCGGGCAGGTCGTGGGGGCGAGCGAGCCCATGCACGGCAAGACCAGCCGCGTGCACCACGACGGGCAGTCCGTCTTCGCGGGACTGGAGCAAGACTTCCAGGCCACTCGCTACCACTCGCTCGTTCTCGGCCGCGACGACTTTCCCGAAGGCAAGCTCGAAATCACCGCCGAGAGCGAAGACGGCACGATCATGGGCCTGCGCCACCGCACGCTCCCCATCGAGGGCATTCAGTTCCACCCCGAGAGTGTCTTGACGAAGGCAGGACCGGCGCTCATTGCAAACTGGGTACGCTCGACAGACAAGCGGCACGGGAAAAGCAAGCGGCACGGGAAAAGAGGGAAGGGGAACATCGCTTGCGCTGCCGCCGCTTCCGACGAAAACGCCTGACTTTTTTTCCCGCTCTCCCTCGCAACGCATGAAGCAGTTTTTACAGACCATCGCCGACGGGCGCGACCTGCAACGCGAGGAGGCGCGCGAAGCGATGCGCCAGATGATGCAAGGCGACGCGGAGCCGGAGCACGTGGCCGCCTTTCTCCTGGGCCTGCGCTCGCGCGGGGAAGCCATCCAGGAACTCGTCGGCTTTACCGAGGTAATGCGCGAGTTTGCCGTCTCGGTGGACGCCGGCGCCTCCGACGCCATCGACCTGTGCGGGACCGGCGGGGACGACGCGGGCACGTTCAACATCTCGACCGCCGCCGCCCTGGTGGCCGCCGGCGCCGGAGCGACCGTCGCCAAGCACGGCAACCGCTCGGTCTCGTCGGACTGCGGCAGCGCCGACGTGCTCGAAGCGCTGGGCGTGAAGATCGACCTTCGCAAAGACGGGGTGGAGCACTGCCTGGAGGAGGTCGGCATCGCGTTTCTGTTTGCGCCCTACTTCCACCCGGCCATGCGACACGTGATGCCCGTGCGGCGGGCGCTGGGGGTGCGCACTTTCTTCAACGTGCTGGGGCCGCTCTGCAACCCGGCGGGCGTGGAGCGGCAGCTCGTGGGCGCCTTCAGCGCGTCGGTGGCGCAGCAGATGATGCGCATCCTCGCCGAGACGGGCTCGCGTCACGTCTGCGCCGTGCACTCGCGCGACGGGCTCGACGAGGTGAGCCTTTCGGCCCCCACCGCGCTCTTTGAGCACAACACAGCCAGGCGCAACACCGACGAACCGGCCACGCAGGATGGGCGCGTCATCCAGCCGGAAGTCCACGGCGTGCGTCCCGCCCCGCTGGACGACTTGCAGGGCGGCGACAAGGAAACAAACGCCCGCATCCTCAAGTCCATCCTCGACGGCAGCGAAGAGGGCGCCCCGCGCGACGTGGTTCTTTTGAACGCCGCCTACGCGCTGCACGTCAGCGGCCGCTTCGACGGGCTCGACGAATGCACCGAGGCGGCGCACCAGAGCATCGCCAGCGGGGCGGCACTCCAAAAGCTCGATGCGCTCGCCGAGGCCTCGCACGACGTCTGAACAAGAGCGTAGGGAAGTTAGGTGTGCAAGCAGCTACTGCGCTGACGCTTTGATGCTCCTCTCCCCATAAACTACATTCTTGAAATGAGCGTCTTGGACGACATCGTCGAAGCCACGCGCGAGCGCCTGCCGGAGCGCAAGCGCGAGGCGCCGCGCTCCGAACTGGAGGCGCGCCCGATGTTCGAGCGCGAGCGACGCAATTTCCGCGACGCCCTCTGCGCCGACGAGCTGTCGGTAATCGCCGAGATCAAGCGCCGCGCCCCCTCGGCCGGCACGCTGCGCGAGGGCGGGCAGGGCGTGGTCGGCAGCATCGCGCAGCAGTACGAGCAGGCCGGCGCGGCGGCCGTCTCGGTCCTCACCGAGCCGGAGCGCTTTGGCGGCCGCCCGGAGCACCTGCCGTTCGTGCGGGCGCACACCGAATTGCCCCTCTTGCGCAAGGACTTCATCATCGACGAATACCAGCTCATCGAAGCCAAAGCCTGCGGCGCCGACGCGGTGTTGCTCATCGCCACGGTGCTGGCGCCTGGGCAGCTCCACGACCTCCACCAGGCCGCGAGTGAGCTGGGGCTCGGCTGCCTCGTGGAGGTCTACGCGCCGGAGGAACTGGAAAAAATCGACTTTCACCAAGTCAGCATTCTCGGCGCCAACAACCGCGACCTCGACACGTTTGAAGTAGACCTCAACCAGTCCATCCGCGTCTTTCGCCGCGCGCCGGAGCACGCAGTGCGCGTGACCGAGAGCGGCCTCTCCCGTGCTGAGGAACTGGCCACGATGCGCCGCTACGGTGTGGACGCCGCCCTCATCGGGACCGCGCTGATGGAAGCCGAGCACCCCGGCGAGAAGCTCAAAGAACTGCGCAACGGGGTAGCCGAGCAGTTCCGCCAGCCGGCTGCGTAACGCATTTTCGATTCCAAATCTTCGATCCCTGCGCCGTGCCGAAGCTCAAAGTTTGCGGCATTACCGAACTGGAGGACGCACGCTACTGCGCCGGGGCGGGCGTGGACTACCTCGGCTTCGTCCAGCACGCCGAGAGCCCGCGCCATGTGACTCCCGCCCGCGCCGCCGAGATCATCGAGTGGGTGCACGGGCCGCAACCCGTAGGCGTCTTCGTCAACGCGCCCGCCGAGGACGTAAACGGCGCCGTCGAAGACGCCGGCTTTACCTACGCGCAGCTTCACGGCAACGAACCGCCGGCGCTCTGCGCGGAGGTCGAGGCGCCGGTTGTCAAAGCCGTGCGCGTGCTCCACGACGCCTCGGCCACGCAACTGCGCACCTTCATGGCCCCGTACGTCGAACACGTGGACTACTTCCTGCTGGACACGCACTCCACCAGCCTGTGGGGCGGCACCGGCGAGAGCTTCAACTGGCGTCTCGCGCGCGAACTGGCAGCGGACTTCCCGCTCTTCCTGGCCGGCGGGATCGACGCGGACAACGTCGAAGAAGCCGTGCGCACAATGCGGCCCTACGCGGTGGACCTCTCCTCGGGCCTCGAGGACACCCCCGGCCAGAAGAGCTTCGAGAAGATGGAGCGTTTTTTCGAGGTCTTTCGCGCGCTGAACGACGACCTCGCGGCGGGGAAAGCGGCGTAGCAGCGCGAGCGTTTTCGCTTTTTTCGGGCCCGATGGCATCGTGCCCGTATCTTTCTTCAAGACGACCTATCCCATGCCCGACGTTGCAGAAAAAACGACGTACGCCCAACCCGACACGCGCGGGCGCTACGGCGACTACGGCGGCGCGTTCGTTCCCGAAATCCTCGTGCCCGCCGTTGAGGCGCTCAAGGAAGCCTACGCCGAGGCAAAAGACGACGACGCCTTCTGGGCCGAGCACCGCGCGCTGCTGGAGGACTACGTGGGCCGCCCCACGCCACTCACCTTTTGCGACCGCCTCACCCGGCAGCTCGGGGGCGCAAAGATTTACGCCAAGCGCGAGGACCTCTGCCACACCGGCGCGCACAAGCTTAACAACACCATCGGCCAGGCGCTGATGGCGCGGCGCATGGGCAAAGAGCGCATCATCGCCGAGACGGGCGCCGGGCAGCACGGCGTAGCCACCGCTACCGTCTGTGCGAAGTTCGGCCTAGAATGCACCGTCTACATGGGCGCGGAGGACATGCAGCGTCAGCGCCTCAACGTGGAACGCATGCGCCTGCTGGACGCGGAGGTGTGCGAAGTCACCAGCGGCAGCGAGACGCTCAAAGACGCCACCAACGAAGCAATCCGCGACTGGGTGGCCTCGCCGGAGGAGACGTTCTACATCATCGGCTCGGTGGTGGGACCGCACCCGTACCCGATGATGGTGCGCGACTTCCACCGCGTGATCGGGCGCGAGACGCGGCGCCAGCTCGCGGAGCGTGAGGGGCGCGAGGTGCCGGATGCGCTGGTCGCCTGCGTGGGCGGCGGCTCGAACGCTATCGGTCTCTTTCACCCCTTTCTGGAAGATGAGCAGGTCGAAATCATCGGCGTGGAGGCGGCCGGTGAGGGCCTCGAAGGGGGGCGCCACGCCGCCACGCTCTACGGCGGCTCGCCCGGCGTCCTCCACGGCGCGATGAGCTACCTGTTGCAGACGGACGCCGGCCAGGTCGAGCTCGCGCACTCCGTCTCCGCCGGGCTCGACTATCCCGGCATCGGCCCCGAGCATGCCCATCTCAAGGACGAAGGCCGCGCCCGCTACCAGTCTGCCACCGACGCCGAGGCGCTGGAGGGCGTGCAGCTGCTTTCGGAAACGGAGGGCATCATTCCCGCCCTGGAGACTGCCCACGCCGTCGCCGCGCTGCCCGAGCTGGCCGACGCGCTGGGGGAGAACGCCGTCATCGTCTTCAACTGTTCCGGGCGCGGGGACAAGGACATGGAAACGATTGCCGGCGGGCTCGCTTCGCTCGCCGAGAAGGTTTGAGAGCATGAAGGAGAAGTTTCCCCGCCCCCCTTCGAACCCTCTCAACCCCACCCCTTGCGAACTGAACCGATGCCCGACCGCCTCGCCGATACCTTCCGCGCCCTCCGCGAGCGCGACGAGAAGGCGATGGGCCTGTTTCTCACCAGCGGCTTTCCCGACCCCGGAAGCACCCTCGATGTGCTGCATGCCATCGACCGGGGCGGGGCTGACTTCATCGAGCTGGGGATGCCCTTCAGCGACCCGCTGGCCGAAGGCAAGCCCATCCAGCGCGCCAGCGAACGCGCCCTCGCCCACGGCGCCACGCTGGACGACGCTTTCGAGACGGTGCACCGGTTTCGCACCGAAAGCCAGACGCCGCTCCTAATGATGGGCTACCTGAATCCCGTTCTGCGCTACGGGCCCGCGCGCTTTTGCGAACAGGCCGCCGAGGCCGGCGCCGACGGCCTCATTCTGCCGGACCTCCCGCCTGAGGAAGGCGCCCTCGTCGAAGACCACACCCGTGCCGCCGGGCTCGGCCTGGTCTACCTCATCGCGCCAAACACGCCCGACGCGCGCATCCGCGAGATCGACCACCGCGCCACCGGCTTCGTTTACGCCGTCAGCGTGACCGGGCTGACGGGGAGCCGCCTCGACGACGGGACGGACGACGACCAGCCCTCGCCGGTGGAGGCGTACCTGAAGCGGGCGCGCCACCTCGTGCAGGAAAACCCGCTGCTGGTGGGCTTCGGCATCCAGTCGCACGAGGACGCGATGCGCCTCTCGCGCCACACCGACGGCTTCATCGTCGGCTCGGCACTGATCCGGGCCGTGCGCAAGTGGTGGGACGAGCGCGACGCCCCCGCAACCGAACGGCTCGAAGCCGTCGAGGCGTTCGCTCACCACCTCAAGTATGGCACTTCGCAGAGCGCTCCTCGCAAAAGCGCTCCTCGCAGAGAGCAGAGCGCTCCTCGCAAAGATACGCTCCACGCCTCCGGGCCGGCAACCGCTGCCGGGGGGCGTTAAGGACGGCAGGACGTCCCCAGGCTACGCACGAAACGTCCCCCAAAGGCAACTCCTGGATGTGCTTTTCGTTGGCGTGCGTGTGCCGTCTTCGTCCGCCCACGGCTCTGGCCTTCATGCCTTTTCTCCCCCCCCGCCGACTCGCCCGACCGTTGCTGAGCGCCCTGCTGCTGGCCGCCGGGGGCCTGCTCGCCGGCTGCTTCGGCGGCACCGACTACCGCCCCGAGGCCGCCGGCCCGGCCGGCGAAGTGACCGTCGTGGTGGACTCCGCGCTCTGGAATGGGAACGTCGGAGAGGCCTTCCGTCAGACGCTGGGGCGCCCCATCCCGACGCTTCCACAGGACCAGCCGGCTTTCGACCTTAAGCAGATGGATCTGACGCCGCAGAACCTCGACCGCGTGAAGCGCCACAAGAACGTGGTCGTCGCAGCGGCGCTGGGTTCTTCCTCACAAGAAGCGGAGTATCTGGGCCAGCAGTTTTCTCAAGACGCCCTCCAGGCGGTGCGCAGCGGCGGGATCGTGCCACGCCCTGACCTCTGGCGCCGCCAGCAGCAGGTTTTCTACGTAGCCGCCTCGACTCCCTCCGGCCTGGCCGAGACGGTCCGCCAGCGCGGGCCGGCGCTGGTCGACTCGCTGAACCTGGCCACGCGCCGCCGCACCTACGACCGCATGTTCGAGAAGGGCCGCCAGACCGCGCTCGAAGACACGCTCATGCAGCACCACGGCTTTGCGGTGGACGTGCAACACGACTACCAGATCGTCGACGACACGACTTCCGCGGACGGGGGCTCCGTGCTCCTGGTGCGCAAGCTGCCGGACACGTGGCGCCGCCTTTTCGTGTGGTACAAGGAAGACGCCCAGCCTTCTACGATTACCCGCGACTGGGTGCTCTCGAAACGCGACTCGCTGGCGGGCATCCACTTGCAGGGCGCCCAGCGGGGGGCCGCTGTCATTGACCGGCGGCGCGCGCTCCAGATCGAGTCGGTCGACTTTCTGGACCGCTACGCCTACGAAACGCGCGGCCTTTGGTACCTCGCCTACGAAGACAGCACGGGGAATCGCCAGCCGCTCGGCGGCGGAGGCCCGTTCGTCAACTACACGTTCTACGACCAGCAGCAAGAGCGCATCTACATGGTGGACGGCACCGTCTTCGCGCCCGACTACGACAAGCGCGAGTTCCTGCGCCAGATGAAAGTCATCGCCTACACGTTCCGCACACGCCCCGAAGCGCACGAGCAGCAGCGCCAGAATCAGCAGACCGCCACGCGGTAGCCCGGGAGTTGGGGGATGGTTTTCAGCCCCCACCGCCTCGGCCCGCCCAGCAGGCGCCCCCGCCAATCGAAAAACGTTCACCCTTTACCCAGCCAGTATGGCTACCGACGCCCCCCCCCAGCCCGACACCGCTACCGCCGCCGAAGACGAAGCCGCGCAGCCCCTGCGCCTGGGGCTTCCGAAAGGCAGCCTCCAGGACTCGACGTTCGAGCTCTTGCACCGCGCCGGCTACGATTTTAGCGTATCGAGCCGCTCGTACTTCCCCTCCATCGACGACGAGGCGCTCGAAGCGATGCTCGTGCGTGCCCAGGAGATGGCCCGCTACGTCGAGGACGGCACCTTCGACGCCGGCATCACGGGCAAGGACTGGATTATGGAAACCGGATCGGACGAAGTAATCGAGGTCGCCGATCTGGTCTACTCCAAGCGCTCGATGCGCCCGGTGCGCTGGGTCCTGGCCGTCCCCGAACGCTCCAGCATCGACTCCGTGAAAGACCTCGACGGCAAAAAGGTCGCCACCGAGGTGACGAACCTGACTCGCAAGTGGCTCGCTGAGCACGACGTGGAAGCGCAGGTGGAGTTCTCCTGGGGCGCCACGGAGGCGAAGTGCCCCGAGCTCGTGGACGCCATCGTGGAGGTGACGGAGACCGGCTCGACGCTCCGCGCCAACGGGCTGCGCATCGCTGAGGTGCTGATGAAGTCGAACACGAAGCTCATCGCCAACCGCGAAGCCTGGAACGACGACGGGAAACGGCGCCGAATCGAAAACCTCGCCATGCTCATCGAGGGCGCCATTCGCTCCGAGAGCCGCAAGGGCCTCAAGCTCAACGCCCGCCGCGACGACGCCCGTGACATCATCGACCTGCTCCCGGCCCTTCGGATGCCCACCGTCAGCTCCCTGGCGCTCGGCGATGACTGGGTCGCCATCGAAACGGTTATCGAAGAAAAGGACGTGCGCGGGCTCCTGCCGAAGCTCAAGCGCGCCGGGGCCGAGGGCATCATCGAGTACGAGCTCAACAAAATTATTCCGTGACGAGCACGAGAGATTGGGAGCACACGAAAGATTGGGAGCACGGGAGCGTGGGAACCGGAAACGCAAGCGCTGCCGAAGCAACGCATGTTATGAAACCGCTACGCGCACTCTCCCACGCTCCCGCGCTCCCGCTCACCCTCGCCCTCTTCCTCGCTGCCTGCGGCTCGCCGTTTACCGAAGCCCCGCCGGTGGCCGACAGCACGTTCGTCAGCGCGCTGGCGGAGTTGCACCTGGCCGAAGCCCGCCTGCGCTCCGCCCCGGGACCCCGACAGCAACCCTCAGACACCATGCGCGTGACGCTTCCGCCGGGGGTGCGCGACTCGATCCTGGCGCAGTACGGTATCCGCTACCGTTCCTTTCGGACCACCCTCTCCTACTACGTGCGCCATCCTGAGCAGTACGCGGAGCTCTACGCCCGCGTCGTGGACACGCTCCGCACCGAGCGAGAGACCCTGCGCCTCGGGGAAGGACGTTCCCGCCCCCCGCCGAACGAACGCGCCGTGCCGGAGGCTTTCCGGAACCGGACGGAGCGGGACTGACGCCTGAGTTCCGCTCCGTCACCCGTCCTGCGCGAGAAACGCCGTCCCCTTCTCGGTCAGGGCAAAGGTCTCCTCCAGCGGGTCGGCCAGGCGCAGGTAGCCTTGCTCCACGAGCCACGCACAGAGGGCGTTGCGCTTCTGCACGGGCAGGCTTTCGCCGTTTTTGAACCAGTCTGCCCGGGGCACCCCACGCGCGACGGCGCGCAAGATCCGGCGCAGCGCGGCCTCGTCGCTGGAGGTGACGACCGGCGTCTCGTGGCGCCCGAGGCACACGTCGCAGCGCCCGCAACGCGGCGGGTGCGCCTCGCCGAAGTGTGCCAGCAGAAAGCGGCGCCGACATGCCAGCGAGCGCGCGTAGCGTTCCACGTCCCGCAGGCGGCGCTCGGCACGGCGGCGAGCGCGGCGCACCGTCTGGTGATCCACAGGATACTCCCGGGCGCGCGGCTCCAGCAGTTCGATTTCGAGCGCCTGGCCCGGCGGGCGCCAGCGGAGGAGGCCCTGCTCTTCCAAGAAGGCGAGGCCGCGCTGGAGACGCGGGCGTTCCATCTCCGTGCGACGCGCGAGTAGGCGCAGGTCCACGTCGCGCCAGCGGGCGAACGCCTCGGCATGGACGGTGCGCAACAGTTCGCTCAGGAAGTCCGCCAGCGCGCGGTTTTCCATCGCCTGTGCGCGACGGCGCAGCGCGCCGGCGGGCTGTTCGAAGCGCAGGAGCCCGAAGCGCGGGTGCGGGGTGCGCGTCGTCCACGCCCCAGCCCGCTCCAGAAGCCGGAGCGACGCGCGCACCTTCCCGCGCGCGAAACCCGTTAGCTCTTCGACGGCCTCGGGCTTCACGGCCAGCGGCACCTCCGGCTGCAGCCCGATCGGAACCTGGCCGAGATTGCAGACGGCCGTGTAGACCTCGTTTACCTCCGGCCCAGTCGGATGCGCGCTCTCGATGAGAGCGCGGCGTGTTTTCGCGTCCGCCGGCTGGCTGAGGAGAACGGCGTAGGCGCGTTTCCCGTCGCGCCCGGCGCGGCCGGCCTGCTGGTAGTACGCCTCCAGGGAGGCAGGCAAGTCCACATGTGCTACGAAGCGCACGTCGGCCTTGTCGATGCCCATGCCGAAGGCATTGGTCGCCACGACGACGCGTGTTTTGCCCGCCTTCCAGTCGGCCTGGACGGCGGCGCGCGCCTCCGAATTGCGCCCGGCGTGGTAATAGTCGGCCTCGACGCCTTCACGTTCCAGCCACGCCGCCCAGGTCTCCACCCGGCGGCGCGTAGAAGCGTAAACGAGGCCGGGACCGTCCACCCCCTCCACGACCGCGCGCAGGCGCCGTCGCTTCTCGCTCGTCCGGAATACCGACCAGACCAGGTTGGGTCGGTCAAAGCCCGTGATGACCTCGCGGGGGGTGCGGAGTTGAAGCCCCCCGGCGATGTCGCGGCGCACCTCGGGCGGGGCCGTGGCGGTGACGGCCATCGTAGGCGGCCCCCCCAGCGCTGCGCGCGCCTCGGGGATCTTGCGGTAGTCGGGACGGAAGTGGTGGCCCCAAGTGCTCACGCAGTGCGCCTCGTCCACGGCCAGGAGCGCCACCGGGAGCCGCTCGGCGCGCGCCTGGAACCGCTCGGACTGGAGCCGCTCGGGCGAGACGTAGAGCACGTCGAAGCGCCCGTGCTCCGCGTCGGTCCAGCGTTGCTCGACGGCGCGATAGGAGAGCGTGCTGTCGATGAAGGCCGCCTCGATGCCGCGCGCCTTGAGGGCGGCCACCTGGTCGTGCATCAGCGCGATGAGCGGGGAGACGACCAGCGCAAACCGCTTGCCGTCCGCCATCAGCGCGGGCACCTGGTAGCAAACGGACTTGCCCCCCCCGGTGGGCAGGATGACGAGCGCGTCCTCGCCAGCGCGGGCCGCCGCGATGGCCTCGGCCTGGCCGGGGCGAAAGGACGGGTGGCCCCAGTGCCGCTCCAGAAGCGCCCGGGGGCGTTCCTCTCCCTCGGCCTGATTATCCAGCGCCGGCTCACCGAATTGCGCCATAGGAGGAGCAAGAATGCGCCAGAAGACTACACTTTACACGAAACAGACAAAAAGAGCACCTGCAACACGTTACGCCGCCCGGCGCGCGCGTGTCTGAGCAGATACGTCGAAGCAGGTCTTCCTTTCGCTCTTGGAAGACCCAACGGTGGGACGGTCGGCTGGGCCTTGCGCTCGGCCGGCCGTTGTTCTTTGTGTCGGTTCCTTCGCTTTCCCAAAAAGGCGGCCCGGCGGCAATTCTGCAAGACGTCTCGTGGGCGCTCGGGGCCGGGCGGCCTCGCAGGGTATCACACAAGGCCCCTGCATCGGCGCGGGCGCATCCGTAGGTTGCGAGGGCCGTGTCTTTTTCGATGCGCTCCCCGCCTCATGCCCGCTGCGCTCCCGCGCGTGTCCGTCGTGATCGTCACGTGGAACGCGCTGCCGCTCCTCAAGCGCTTCCTGCCCTCGGTGGTGGCCACGGACTACCCCGACCTCGAGGTCATCCTCGCCGACAACGCTTCGCGCGACGGCTCGGTGGCCTTCGTCAAGGAGCGCTTCCCGTCCGTCAAGGTGGTGCGCCACCCGGCCAACTGGCGCTTCTGCCGGGGCAACAATGCCGCGCTCCCGCACGCCACGGGCCGCTACGTCGTGCTCCTCAACAACGACGTGGAAGTGCCGCCCGGCTGGCTGCGCCCGCTGGTGCACCTCGTGGAAGAGCGCCCCGACGTGGCCGCCGTCCAGCCGAAGCTCCTCCAGACCGATGCGCCGGGGCACTTCGAGTACGCGGGCGCGGCGGGCGGTTTCATCGACCGAGTCGGCTACCCGTTCACGCGCGGGCGGCTCTTCGACTCGTTGGAAGCGGATCGCGGCCAATACGACGACGCGCGCGACATCTTCTGGGGCACCGGGGCGGCGGTCCTTTTGCGGCGCCGCGCGCTCAACCAGGTAGGCCTGCTCGATGAGACCTTCGAGATGCACATGGAAGAGATCGACCTGTGCTGGCGGCTTTGGCGCGCCGGGTGGCGCGTGCGGGTCGAGCCGGCGAGCCAGGTGTACCACCTCGGCGGCAGCTCGCTTCCGCAGGGGAGCCCCCGGAAGACGTACTACAACTTCCGCAACAGTCTACTGATGCTCTATAAGCACCTGCCGCCGCGCCGCTGGCGCCGCACTTTTGCCCTCCGCGCGGGGCTCGACGCCACTGCCGCTGCGCGCATGGTTGCGCAGCGGCGCCTCAGCGAGGCGCGCGCCGTCGTCCACGCCTACCGCGACTTTTGCTGCCTCAAGGGGCGATATGCCGGAGAGCGCCCCGCCTCCGATGCCGATACGGTCCTTCCGCCCTACCGGCGCCTCGTCGCCGCCGACCACTTCCTCTGCGGGCGCGAGCGATTCAGCGAGCTGCCCGAGAGCCGCTTTCGCGGCCCTGGGCGGCGGCAGACGGCGGACAGTGGACGGCGGGTCTCAGCTCGCAAACGGTGAATGTGGCAGGCCTCGTTTTCGACAGGTCCCCTCTCACTCCGGCGCGCCGGCGACCTTGCTCGCCGCCGCACGTTCTCCGCTGCGTTCCGAGGGACTGCCGCTCTCGTGCCGCCGTCCACCGTCCTCGTCGCCGCGCCGCAAAAGCACGACCGCACCGGTGGCCGCCAGCACGACCAACATGCCGACGACCGCCGGCAGCGGCGGTACCTCGCCGAAGAGCGCGAACGCCAAGAGCGACGCGCCCACCGGCTCCAGCAGCGCCAGCATCCCCACCAGCGCCGCCGGCACGCTCTGCAGCGCGTAGTTGAACGCCCCGTGCCCAATGAGTTGCGGCCCCACCGCCATCGCCAAGCAGAAGGCGTAGAACGGCCAGTCGTAGCCGAGGAGCGGTGCTCCCTGCCCGAGCGCCACTGCGAGCGTCGTGACTGCCGAGGCGGCGTAAAGCGGAAAGACGTACGCCAGCCACCCGGCCCGCTGGCGCACCACCCGTCCGATGAGCAGATATCCGCTGGCCAGCAGCGCTGCCCCGAAGGCCAGCGCGTTGCCGAAGAGCGTGCCCACCACCGCGCGCGCCGCGTCGCCGTAGGCGATGAGCGCAGCCCCGGCCACGGCGCACACGATGGCCGCCACCACCCCCGCGCGCAGCCGCTCTCCCAGCAGCACGTAGCCCAGCACGGCCAAGATGACCGGGCTGGTCGTCACCAGCACCGTCGAACTGGCGACGGAAGTGTGGTAGAGCGACTCGATCCAGCAAACGAAGTGCAGCCCCAGCAGCCCCCCCGCCGCCGCCGTCAGCCAGGCGTCGCGCGCGGGCCATTCGCGCCACTGTTCGCGCGCTCGCGCCAGCGCCGCCGGCGCCAGGAGCAACGTCGCCAGCCCCGTGCGCCACACCGCAACCGCCAGGCCCGAGGTGCCGCCGGCCGCCTCGGCCCAGCGCACCAGGATGGGGCTCAGCGCGAAGCTCACCACCCCCAACCCGACGACGACGTAGAGCGTGGCTTTTCGAGAAGCAGCGGGCATGGCGCGGAGGTAGAGCGTTCGTCGGGCGCGTTGCCCAGCAGCGTGCGGTGGATGGCGGGCCGGTAGACGTTCTGATCTGCCGACGCACTTGCTCGGCGAGAACGATCCACCATCTACCCCCCAACAGACGCGCCTGCACGACGAGCAGCGCGTTCGGGCCCGCGCGCCCCTTTTCCAGAAACGATCCCGCTACCGCAGCCGGTCCATCGACCGGACCAGCTCGATGTCGCTCTGGATGGCGCGGCGGGCCAACAGAAGCAGCACGTACGTCCCGACCGGCAGTGCCAGCAGGGCCGCCTTGCCGAGGGCAAACCCGCCGCCGCCCGCCCGCAGGTTCAGCGCGCCCGCCGCGTAGTGCGCTACGAAGACCACCACCGTCGTCAGCGCCGCCAGCACCTGCATCCCGGCCGTGACGGTCCGCTGGCGTTTGCGGTTGCGGTACAGGAAGATCGTGCCCAACGCCCCTGCTGCCGTCAGCCCGGCCAAGCCCACGGCGGTGGGCGTAAACCACCCGAACTGTTGCGCGGCGGCCCCGCTCCAAACCGGACGCAGGAACAGCATCCCGCCCATCGCCAGCGCGCCCAGCAGGAGATAGATGGATTGAATGCGTTGGATCATGCGTCGTCGCGTCGTGGTGCTTAAGGGGTGTGGAGGACTCTGGGGATGCGGTGTTGTCGGAAGAGCTTCCAAGCGCGCAGCACGGACCTGTGCCCAGCGAAGCGGTGCCCCCCGCGGAAGAAGCGCCCTGCCGGAGCGCGCCCCTGCGCCAATCGTCTCACGCTCCACGCCCCACGCGCTCAGCCACGTGCGCGGCAAACTCGCCCGTCGAGGCCGAGCCGCCCACGTCGGCGGTGAGCACCTCGCCGTCGCGGTAAGCGCCTCGGACGGCCTCGCTTACCGACTGGGCCGCCTCGTTTTCGCCCAGGTGCTCCAGCATCATCACAACCGTGCGCATCAGCGCAGTCGGGTTGGCCTTGCCTTCGCCCGCGATGTTGGGCGCGGAGCCGTGGACCGCCTCAAAGACCGCCTCGTCGTCGCCGATGTTGGCGCCGGCGGTCACGCCCAACCCGCCGACCAAGCCCGCCCCCAGATCCGAGAGGATGTCGCCGAAGAGATTGGTCGTGACGACGCAGTCGTATTCGGAGGGATACATGGCCATCTGCATGGCCATGTTGTCGACGATCTTGTCTTCGTACTCGATGTCGGGATAGTCCGGCGCGATCTCTTCGCCCACTTCCAGAAAGAGCCCCGTCGAGCTGCGCAGAATGTTGGCCTTGTGCGCGAGCGTGACTTTGTTCCGCCCGTGGGAGCGGGCGTACTCGAAGCAAAACCGGATGATGCGCTCCGAGCCCGCCCGCGTCACCCGCGCGATGGAGTCGGCGATCTGAAGGCGTTCGTCGAAGTTTTCGACGCCGGAGTAGAGCCCTTCGGTGTTTTCGCGGAAGATGATGAGATCCACGTCGTCGAAGGGCGTCTCCAGACGCGGCAGGTTCCGGCAGGGGCGCACGTTGGCGTAGAGGTCCAGCGCCTGGCGGATCGCCACATTTACGCTGCTGAAGCCCTCGCCCACCGGCGTGGAGACGGGGCCTTTCAGCGCCACGCCGTTTTCACGAATCGAGTCGAGCACCTTTGCCGGAAGCGCCTCGCGCCCAGCCTCCACCGCCGCCGTGCCGATCTCCTCGATGCGATCCCACGCGAAGTCCACGCCCGTGGCATCGAGCACCTCCAGCGTGGCGTCCATGACTTCCGGGCCGATGCCGTCGCCGGGAAGAAGCGTAACGCGATGGGCCATCAGTGCAGAAAAACAGAAAAAGACAAAAACGAGAAAGGCGCTGCGCGAGCCAGCGTCCGCTCACAAAAAAAGCCCTGCCGAGGCAGAGCGTTTCGGCGCGAAGGCCGGAGCGGAAGCTGCCGCGAGCGGAAGCTGCCGCGAGAAGGGGAACGCGCCCGGGCGCCCCCATCCGTCAGTCAGCTGCCCTGGTTTTCGCCGCTGGAAGCGTAGTTGATACGCAACGCGTTGGCTTGGCGCAGTTCTTTCTCCACGTCGCGCAGGATGCCGGACTCGGCGTTTTCGTCCACCTTCAGCGACACGATCAGGCGCGGCTCGTCTTTGACCTTTCGCTCCATGATCGCCTGAATGTTGGAGACGTCGCTGATCAGCGCGTCGTCCACCTGGATGCCTGTCTGGCCGCTGCCTTTGACATTCTGCTTCTTCGGGCCGATGTAGACGTAGGAGATCAAACGCTTTTGCTCGATCTTCTCCAGCGACTCGGCCTGGGGAAGCGTCGTCTTGACCTTCACGTCGGTCTGGCGCATGACCGTGCTCACCATAAAGAAGATGAGCAACATGAAGATAATGTCTGGCAGCGACGACGTCGGGATGCCTTCATCCCCAGCGTCGGCGGATTTTTTCTCGAAGTGCCCGGCAACGGCGGACATGAAAGAGAGGGGGCTTGAGGAAAGGAAAGATGGCGGAGGCCGACGTGCACCGGCCCCAGGCGCTACGACGACGACGGACGCTACGACGAGGAACCGCCTTCACCCGCGCCGGAGGGCTCGGCGATGGAAATGTTCAGGGGAATCTTCTCGCGGATGGCGTCCGTGGCGCCCTCTTCGAGCTGGTTTTTGTACGCCTGGTAGTTTTCATAGCCCATCTGATTGGCGCGCTGGTCGTGGATCTCTCGGTAGGCCGCTTTCACCTCGTCGAGCGCTTCCACGTAATCGCTGTACGGCGTAGCGCGCTTGGTCTTGATCGAGACGAGCGCATCGTCCGGCGAGACGGAATATTCGCCACTCTCTCCCTGGTTGAGGACGTGCCTCTTGACCTCGCGCCGGATCTGGGAGAACGAAGAGGCTTTCTCCTCAATCAGCACCTGGCTCTGCGCGTTGACGAGGATCTTCAGCATGTTGCGGTCCTTCACCGGGGGCGGCGGCTGGCCCTGCAGCGGCGGCGGGAGCGTCATCCCGATGCCGGTGTCCGTCTCAAAGGTCGTGGTAATCAGAAAGAAAATCAGCAGCAGGAAGGAGATATCGGCCATTCCGGCCGTGTCGATTTCTCCGTCCACGCGGTCGTCGTCGTCACGCTTGTCGAGCAGACCGGCCATGAAGCGAGAGCGTGTTTGAAAATAGAGCGGGCGGCGCGTAAATTCACGACCGCTTAGTTAGATGCGGGCAAGCCCGCGCGGTTCCGTGCGCCCCCTTCCGAAAAAGCGGCTTCCGAAAAAGCGGTCTCCGAAAAAGAAACGCGGCGTCAGGTGAAGAGCCCCCAGACGCCCGAGGAGAAAAGCGCCAACATGCCGAGGGCAAACATGATGATCGTCGTCCAGATCGCGGCCATCGCCCAGTTGCCCAAGATGAGGCCCAGCAACACGAGAATCACGGCGGGCACGGTCATCACGCCGACGGTGATGGGCTGGGCCTTGCCCTGCACGAGGCTGCGCAGGCCGAAGGCCAACATGCCGATAACCCCGAGGCAGATGACGATGATGATCGCCCAGACGGCGTAGGGAACGAAGGTTTGCATCTTCAGGGGGTAGGTTTGTCGATCTGTAAGTAAGTAGGTTCCGTGAGTTTGTAAGTGCGTGGAGGGCAGCCCGGCAACGCACGCACCTACTACCACACTCATACCCCTCCCTACTACATGCTCGTTTTCGTCTGGTCGTCGCCCGGCTCGTCGCCGGCGGTGGACATCTCGCCCTTTGCGGTGGTGCTGGAGTCGATAGCACCAGCATCGTCGCTGCTCGAGCTGCTGACGCCGCTGGTCGTGGCCGAGCGTCCCTCGGTGAGCGAACGGTTTTCCTTATCCATCAAGACCAGTGAGTCGATGAGCTCGACGCTGGCGTCCTCCATCTCGACCACGATGCGGTCGATCTTGGAGACGGCGTAATTGTAGAAAAACTGGAGGATGACCGCCACGATCAGGCCGAAGGCCGTCGTAAGGAGCGCCACTTTGATTCCGCCGGCCACGAGCTGCGGCGAGATGTCGCCGGCCTGCTCGATGGCGTCGAAGGCGGCGATCATGCCGATCACCGTGCCCAGGAAGCCCAGCATCGGCGCCACGCTGATGAAGAGCGAGAGCCACACGAGGCCGCGCTCCAGAAAGCTCATCTCGATGGAGCCGTAGGCGACGACGGCCTTCTCGACCGCGTCGATGCCCTCGTCGGCGCGGAGGAGGCCCGCCTGGAAGACCGACGCGACCGGGCCGCGCTGCTTGGCGCAGACCTCCTCGGCCGCCGGGACGCCGCCCTCTTCGAGCGCGCGCTTGACCTTCACGATGAACTTGCGCGTGTTGATGTCCGCAAGGTTGAGCATGATGATGCGCTCAAATGCGATGCCGAGCCCGATGATGAGGCAGATCAGCACCGGCCACATGAAGGGACCTTCGCTGTTGCCTTCGTTGAAGCGCTCGACGAGGATGTTGACCAGTCCCCCGCCGTCGCCGCCGCCGCCGGTCTGCTGGAGCGCGGCCACAAACGGGTCGAAGCCGGCGGAGAGGGTGGCCAGCTCGTGAGGCAACGTCGTCAATGCGTCGATCATCGCAGAAGGGGGAGGGTTCGCGGAAAGAAAAAAAGACGGAAACCGGCGGGCCGAGCTTTTCGGGGCGCGCCTGCCGGCAGGGTGAGAACAGTTAGCGTAGAGGCAACGCGAAGACGATAGCCGACGCAGGCGTTATTTTCAACTGGAGGAGCCGCCGTCGCGCCGGAGCGTTTGCGCAAAAGGGAGCTCAGGAGAACCTGGAGCTCAGGAGAACCTGAGTAAGCAGGACGGTTGTTCGCGCGTGCTGTTGCCCGAACATATCGCTTTTGGAACGTATCGCTTTTGGACGCCGGATGAAAGAGCACGCTGGGAGCGATTTGCCCGAAGGCAGCATTCTAAAGGAGAATTAACAAAGGCAAAGATCTGCCGCCGGGCGGTTCCGAAGGCGCTCGGTTTCACGGCGACCGGGAAGCGGAGCGCTGCGGGATTTGTCCTCCTCGGCGCGCGGTGCCCAGCGTTTCGCCGCCGCCTTCGCCCAGGCGCGCCAGTCGCCGGGCGCGCGGCCAGTGCGCCTGCGCCTGCTGAAAGAGAGGGTCCACGCGGTGCAGCACGGGATAGAGCGCCGCCCGCCCGAAGAGCCGCCGCGCAATGCGGCTTTTGATGAAGGTAGACAGGTACGGCCGGGCCTTTTGCGCCTGCGTCGGCGTGAACCCCTGCGCGGAGTCGGGAAGCGCCGCGCGGCGGGCGGGGGTGTCTTTCGACCCGAGGCGCAAGCCGCGCTTCTCGGCCAGCGCCAGGAACGCGTCGTACATCGCGGGGGTCACCTCGAAGTTTTTCATAAAGGCCCCGCGCTGTTCGTCCCAGCGCTCGCGCGCCTCGCGGTGCGTACTGATCCACTGGCGGGCAAACGCGTCGCCCACGCCCTGCGCCCGCACCGCCTGTACGAACGCCGAGGACGAGTCGCGCGCTACCAGCACATCCGGTAAAATGCCGCCGCCGCCGAGGACGCGCCGCCCGTGCTCGGTGCGGTAGACCAGCGAGTCGGGCGCGCGGGCGATGATCTCCTCGACGGTGTGGGCGGCATCGTAGTCGAAGCGCTCGCGCTTGGCCTGGAGGTAGTCTTCCTCGTTGCCTTCGTCGTAGTCGGTCTGGATGAGGCGCCCGGTGGGCGTGTAGTAGCGCGCGATGGTGAGGCGCAGAACGCTGCGGTCGGGTAGCTCGAACTGCTTCTGCACCAGCCCCTTGCCGAAAGTGCGCCGCCCCACCAGCAGTGCCCGGTCGTGGTCCTGCAAGGCCCCGGCGACGATTTCGCTGGCGGAGGCGGCGTTTTCGTCCACCAGCACCACGAGCGGCTGGCGCTCCCAGCTGCCGCCGGCCTCCGCCTCGTACTGGTCATCGTAACGCCCGCGCCGCCCCTTCTGCGAAACGATCTGTTCGCCGTCTTTCAGGAAGGCATCGGCGAGGCGCACGGCCTGGCTCATGTAGCCGCCGCTGTTGCCACGCAGGTCCAACATGAGACGCTCCATGCCCTTCCCTTTCAGCTTCGTGAGCCCCTCGGAGAACTCGCGGTAGGTCGTGCGCGCAAAGCGGTTGACCTTGATGTAGCCGGTCGAGTCGTTCACCATGTAGGCAGTGTCCACCGTTTCGAGCGGAATTTCCTCGCGCTCGAGGGTGAACTTTAGGAGGCGCGGCGTACCGGGGCGGCGCACGCTGATCGTCACTTCCGTGCCCTTCGGCCCCTTGAGGCTGCGCTGCACCTCGGCGCTGGTGAAGCCGACGGCGCTGGAGTCGGCCACCTTCACGATGCGGTCACCCGGCAAGAGGCCCGCCTCCTCGCTGGGACCGCCGGCCAGCACCGACACGACCGCGATGGTGTCCCGACCGTCGGGGCCGCGCGCGAACTCGTAGGAAATGCCGATGCCCTCGAACTCCGCCTGGAAGCGCTCGCGCACGCGCTTCATATCCTCGGCGGTGATGTAGGCGGAGTGCGGGTCCAGCTCGTCGAGCATGCCCTCGATGCCGCGCTCGGCGACCTCTTTTGCCGCAACGGGCTCGACGTAGTTTTTGTCGACGAGCTTGAGGACGCGGCGCAACTTCTCGGCCGAGCGGTCGGCCGTTCTATCTTGCGTGACGGGGGCCAGAAAGAAGCCCAACGCCGCCCCGAGCACGAGCACGACGCCGAAGGAAAAGAGTCGCCGGTACGACATAGGCGCTGCCTTGCCAGGAGAAGCAGGCGCAAGGGAGCGCCTGCCCAGAGAACATGCTTTTTCGATGAAGGCTCTATCTCGTACCCGCCCCGTCGCCGCGTTGATCCGACGCGTTGATCCGGCGCGCTGCCCCGGCGCGCTGCCCTGCGCACGCAGCGCGGAAGCGGGCGGGCCGGCGTTCCTCATCGCTCGTCGAGCCAGCGTACGACAACAAAGGTCCCCCCGGCGACCCCCGGCAGGATCAACCCCACGGCCAGCCACGGGTGCCGCGTGGCCGCGGCCCAGACGGTCGCCGCCCCCGCCACCAGCGCGTCGCCGCCGTACTGGATGAGAAACGTGAGCGTGGTGGCCACCGCAGCGACCGCCATGAAGACCCGGTATTTCTCGGCTTCCACGAGAAAGGAGGCATTTGGTCGCGTTTCGAAGGCGGCGCGGCGAAACTGAGAGCTTACCGCACCTCGGCGAAGTAAAGCACCGTGCCCAGCGCCGCGGCGGCGGCGACCCCCGCCGTACCCCAGCGGTAGCGCGAAGGGCGCCCGGTGTAGACGTACGCGCCCGTCGGGGCGCCCACCGCCAGCCCGGCGGCGGCCACCGGAAGGGCCGTCTCCCAGCGCGGGTTGGCGTCCCCGCCCAGCACGGCGCCAACGACGGCCCCCGCCGCCGCGCCCGCTGCGCCGCCGATCAGCGCGCCGCGCGTGAACTCGTCGGTCGTGACCTCGTCTTGCCGTTGCTGGAACGCCGCCGCGCTTCGTTCCGCGAGGGGACGCCGCCGGGGCTCTCTGGGGACCAGCGCCTGCCCGACGTCGCCCACGCTCAGTCGCTCGCGCGGGGAGGGCGTCGCTTTCACGACGACGGGGGCCTCGCTTTCCGCCTGGGGAGCGGCAAGGCGGTAGGGTTGCGCCGTGGCAGGACGCGGCCCGGCAATCAGCACGAGCGCGATCAAAAAAGCGGGGCATGCACGGGAAGCGGTCATCAGCAAAGCCCATTCGGGAACGCAAAAGAACCAGCGGTACATTTCCGCCAACGCCTCGCCACTGGCAACGGTCCTGCGAACGCCCCGGCAGACCGTGCGTATCGTGCTCTCCACGCGCCTTGCCCCGCTTTTTCCGTTCCATGACCAACCGCGACCTCGCCCGCCGCCTGCGCGAGACGGCTTCCCTCATCGAGCTTACCGGCGGTAACGCCTTCCGCGCCCGCGCCTTCGAGCGCGCCGCCGGCGTCATCGCGGACCTGGAGGAGCCCGCCCCCCAGCGCCTCGTCGACGACACCCTCACCGATCTGGACGGCATCGGCGACGGGATGGCCGGGCACGTCGGTGAGATGCTCGCCGGCCCCGGCGATTCCTTCCCCCAGCGCGACGAGCTACTCGGCGAGGTGCCGACGGGCCTGCTGGAGGTGCTGCGCGTGCAGGGCCTGGGCACGAAAAAGGCGCGCCGCCTCTGGCAGGAACTCGGCGTCACGTCGCTCGACGAGCTGGAGGCCGCCGCCACCGCCGGGCGCATCCAGGAGCTCAGCGGCTTCGGCGAAAAAACGCAGGCGAACCTGCTCTCGGGTGCGCGGCGCCTCAAAACGTATCGCACGCGCCGCCGGCTCTCGGACGCCCTCGCGCAGGCGGTGCCGATGCTCGAAGCCCTCCGCACCGCCGAAGGCATCGAGCGCGCCGAGGCTGCCGGGGCGCTGCGCCGCCACTGCGAAACGGCCACGCGCGTCGCCCTGATCGCCACCGGCGCTCCCCGCGCCGCCGAGGACGCCCTCGCGCCCTGGCTCTCCTCCGAAGCCGGCTTCGAAGGCCCCGCCCGAGGCGACCAGCTCGCCTTCGAGGGCACCTTCGCAGACGGCTTCCCCTTCGCGGTACGCCTGGTCCCGCCCGAGCGCTTCGGCACGGACTGGTGGCTGATGACTGGCAGCGAGGCACACTGCGCGGCCTTCCAGGAGGAGCACGGCGTGGCGGAGCCGCATGCGAGCGAAACGGCACTCTACGAGGCGGCGGGACTTCCGTTCATTCCGCCCGAGCTGCGCGAGGGACGCGGCGAACTGGAGGCGGCTTCCGAGGGGGCCCTCCCGGCGCTCGTCGAGGCGGGCGACCTGCGCGGCGTGCTCCACAACCACTCCACTTACTCCGACGGGTCGCACACGCTACGCGAAATGGCCGAAGCGGCGCGGGCGCGGGGCCTCTCGTACTTCGGCATCTGCGATCACAGCCAGTCTCTGCGGGTTGCCGGCGGCCTCTCGCCGAAGGCCGTGCGCGAGCAGCAGCGCGAGATCGAAGCCCTCAACGAGGATTTTTCTGAAAACGGCGAGGCGCCCTTCCGTGTCTTCAGCGGGATTGAGAGCGACATCTTGAAAGACGGCGCGCTCGACTACGAAGAGGACATGCTCGCCTCCTTCGACTTCGTGGTCGGCAGCGTGCACCAGGGGCTTTCGATGACCGAGGCGGAGGCCACTGAACGGATCGTGCGCGCCATCGAGCATCCGCACTTGCGCATTCTGGGCCACGCGACCGGGCGGCAGCTCCTCTCGCGTGAGGGCTACCCGCTCCGCATCGAGCGCGTCATCGAAGCGTGCGCCCGGCACGACGTGGCTATCGAGTTCAACGCCAATCCGCGCCGGCTGGACCTGGACTGGCGCCACCTGCGCGCGGCAACCGAGGCGGGCGTGCTCGTTTCGATCAACCCCGACGCGCACGCCACCGACGAGCTGGACTACATGACGCGCTTCGGCGTGCCGGTCGCCCGCAAGGGAGGGCTCACGGCTCCCCAGTGCCTCAACGCCAAATCGCTGGACGCCTTCACGGCGTGGATCGAGCAAGGTGAGGAAAATGGCGAATAGAGAAGAGAAGAGCCCCTTTTCTACTTCCCCTTTGCTCTCCACCATCCGCGAAAAATCGGGGTTTGAGACGGCGGCGCGGCTTTGTATATTGAGGGCATCCCTCCCGCTGCCCGCTGCCTTTCCTTCTCGCCGTGCGCCGCGTTCTCTACGCCGCTCTCGCCCTGGTGGCGCTCCTGGCTGGGGCCGGGGGTGCGCTGTGGTACTTCTCCTACGGGATGGACACGGCCCCGCCGGCACGCGCCAACGTAGCGGGGCTGGGCGCGCCGGTCGAGCTTTCGTGGAACGGAGCCGGCGTCGCCACCATCCGCGCCGACTCGACGACCGGGCGCTACGCGGCGCTCGGCTACGCCCACGGCACGGGGCGGCCCTGGATGGTTGCGCTCTGGCGCCAGACGGCCACCGGGCGCCTCGGCGAGTGGTTCGGCGAGGAAACGCTGCCGCTCGACCGCCTGGCGCGCCGCCTCGGCTTTGCGGAGCTGGCGCGCCGCAGCTACGCCCAGTTGCCCGGCGAGCAGAAGGCTTTTCTCCGCGCCTACGCGCATGGGATGAACGCGGCCCTCCAGAGCGAAGCGGTGCAAACCCGAAGCCCGTTTGTCCTGCTCGGCGAGGCGCCCAGTCGGTGGCAGCCCTGGCATGCCCTCGCCATCGAGCGCCTTTACGCTTACCTCGCCCACCAGCCGCCGGCCCCTGACAGCCTGCGCCGGCAGGGCGCTTCCCCCGAAGCCCTTCGCTTTCTCCGGGCCGATAGCTCGCTTCGACGCTGGCTGCACGTGCACGACATGGGGCGTAGCGCTGCCTGGGCGGCCCGCGCCCCGCAGACCGGCACGACGCACCTCTTCTACCGCCACGCCTATGGCAGTTCGGCCATCCCGCCGCTCCAGGCGGTGCTCTTCGAGCGGCCCGGCGCGGGCAACGTGGCTGCCCTCTCCCTGCCCGGCACCCCCTTTTTGGTGGCCGGGCGGGCCGGTCCGCGCGCCTGGGCGCTTCTACCCGGCGGCACGCTCGCCGTCGAACGCACGGCGTACGACACCACCACCGCCCCCCGTCACGAACGTATCCTGGGCACCGGCGGCAGCGAACACCTCGTGACCGTGCGCCGCTCCTCCGAAGCCTTGCTGCTGGACGACGTTCCCACGAACAGCGCGCCCGCGAGTGGCGCGCCCGCTCCCTCGCGCGACACAACGGCGGCCCCGCGTCCCGATTCGCTGCGCTCCGGCGGGGCGCCTGCGCCCCCCGACACCGCCGCCGCGCCCGCTGATTCGCTCTGGCAGGTGCGCTGGGCCGGCTTCCAGCCGGGAACCGACCTGGCGAACTGGCGCGCGCTGGCCGGCGGCGAGGCTCCCGGCGAAAGCGCTGCCTTCCGCCTCCTGCGCGCGGGCGGGATCGTGGCCGACTCCTCCGGTCGCTTCTCGCGCTTCGGCACGCCCGAGCGCGCCGTGGCCTTCGAAGGCGGCCTCGTGGCCGGCCCGGCCCGCTGGACGCCCTTCCTGGCCGAGCAGGTACAGGCGCGCCTCCGGCAGGCCGCCCGCGACACCAGCGCGCCCGGCCTCCAGCCGCAGCAGTGGATGCAGGCCGACTCGAGCACCTGGGCGGGCCGCCTCGCCCCTGACATGCTCGCCTCCGTGGACTCGCTTTCGCGCACGCGAAGCGGCACCTTCTCCTACGAAGAACGCACCGACGTCTTCGGTCAGGCCATTCGCTACCTGCGCAACTGGAACTTTTCCTACGACGGAGCCTCCATCGGCGCTTCGATCTTCGACACGTGGATGGCCGCCTACCGCCGCGAAACGGGCCGTCCCCCGAAGCCGCGCGGCGCCGTCGATTCGCTCGCGGCCTCCGACTCGCTGCGCGCCCTCGAAGACCGGCGCCGCTTTCGCCTGCTCGGCAACGCGGTCTCGCGCCTGGCCAGCCGGTACGGCGACGACATCGAGGAGTGGCGTTGGGAAACGGTCGCCCCCGACACGCGGCACTTCCCCGGCTGGGCGGATTCGCTCTCGGCGCGGCGGCTGCGCGCGCTGGCCTCCACGCGCTACGCCCCCATCGAAATTCCCGGCGGCGGGCACCCCTCCACCCTCAACGACGGTGCCACGCCGACCAGCCCCGGCCTGCCGGCCCCCGCCGGCTACGAAGCGTGGGTCAGCACCGACCAGTGGCAAACCCTCTACGTGCGCCGCCGCCGCTTCGACACGAGCGTCCCCTTCGGCCGCTACCGCGCCCAGCGCACCGCGCCCGACCCGCTGGCCCTGCGCTTCGACGCCGAATCCGCGCGCACCACCACGCTCGTCCCCGCCGACACGACCGCTGCCTCGCGTCCCTTCCGCGCGCGCTTCTGACGAACGGCAGAACGTCTGAACGGCAGGACGGCAGATCTCGTAATCCGATGCGCACCAAGCTTTTTTCCACGTCTCTCTTTCCCGCCTCGTGGCTGACGCTTCGCCGCCTTCTTCGCCCGCCGGCGCGCGCGACCCGAGCACCGACGAGGCCATGCGCAAGCGCGTTCGCCAGTCGCTGACGGACCGCTTCGGGGAGCGCGTGGCGCGCGAGGCTGCACTCGACCGGCAGGGCGGCCACGCCTCGCTGCGCATCTACTGGCGCATCGAGCTGCCGGCCCCGCGCCGCGAGCGGGTCTATCCGCGCGGCGACCGGGTCGTGCGCGCGCTCGTGCTGCCTGCGCCCGGCATCCCCGAAGGCGCCGACGCGCCCCCTGCCCCGCGCGACACGGCCGACGCCTGGCCCTTCGTCAACGTGCAGCGCTACCTGCGCCGCATCGGCCTGGCTGTTCCCGACGTGGACCATGTGGACCTGGAGCGCGGCGTGCTCCTCATCGAGGATCTGGGCACGGAAACTCTCGAAGAGGCCGTGCTCGCGGCAGCGGAGCCCAGCAGCGACACCGGCGGCAATCCGCCCGGCCCGCTCGGCGGTGAGGCCGTTGCCCGGTGCTACCGCGAAGTGCTCGACATGGTGCTCAAGCTGCATCGCGCTGCGCGTCGCTCCGAGACCGACCGAGGCTTCGGCGCGGCAGACGAGTGCGTGGCCTTCGAGCGCGCCTTCGATCGCGAGCTGCTGCGCTGGGAGCTGGACCACTACCGCGAATGGGGCCTCCAGGCCCGGCTGGACGAGGAGGCCGTTGGCCCACACGAGAGCGCCCTTTCCGAGCACTTCGACCGGCTAACGAACGAATTGCTGGCGCTTCCGCAGACGTTGGCCCTCCGCGACCTTCAGTCGCGCAACCTGATGCGCAAACACGGGCGCTGGTACCTGATCGACTTTCAGGACGCCCTCGTCGGCCCCTTCGCCTACGACCTCGTGGCGCTTCTGCGCGACTCCTACGTCGTGCTCAACGACACGCTGATGGACGACCTGCTGGATTACTACGTCGAGGAGGGCGCGCGGGCGGGTCTGCCATGGTGCGAGGACCCCGCCGGCGTGCGGCGCGCCTTTCACCTGCAGACCGTTCAGCGCAAGCTCAAGGACGCCGGGCGCTTTATCTTCGTGGAGCGCGAAAAAGGCAAGGACGCGTTTCTGCCGTACTACGAACCGTCGGTCGGCTACGCGCGGCGGGCGCTCGACGCCCTCGCGCCGGAGTTTGCGGACCTGCGCGAGACGCTCGACGCGGTGGAGCCGGCCCTGGCGGCGTGAGCAGGGCGCGCCACGCAACGCGCGCCTCGGTCTGAACGCGCGCCTCGGTTTGAACGTCCGCCGTTCACGGTCTACCGTCCATCAAACGCGGTTGCGCCGGTTCTCGATCAGCGCGTCGAGGACGCTCTCGTCGGCGAGGGTAGACGTGTCGCCGAGGTCCTGGTAGTCGTCGGCGGCGACCTGGCGCAGCACGCGCCGCATGATTTTGCCGCTCCGCGTTTTCGGGAGCGCGTCGGCGAACTGGAGGAAGTCCGGCGTCACGATAGGCCCCAGCTCGGTACGCACGTGCTCGACGAGCTCCTCGCGCAGGTCGTCCGAGGGGGCGTTGCCGGCCACGAGCGTGACGTAGCAGTAGATGCCCTGCCCCTTGATGTCGTGCGGGTAGCCGGCCACGGCCGCCTCGGCGACGCCGGGGTGCTCCACGAGCGCGCTTTCGATCTCGGCGGTGCCGATGCGGTGGCCGCTCACGTTGAGCACGTCGTCCACGCGGCCGGTAATCCAGTAGTAGCCGTCCTCGTCGCGGCGGCACCCGTCGCCGGGGTAGTAGTAGCCCTCGAAGTCCGCGAAGTACGTCTCCACGAAGCGCTCGTGGTTCTGGTAGACGGTGCGCATCTGCCCCGGCCACGAATCTTTGATCGCCAAGAGCCCCTCGCCCGCCCCCTCCTGCTCGTAGCCGTTTTCGTCGAGAAGCGCCGGCTGCACGCCGAAAAACGGCAGCGACGCCGACCCAGGTTTTTGCGCGACGGCCCCCGGCAGGCCGGTAATCATGATGCCGCCGGTCTCGGTCTGCCACCACGTGTCCACGATGGGGCATTCGCCCCGGCCCACCACGCGGTGGTACCAGTTCCACGCCTCCGGGTTGATCGGCTCGCCGACGGTGCCCAGCAACCGCAGGCTCTCGCGGCTCGTTTTCTCGACGTGCTCGTCGCCCTCGGCGATGAGCGCGCGGATGGCCGTCGGCGAGGTGTAGAGCTGGGTCACGCCGTGTTTGTCGACGACCTGCCAGTAGCGCGAGGCATCCGGATAGGTGGGCGTGCCCTCAAAGAAGACCTGCGTGGCCCCGTTGGCCATCGGCCCGTAGACGATGTAGCTGTGGCCAGTGATCCACCCCACGTCGGCGGCGCACCAGTAGACGTCGTTCTCGGCGTCGAGGTCGAAGACGTACTCGTGCGTCATCGAGGTCCACACCAGGTAGCCGGCGGTCGTATGGAGGACCCCCTTCGGCTTGCCCGTCGAGCCGGAGGTGTAGAGAATGAAGAGCGGGTCCTCGGCGTCCATCTCGGCCGGCGCGCATTCGTCGTCCACGCCCTCCAGCTCCTCGTGAAGCCAGTAGTCTCGGCCCGGCGTCCAGCCGATGTCGCCGCCGGTGTTTTGCACGACGAGCACGTGATCCACGCCGCTGGTGCGCTCGGCGGCCGCATCGGCGTTGTCCTTGAGCGAGACGGTCTTACCGGCGCGGCGCCCTTCGTCGGCAGTGATGAGATAGTTTGACTCACAGTCGGTGATGCGGTCGGCCAGCGAGGCGGGGCTGAAGCCTGCGAAGACGACCGAGTGAATCGCCCCGATGCGCGCGCAGGCCAGCATCGCCACGGCCACCTGCGGGATCATCGGAAGGTAGATCGTCACGCGGTCGCCCTTCTCCACGCCGTGCTTTTTGAGCACGTTGGCAAAACGCGAGACGCGCGTGAGCAGCTCGCGGTAGGTGATGTGCTTCGCGTCCTGCTCGCGCGGGTCGTCGGGCTCGAAGATCAAGGCCGTCTTATCGCCGTTCCCGTTCTCGACGTGGCGGTCCACGCAGTTGTAGCAGACATTCGTCGTGCCGCCTTCGTACCAGCGGATGTGCAGGTCGTCGGGCTGAAAGGAGACGTCGCGCACCGTGTCGTAGTCAGAGAACCAGTCGATGCGCTCGGCCTGCTCGGCCCAGAAGGACTCGCTCTCCTCCACTGAGCGGCGGTGCATTTCTTCGTACTCTTCCTTTGAGGAGACGAGCGCCTCCCGGCGAAAGTGCTCCGGGGGCTCGATGGCCTGGTCGGTCCCGGAGTAGGCAGCGGTGAGCTGGACGTCGTCTTGCTGAGGCATGGGGGAAGCGGAACGGGCGAAGAAAACGGGCGGGCGAGCGGACTTGCAATAAAAAAACGCTTCGGAGGATCTTCAACCGCTTTGCTTCCCTTTTCCGCTCGGGGTTGTTCCTGCAGCCCATGCGGCCTGCCGCGCGCCACGAAGCGCGCTGACGAGCCAGAGGGCGTCGGCGTCGCGCAGGTCCTCCCGGTTCAAAACATACTCTCGAACGTGCTCGCGTTCCAGCCATACCGCGCGCCCGATGCCCGGCAGCAGCCCGCAACGCACCGGCGGAGTGTAGAACACGCCCTTCTTTTCCACGAACAGATTTGCTCGCGTGGCCTCCGTCACCTCGCCGCGCTCGTTGAGCAGGACCGCCTCGCCCGCGCCACGCTTCCGTGCTCGTTCAAACGCCCTCCGGTAGACGCGACGCCACGTCGTTTTGTGCCGGAAAAACGGATCGGTCGAGTCGGCACGCTCCTCGGCCAGCGTGAGGCGAAGCGGTTCCTGCTTTTTCTGCTCATCGAGCGGGGCGGCCTCGGAGGCAAAGTCGCCGCCGGGCCCCAGCGTGAGGCGCACTTTGAACCGCAGATCGTGGACCGTAGACGGCGGACTCTTGCGCTGCCGACGGTTGTCATCGTCAGTGGATGGCGGAAGCGAACGCCGGGGGCCTTCCTGCCTGCGCTCCTGAAGACGAGCAGTCACGCGTTGCAACTCGGCCTGCGCTTTTTCCTTCGAAAACGCAAAGCCGAAGCGCCGCGCCGACCGCCCCAGCCGCGCGAGATGACGCTCGCGGTACGCCACGCGCCCAGCCTCTGCGCACATCGTCTCGATGAGGCGGAAGCGCTCCGCGCCGGGCGGGCGCTGGGGCGAGTCAAAGGGTACGCTCATGTCGGCGTGCTGCGTGTTGCGTTCGACAACGCGCGCTCATCCGAAAACGACCAGCGACCACGAGCAACGAACTCACGAGCCCGCCGCCAAAAACCGCGCCTTCAGCAAACACTCCTCGTACTCCTCGTCCGCGTCGGAATCCCACACGACCCCGCTGCCGATCCCCATTTTGCCGACCTCGCCCCAAAGCTCGACGGTGCGAATGGGCACGCTGAACACCGCCTCATCGGGCCCGGCGAAGCCGACGGCCCCACAGTACACTCCGCGCGGGGCATCTTCGAGGCGGCGGATGTGCTGCATCGCGCGCAGCTTGGGCGCGCCGGTGACGGAGCCGCACGGGAAGAGTGCCCGGAAAAGAGCGGCCAGGCCCGCCTCCGGCTTGAGCCGGCCTGCGACGGTGGAGGTCATCTGCGAGACGGTGCCGTAGGCTTCCACGTCGAAGAGGGGGCTCGCGCGCACGCTCCCGGCCTCGCAACACACCGACAGGTCGTTGCGCAGCAGGTCTACGATCATCAGGTTCTCCGCGCGGTTTTTCTCGTCGGCGGCGAGGGCACGGCGCAGGCGCCGGTCTTCCTCCGGCGTCGCGCCTCGGCGCACGGTGCCCTTCATGGGCCGCGCCCAGACGCGCGCCCCGTCGCGGCGAAAGAAGAGCTCCGGCGAGGCGGAGAGCACGCACCGCCCGCCCCCCGCGTTCAGAAACGCGCCGTAGGGCACCGGCTGGCGGCGGCGCATCCGACGGTAGAGCGCGAGCGGATCGCCTTCGAAGCGAAAGCGCGTCGGTGCGGTCAGATTGATCTGGTACACCTCGCCGGCACGGATGACGTCTTTGACCTGCGCGACCCGCTCGCGGTAGGTCGCGCGCCCGAGCGTGAAGCGCCGGTTCTCGACGCGCGCCGTTTCGCCTGCGCCGACGAGCGCGTCTTCGAGCGCAGCGGCCTCAACGTGTTGCGGCCGTTCGTAGACGCCCAACTCCACCAGCGGCGACTTTCCCTCGCGTTGCTCGGCACCGACGGGAAAGTGCGCCGGCTCGAAGGCATACCCGGCCTCGTAGGCCACGAATCCGGCCACGAAACGACCTGCGCGCGTGGCTGCCTCGGCGGCGGCCAGCACCTCGGGCACCTCCGCGTAGCGGTGGGCCGTGAGCATGCGCTCCGGGCGCTCGAACAGCAACGCGCGGTCGTTCTCGTCGTCGGGGCGGCTGGTATCCAGCAGCACCGTGCCGGGGGTGCGAAGCGCCTCAGCGAGCGCGGCGGGGGAAAGACCCGAAACCGGCGGAGCAATGTTCACGCAGGAAAAAGCAGAAGTCCGAGGAACCCCCGTCCGCTGCTCACGGACGTCCGCTGTTCACGGAACGATTCGACTTCAAGAAACCGCGCGGTGCAGCAGAAGCGCGTCGAGCGCGCCGGGAATTGAGCCACGCTTCGGGAACACGCGGCCCCTCCGGCCCGACGGCGGGAAAGCGCGAGCCGGTCGCAGAGTCGTCTACGGTGTCGTATCCGTGGATGACGCGGTTTCGTAACGCCACGATGCGTGGAAGTTTGGGAAGACGGGTTTCGAGCGTTTCGTCCGCGTGGCGCGCCTGCCCCAGTGCCTCGCCGATAATCTCCAACTGGCGAAACGAGATCCCCCAAGCGAGAACCCCCAAACCGCGAAGCACTACATATTCCGCCGGTACTCGCCGCCGACCGCGAAGAGCGCCTGCGTGATCTGCCCCAGCGAGCACGTCTTGACCGTTTCCATTAGCTCCGCGAAGACGTTCTCCCCCTCGCGCGCGGCATGCTTCAAGCGTTGCAACGCGTCTTCCGAACGCCCCTCGCCGCGCCCGTGAAAATTGCGAAGCGCCGTGAGCTGGTGCTGCTTCTCGCCCGAGGAGGAGCGCATCAGATCCGGCTCGTTCTCGGCCTCGTCGTCCTCCTGCCCCTCC
>PXTS01000084.1 GCA_003022485.1 Bacteroidetes bacterium QS_8_68_28
CGTGGAAGGCATAGGCTACGGCGAAGGTCTCGACGAAGGCGAAACGGTTGAGTTCGACACCGAAGAAACCGACAAGGGCCTGAGCGCCATCAACGTACAACGCACCGGAGCGGCAGGGGCCTACTAAAGCGCCTCCCGGACTTTACGGCGAAACTGGAAAGGGAGCGTCGTCCTCGCGGCCGGTGCTCCCTTTTCTACCTCCAGGGTTTCTTCTTCGAATGCGCAGCAGGTTGCGCGCCTTTTGGCCCAGGCGGGGTCGTCCATCGCCAGCCACCCGCCGATGTTGGCCAGGCCCTCCTTTTCCGAAAGGAGGGGCATTTTACGAAGCGGCCCGGCCGTCTGCCGCCTGCGGGCCGCCGTCCTCCAGGTTGAGGTCCACCTCCTTCGGGTAGCAGAGGTACGGCTTCACGACGCGCTCGGAGAGGGCCGTGAGCGCCGCCGTGTCGGCCACCTCCGAGAGCTCGCGCACCTGCCCGTCGCGGCCCAGAATGCCGATGGCCTCGCCGCCGGCGGCCCGGTAGGCGCTGTGGCGCGAGCGCCCCAGCGTGAGATAGTAGCGCGCTGCCTCCTCGAAGGAGGTACGGCTGGAACGGTCCAGCGCGCGCCCGTTTTCGCGGAGCCACCCGGCCACCTGCGTACGCCAGCGGCTCATCTGCTCGTCGGAGGGCTTCTCCGGCAAGAAGGTGACGCGAAAGAAGTCGCGGTCGAGGAAGCGGCGTGCCAGGTCGGCCAGGACGGGGTCGTCGTGCATGGTGGCCGCGCGCTTCCACTGCTTCAGCGAAAAGAGCACGTCCGTGTCGTCGAGGGCGCCGTAGTGGTCGGTGATGGCGGGGCGCTGCTCGAGGTCGTCGGCCGTCACCGCGTTTTGCAGAAAGAAGCAGAGGGCAGGTGAGCAGCCCTCCGCCAGCGCCTCGCGTCCTTCGCGGAAGTGCCAGCGCACCCGCCGGAAGGCCGCACGCAACAGCTCGTCGCCGGCCAGCACGGTCTTGTGCAGATAGACCTGCCAGTACATCAGGCGCCGGCTGATGAGGAAGTTCTCGACCGCGTAGATGCCCTTCGCCTCCACGGCCACGTGCGTCTCGGCGGCCCGGCCCGGCACGACGCGGAGCGTTTTCAAAAGGCGTTCGACGCCGACCTCGCCCTCGGCCACGCCGGTGTAGAAGGCGTCGCGCCGCAGGTAGTCGAGGCGGTCCATGTCGAGCTGGCTGGCCACGAGGCGGTGGAAGAAGGCGCGCTCGTATGTGCCGTCGAAGATCTGAAGCGCCAGCCGCAGGGCTTTCGCCTGGGGGTGATCCGCGAGACGTTCGATGAGGCGCACGAGCAGGCGGCGGCTCATCTGTTCGTGGTGGAAGTCGCGGATCAGGTAGTGTTCGAGGGTGTGCGAGTACGGTCCGTGGCCGATGTCGTGCACGAGCGCGGCGGCCAGGGCGGCGGTCCGCTCCGTCGGGCTGACGGGCGTGCCCTTGTCTTCGATGACGTCGAGGGCATCCTGCATGAGCGCCATCGCACCGAGGGCGTGGTTGAAGCGCGTGTGCTCAGCCCCGGGAAAGACGAGGTGCCCCACGCCCAGCTGGCGGATGCGCCGCAGCCGCTGCACCTCCGGCTGCTGGACGAGCGCCATGATAAGCCCCTTGGGCACGGAAATGAACCCGTGCACCGGATCGGAAAAGAGCTTGTAGCGCGAGCGGTCAGGCACGGGGGCGTGCGAGTGCGGGGGCATGGAGGAAGCGTTGCTACGGAGCAAAAGTGAAGGCGGTAGCGCGCAGGGGAAAGGGCTCCAGCGAGGCGCTTGCCTCCAGCGAGGCACTCGGCTCCACACGGGCCGTCCCAAAGATTTCCCAGCCCTCTTTCTTCCTTCCGCCCTTCACGCTCACTCCGGCGGCCAGCGGGCGCCCTGGGTGCGGCCGTGGTCGGTGCGCTCGTCGTAGCGGCGGTTGTACGCCCGCGCTTCCTTGATGATGGTGCGTGCCTCGGCGCCGGCTTTTTCTTCGAGCGCTGTGCAGGTGGGAGCTTCGAGTCCTTCGAGCGCCCGCACCAAACGCCGCCCGGCGTTGACGATGCTCTCGCGGTGCTCGCGCTCGTGGAAGGCCAGCGCGTCGGTAAAGCTCGCCCAGTCGCGCCGGAGCGCAGCGGGCGCGTCATCGGGCGCGTTCCAGCGCGGGAGCGTGACCTCCACGTCCAGGTGCACGTCCGCGCGGCGCATCCGGCAGGGCGCGTTGGAGCCGGGGGGCGGCGTGCGGTAGGCGATTTCCCAGCGGGCCGTCCACGCGGTGCGCCCGAAGCGGCGCTCGGCCCCGACGCGCGGCCCGTGCCGCGTGAGGTCGCGCAGAAGCGCCTGTTCGGAGCGGCCCGTCACGTCGTAGAAGGTCTCCGTGCGGTTCACGTGCACCTTGGAGGAAGGCGCCCCTGCTTCCGACCCCGTCGGCGATGACGTGTCGTCGGCGGTCGTCGCGCTGGGAGCGCCGGCGGCCTGCCCCGAGGCGGAGCCCCCGGACGCGGCGCGATGCGGCGAACGGTCGGTCTCGCCGCAGGCGGCCAGCAGCAGCACGACCGCCAGCCCGGCCGTCCATCGCAACGCTGGGGCGGAGGCCCCCCCGGTGAGGGCGAGAAACGGCAAGCGCGCGGAGAGCATAGCGGGCAAGGCTGGACGAGGATTGGCATGCGACCTTTTCTATGAGGATTCACCGGCGGCAAGATCCTCGACGACTCTTCGGTAAAAAGCGTAGATCCCGGGAGCGCGGCGCAGGCCGGCGGCGGCCAGGCCCACCTGGCGGGCGTGGTCGGCGTCGAGGGTGCCCCGGAAGGAGCCCCAGCGTGCGCTTTCGGAGGCCACGTACCCGTCGTTGACGCCCTCGCGCTGGTAGATGACGCGGTTGAGCGGGCGGAAAAACGGGTTGATGGGCACGTCGGTGCCGGCACCGGCACGCCCGGCGTAGGACTGGTAACGCACCGAGGGCGCATCGGGCGTGGCGGGGTTGAACACGTCGCGCAGGTAGGCGGGACGCAGCTCGCGCACGGCGCGCTCGAAGTCGGCGGCGGCTTCGGGACGGGGAAGCGCCTGCGCGCCGAGCCAGTCGGCGGTGCGGGCCACCAGGCGGCGCAGGCGCGCAGGCTGTTCCATCAGGTAGTCCGCCGCCGAGGAGCCGCGGTGGGGCGTGGAGACGGTCGTGAGCGTGGCCACGCGCCCGGCCCATCCTCGCCGGCTGATGAGAAAGCGTGCGTCGAGGCCGCCCATCGAGTGGGCGATCAGGTGGAGCCGCTCGGCCCCGGTCTCGCGGAGGACGTGCTCGAAGCGCGCCGCCCACTGTTCCGCGCGGGCGCAGACGGGGCGGTACGGCGACACGTTGGGCGCGAAGGCCCAGACGCCGCGCCGGCGCAGGTGCATGGCCGTGTCGTGGAGCATCCCCTCGCGCCACAGCGCCGCGTAAAGCCCGAAGCCGTGCATCAGCACGACGGGATGCCGCAGGGGAAGCAACGGGGGCTGGGGGTGACGCTTCATTTCCACCAGGCGGCGAACCGCACGCTGCACAAGCGTCATGAGCCTTCGGCGGTTTCGGGGAGACGGGCGGGGCGCGAGGCGCAGGGCGTTTCTCAGGGCGTTTCTTCTGTGCAATGCTTTGCCCGGGCGGAAAACGCCGAGCGCCCAGCACTACGCTACGTAGAGCACCAGCGCGGCCACCAGCGGCACGCGCAGATTGTCGTTGAGCGGGCGCGGGAGCGCCTCGGCCCCGGCGGCGGCGGCGACGGCCCCCGCAGCCACGCCCCACGAGGGCGCGCCGTAGCCGGCAGCGGGCAGCGCGGCCTGCAAGAGCGCAACGGTGGCGAGGCCGGCTCCTACGAACGCCGCCGTGCCCTCGACGGTGCGCGGCCCGTCGCCCCACGTCGTACGGCCCCAGCGGCGCCCTACCAGCGCGGCGGCGGCATCCCCGATCATGAAGAGCGAGAAGGCAGCCACGGCCACCGGCACGGGAAAAAGGAAAATCAAAAGCGCCATCGTGACGAGCGTCCACGTCGCTCCGTTTCCACGTACGTTCCCGAGCGCGCTGGAGGAAGCGCTCGCCCATTCGTCCGCCCGCATCAGCGGTCCGAAGACGCGCCGGATGAGGCGCGCAAACCGCTCGGACCGGCTGCGGAGCACATCGCAGGTGAGCGCGAAGAGCGCCCCGGGCACCAGCACGTAGAGCGCGTCCGGCTTCCCCAGCAGGGCGGCCCCCAGCGGCAACGTCAGCGCCAGGAGGTGCAGCGCCTTGCGCCGCAGCTCGGCGCGGTACGGCAACTCGTGCGCGTGAGGCGGCGCCCCGGACGCCTGGGCCTCGCGGCGGGAAGTAGCCGGGTCGGGAGGCGCGTCGGGCACGAGCGGGCAGGGGATGAGCGAGGTCGGCCTTCCCTCAACTGCTCAAAACGGACGAAAGTTCACATGCCTTCCTCGGGCGCACCGTGCGGGCGCACCATGCGGGGTGAATCTTCGCGGTTCCTCGCTCACTATAAGTGTTGTCCGCAACGAAAGACGGGCTGCTCGCTTTCAAGCAAGAGACGTGTCGTTTTGCTTTTTTCCTCGGCGGTCCACGCGCTTATTCCATGAGCCTCAACCTGGCCCTGACGTGCGGTGCGGCGGCTCTGGGCACGGGGCTGTGGCTTCTGATCCTGCAGCGCTATGACCGCGTGGAGACCGAGACGGTCGGGGAGCTCCTGCAAGTGGTCGTCCTCGGGGGGGGCGGCAGCGTGGCCGTGGCGGCGCTCCTCAACGAAGGCTTCGCGCGAGCGATGGGGTTGGAAACCCTCCTGACGGGCCGAGTCGGCGGGGCCGGCGGGGGCGCGCTCGTTGCATTCAGCCTCTTCATCGGGATCAGTGAGGAGGTGACGAAAGCCGTCTCGACCGTCTACGTCACGCGCCGCTTCGGCGATCTCGACGAGCCGGTCGACGCGATGATCTACGCGATGAGCGTGGGGCTGGGCTTCGCGGCGCTGGAGAGCGTCTTCTACGCCACGCGCTTCGGCAACGAGGTGCTTTTGATGCGCTTCCTCTGGCCGGTGCCCGCGCACATGGCCTACGCTTCGGTCTGGGGCTACGGGCTGGCGAAGGCGCGCTACGTTTTTCCCGAGCGCAGCCGCGCGCGGGTCATGGCGCCGTCGGTGGCACTGGGCGCGGGGGTGCACGCGGGGGCCAATTTCCTCTTGCTCTTGCAAGGCACGCTCCCGACGCTGCTGGGCACGGGGGCGGCGCTTCTGAGCCTGGGGGCGCTCTTCGTGCTGGCCTACGTGGCGCATTACCACCTGCGCGAACTCGTTGCCGAGAGCCCGTTTCTCGATCCCGGGGAGTGTCCGGAGTGTCGCCACCGCAATCCGCCGCAGGCCCGCCGCTGCACCCGCTGCGGGACGAGTTTAAAACAGACCTCGATCTTTACGACCTGTCCGTGCGGCGACATCCGCGTGCCGGTGCGCACGCCGGAGTGCCCGAAGTGCGGTCTGGATCTGCGGGAGGCGCAGCGCGGCCTGGCGTCCTCGGCGTCCTGAAGAAGAAAGCCGGGGGGCGCCTGCCAAAAGGGCCGGGCTGGCCTCGTTCCATTATGAAGTTGCCCGCTAAACGAACGTCTCCGTTGACCCGTCTTCTCTGGACCAGCAGCCGCCGCTACCTCACGCGCCACCCGTGGCTGATGAGCCTCTCGGTGCTGGGCGTGGCGCTGGGGGTGGCCGTCGTCGTCGGGATCGATCTGGCCAACACGAGCGCCGACCGCGCCTTCCGCCTCTCGGCCCAGCGGTTGACGGGGAAGGCCACCCACCAGGTCGTCGGGGCGAGCGGGGGGCTGCCGGCGAGCGTGTACCGCCGCGTGCGCACGGAGGCCGGCCACCGTGCCAGCGCGCCCGTCGTGGCCGAGTACGTGCGCGTCCCGAGGGCCGGGCGCCCGTTCCAACTGCTGGGCGTGGATCCCTTTGCCGAAGGCCCGTTTCGCCCGTACGTCGGTAGGGCGGGGACCTCGGGCGACGCGGCGGGCCTGGATCTGGGAGCGTTCATGGCCGGGGGAAATGCCGCGCTGCTGTCGGCGCCGACAGCGCGTGCGCTGGGCAAGGTGCCGGGCGACACCCTGACCATCGCCGTGGACGGCGCGCCGCACACGCTCCGCGTCGCCGGGCTTCTTGAGCCGAACGACGAGCGCACGCGCCGCGCCACGCGCAATCTTCTTGTCACCGACATCGCCACCGCGCAGGAGGTGCTGGGCATGGGCGGGCCGCGTGGCGGCCGGCTCACCCGCATCGACCTCATCCTGCCGGAGGAGGAGGCGGCCGAAAAGCGTGCCGAAGCCCGCATCCGGCAGGCCGTGCCGCCGGGAGCGCAGATCCGTCGCTCGGCCTCGCGCACCGAGACGGTCGAGCAGATGACGCGCGCCTTCAGTCTCAACCTCTCGGCGCTGAGCCTGCTGGCGCTGGTCGTGGGCCTGTTTCTGATTTACAACACGATGACGTTCAGCGTCGTGCAGCGGCGCCCGCTTCTGGGGCGACTGCGCGCGCTGGGGGTGACGCGCCGCGAGGTCTTCGCGCTGGTGCTGGGAGAGGCCGCGCTCGTCGGCGCGATGGGCACCGCCTGCGGTCTTGCGCTGGGGATTGGGCTGGCGCAGGGGCTGGTGCGCCTCGTCACGCGCGCGATCAACGACCTGTACTTTGTGGTGAACGTGCAGGAGGTGGCCGTCACGCCGTGGGTCTTGGCGAAGGGCGCGGCGCTGGGGATGGGCGCGACGCTCGCGGCGGCCTACGCCCCGGCCCGCGAGGCGGCGCGCCAGGAGGTGAGCGTCGTGCTGCAACGCTCCCGCGCGGAGAGCGCGGCGCAGAAGTGGGTCCCGCGCCTGGCCGCTGGGGGCGCGGTTGGGGTTGCCGTGGCGGGCGCGCTGCTGGTGCTGCCGTCGCAGAGCATCTGGGTCGGCTACGCGGCGCTCTTCTGCGTGCTGCTGGCGGCGGCACTGGGGGCTCCGGCGGCGGTCATGGCGATGGCACGCGCGCTGCGGCCCGCGATGGAAAAAGTCTTCGGCGTTCTCGGCAAAATGGCCGCGCGGGGCTTGCGCCAGTCCCTCAGCCGCACCGGCGTGGCCATCGCCGCACTGATGGTCGCCGTGGCCGCCACCGTCGGCGTCGGCGTGATGACCAAGAGCTTTCGCCAGACCGTCGAGTCGTGGCTCAGCTACTCCCTCCAGTCGGACGTGTACGTGCAGCCGCCGAGCCTCGTCTTTCGCCGCTCCACCGCGACCCTCGCTCGTGGCACCGCCGACACGCTCGCGCAGGTGCCGGGCGTAGCCGGCGCTCACACCGTGCGCCGCGTGGAAGTCGCCTCGTCGGCGGGACCGACGCAACTGGTCGCCATCAAGCCGGGGCCGGAGACGCAGGACACGTATCGTTTCAAGGCCGGCACCCCGGCGCAGGTGTGGCCGCGCTTCCGCCGAGGCGAACGCCTGGTGATCGTGAGCGAACCGTACGGCTACCGCACGGGCACCCAAGTCGGCGACACGCTGCGGCTCCAGACCGACCAGGGGCGCGAGCCGTTCCGCGTGGGCGCGGTCTTCTTCGACTACGCCAGCGACCGGGGCGTCGTCACGATGAGCCGCGCGACCTATGACCGCTTCTACGACGACCGGCGCGTCAGCGGCGTGGCCCTGCGCGCGGAGGCAGGCCTCTCCGCCGATTCGCTGGCCGCGCGCGTGCGGAAGGCGGCCCCGCCGGGGCAGGAGCTCGTCGTGCAGTCGAGCAGGGGCCTGCGCGAGGCGTCGCTCGAGATTTTCGACCGCACCTTCGCCATCACGAATGTCTTGCGCCTGCTGGCGGTGGTGGTCGCCTTCATCGGGGTCCTCTCCGCGCTGATGGCCTTGCAGCTCGAACGTCGCCGCGAGCTGGCAGTGATGCGCGCGGGCGGCATGACGCCGGGCCAGGTGGGCAGCTACGTCACGCTCCAGACAGGCCTGATGGGCCTCGCGGCGGGAATCCTGGCGCTCCCGTTGGGCCTGGCGTTAGCGTACATTCTGATCTTCGTCATCAACAAACGCTCCTTCGGGTGGACCTTGCAGCTGGAGGCGTCGCCGGGGATCTTGCTGCAAGCGCTCTTGCTGGCGCTTGTGGCGGCGCTGTTGGCCGGGGCGTACCCGGCGTGGACGATGGCCCGCGCGAATCCCGCCGAGGCGATGCGGGAGAGGTGAACGGCACGTGCGCTGAGGGGTTGGAGACGATGCCTTGCCAACTTGAAACCTGAGAGCCCCGGCCATGCGCGTCAGCGAGATCCGGCTCCAAAATTGGAAGATCCAAAATTGGAAAACTCCAAAAAGGCCTCCGCCTCGCTGTCGCGCCGTGTGTTTATCAGCGGGCCGAACGCTTCCGGGAGATCCAACTTCCTCGACGCTTTTCGCTTTCTGCGCGATGTGGCCGGTGATGGGCTGCATCATGCGGTGGGCGAAATGTAGTCAACCTTGCACGGCAGTCGCGTTACCGGCGCATCCATGAACTGCTCGTGCCCGAAGAAGGCGTCTCTGCTTCAGAGGGCCCGGGCTACACGTCTGAGATGCAAGCGCTCGTGTGCGAGGGATAGTCCCCGGAAAAAGCGGTAGGTAAATCCGAAAGTCTCGCGCGTTGCGTGGCTGCTGTCGCCGCTTTCCTCGAAAAACAGAGCTCCTGAATGAGCTTTTTGCTGGTCCGTGTGTCGCTTCCGGCGCTCCTCGCTGCCGCGCTCACCGTCGCCGCCTGCGACCGCTCCGCCGAGCCGGCGGCCACGAGCGCGAGACCACGGCCCGCACCCCGGCTTCAAGACGGAATGGTGGTACCTCACCGGCAACCTCGACACGCCGGGGGGGCGCCACCTGGGGTACCAGTTCACCATCTTCCGCGTGGCCGTGGCGCCGCGCCCCGAGCAAAAGCGAGGAAGTACTCCTGGGGTGCCCGACTCCGGCGACGACGCCGGCCGGACGTCCGTCCAGCCGGTTTCCACGGAGAGCGCCGACACGGCGACCTCCGACACGGCGACCGACACGGCGACCTCCGGCTGGCGTACCGATCAGTTCTACATGGCGCACCTGGCCGTCAGCGACACGCAGGGCGAGCGCCACTACGATTTCGAGCGCTTCGCGCGGGGCGCGGCGGGACTGGCCGGGGCGCAGGCCGCGCCGTTCCGTGTGTGGGTGGAAGGCTGGCGGGGGGCCGAGCAGGACGCTACCGGCGACGACGATATTTTTCCGCTTCGCCTCACCGCACAGGCCGGCGGCGGCAAAAAAAGCGTGGCGCTCGACTTGCGCCTCACCCCCGCAAAGGACAAGGTGCTCCAGGGCGAGCGCGGCCTCAGCCAGAAGGGGCCGGGCGCTGGCAACGCTTCGTACTACTACTCCTTCACGCGCCTGCCGACGACGGGCACCATCTCGCTGGGCGGCGACACGTTGCGCACCCAGGGGACCTCCTGGATGGACCGCGAGTGGAGCACCTCGGCGCTGGGCCGGGGGCAGGAGGGATGGGACTGGTTCGCCCTCCAACTCTCGGACGGGCGCGAGCTGATGTACTACCAGCTTCGCAAAAATAGCGGCGCGCCGAGCCGTTTCAGCGAGGGCGTGCTCGTCGGCCCGCAGGGCGGCGTGACGCGCCTGGAGCGCGAGGACGTGCGGCTCGAGGTGCTCGACCAATGGCAGAGCGAGCAGGGCGCAAGCTACCCGTCCCGGTGGCGTCTGCGCGTGCCCTCGCGAAACCTCGACCTCACGGTGACGCCGTATTTCGAGAACCAAATGATGAGCACGTCGGTGCGCTACTGGGAAGGAGCGGTGCGCGTGACGGGCAGCGCGAGCGGCAGCGGCTACGTCGAGTTGACGGGGTACGGAGCGGAAAGCGGGAAAAAGGAAGGAGAAGTTTTGCCGTAAGAGCCTTCCGCTCCGGCATTTGCGTTCGCTACAACCTCCCTTCCCTTTTGCCCGCGAAGCTGTGCGAGCGCTCAACTTTCCGCCGTACGAGTTCCGCCGCGATGAGCGGGCGGGAAAAGCGGTCATCTTCGATCCGGTGCGCCGCCGGTGGGTGCGCCTCACGCCGGAGGAGTGGGTCCGCCAGCACCTCGTGCAGTATCTCATTCAGGATCGCGGCGTCCCGAAGGGGCTGCTCGCCGTCGAGAAGGCGTTCCCGTACCGGGGCCGCCGGTGGCGCGCCGACGTGGTGGCCCACGACCGCCGGAACGGCCAGCCGCTGCTGGTGGCCGAGTGCAAGGCGCCGGAGGTCGAGATCAGCCAGGAGCCCTTCGACCAGGCGGCGCGCTACAACCGCACGGCCGGGGCTGCCGTGCTGGTCGTCACCAACGGGCTGGAGCATTACTGCTGCCGCCGCGCGGAAGGCGCGTACCGCTTCCTCGATTATCTCCCGCGCTACAAGGAACTGATGGAAGGGGAGAAGGAAGGAAGGTGAGAAAATGCGTGTGCTCACTTCCACTTTCGTTTCTCCCTTCAACCGCTCCTCCTCGAGCAACGCGAGCCCTTTTCTTTCACACCTTCTCACCATCCCTTCTTCCTCACTTCCTTGCAGACGACCCGCGTGTTTGCCACATTGAAAGGCCTCGCCCAGCAACGCCGCTCCCTTCCCCGCTTTCCCTTTCTCGAAAAATGGCTCTGGATGGACACGTCGGACCCTCCAAAGGCGAAGCCGCCGAGCGCGAGCGCGCCTGCTTTATGGAAGAATGGACCCACGAGGCCCTCCTCCTCGCCGCCGAGGAGGAAGACGACGACTACCCGATGATCGAAAAGCTCGCCGATTACGACATGGGCTCCTCCTTCGTCGGGGCCGAGGTCGAGAAGCTCGACGACGAACTGGCGGCGCTCCAGGAAGCCCTCGGCGACGCCAGTCTCGTCTCGCAGTTCGTGCAGGCGATTCGCCGCGCCACCCAGCAGGCCGCCGAGCAGGAGGAAAACCTCTACTTCTTCGGCGATCAGACCACCGCAGGAGAAGAGATTGAAGGTTGAAAGCTGGAGGTTGAACGTCCTTCAGTTCAAGAAGCACGCCTCCAGAGCGGAGTGTTTCCCGTTTCTCCATCCCCTGTTCTCCTCCCTCTTGCCTTCTTACCAAGACGAACGCGAAGTGGCCCTGAAGGCCGTCCGCCGCGCCGGGCAGCTCTGCCAGGCCGTTCAGGAAGCCCTGCACGCGCCCCCCGCCAACGAGAGCGGCTCCGGTGACGGGACCGCCGTGCGCAAAAAGGACGACCAGTCGCCCGTCACCGTGGCCGACTTCGGCAGCCAGGCGCTCATCTGCCGTGCCCTCGCCGGGGCGTTTCCCGACGACCCCATCGTGGGCGAGGAGGACGCAGCGATGTTGCGTGGCGACCCGGGCGCGCGCCGGCAGGTCGTGCGCGGCGTGCAGGCCGAGCTGGACGGTGCGAGCGAAGACGAAGTGCTCGCCTGGATCGACCGAGGCAACGCCGAGGCGCGTCCCGAGGGGCGCTACTGGACGCTCGATCCCATTGACGGGACCAAGGGCTTCGTGCGGGGCGACCAGTACGCCCTCGCCCTGGCGTTGGTGGTGGGGGGGGAGGTGCAGATGGGTGTGCTGGGCCTCCCGAACTTCGCCCCCGTCAAGCGCGCCGAGCAGGTGACGGGTCTGCTCCTGGCCGCCGAGCGCGGGCAGGGGACCGCCGGCTACGCTGCCTACGAAGACGACCCCGCGCCCACTGCCGTTACCGCCAGCGAGACGAGCGACCCGGCGGCGGCGCGTTTCTGCGAGTCCGTCGAGTCGGGACACACCTCGCACGGGGCCGCGCAGGAGGTGGCCGAGCGCCTCGGCATCACGCGCGAGCCGCTGCGGGTGGACAGCCAGGCCAAGTATGCGATGGTCGCGCGCGGGGACGCAGAGATCTACCTGCGCCTTCCGCGCGGGGACTACGTCGAGAACATCTGGGACCACGCCGCCGGCATGATCCTCGTTGAGGAGGGCGGCGGCACTGTCACCGACCTCGACGGGCGTCCGCTCGATTTCACCCGAGGCGCGAAGCTCACCGAGAACCGGGGCATCGTCGCCACCAACGGGCGCTTTCACGAGCAGGTCGTTGCGGCGGTACAGGCAGCGGGCGTGTGAAGAGCGCGGGGGCGCCAGCCCGAGGCGCGTTTCAGGTTTCGGGTTCCAAGTTTGGCAGGCCGGTGGGCCCAGCACAAACTTTCAACCTTCAACCCGAAACCGCAAAGCCATGAGCGCGCGCTTCATGCGAGAGGCCCTGCGCCTGGCCGAGGAGAACGTCCAAGCCGGGGGCGGTCCGTTTGGGGCGGTCGTGGCGAGAAACGGCGACCTCCTCGCGCGTGGCGCCAACCGCGTTGCCCCCGAGAACGACCCCACGGCCCACGCCGAGATCGTAACCATCCGCCGCGCGTGCCGGGTGGTGGACGACTTTTCGCTGGAAGGCTGCGCGCTCTATGCCTCCTGCGAGCCGTGCCCCATGTGCCTCGGGGCCGTCTACTGGGCCCGCCTCGACGCGCTCTACTACGCGGCCACGCAGGAAGATGCTGCCCGCGCCGGGTTCGACGACGCCTTCATCTACGACGAACTGGTCACACCCCCCGCCGAGCGGCAGCTCCGCACCGAGCGCATGCTGGCGGGAGCATGCCAGCGGCCCTTCGAGGCATGGCAGGCCCACGAAGAGCGTGTGGAGTACTGAGCGTGGCCTCCCGTCGGCAAGCTGGCGGGGCCGAAGATCATGCCCTCGGTGCCCGCGCGTCTTGCGCGGCAGCGCGATTGCTGGACGAGCGCGATTGCTGGACGAGAACGAACAACGCCCCATGAAAACTACCCCAGCGCCACGTCCAGCACCATCATCACCGTGAAGCCGCCCATCGCGCCCATTGTGGCCGCGTCCTCGAAGCCGTGGCGGTGCGACTCGGGAATGAGCTCCTCGACCACAACGTAGATCATGGCCCCGGCGGCGAAGGCCAGCGCGTAGGGCAGAAGGGGCCGCACCGCCAGCACCGCCGCCGCCCCCGCCGCCGCCGACATCGGCTCGACGACCCCCGAGAGCTGCCCGTACCAGAAGCTCTTTCGACGCGAGACGCCCTCCCCGCGCAGCGGCATCGAAACAGCGGCTCCTTCGGGAAAATTTTGCAGCCCGATGCCCACCGCCAGCGCGACGGCCCCGGCCAGCGTCGCGCCGCCGGCAACGCTCATCTCGGTCGCGGCGGCGAAGGCCACGCCCACCGCCAGCCCTTCGGGAATGTTGTGTAGCGTGATCGCCAAAACGAGCAGCGTGGCCCGCCGCCACGACGTCTTGACGCCCTCTGCCTCCTCGCGCCCGGCGCCCAGGTGCAGGTGCGGCAGCGTCGCGTCAGCCGCACGCAGGCCCACGCCGCCCAGCAGAAAGCCGACCCCCGCCGGAATCCACGGGGGCACCCCCTGCGCCTCGCTCATCTCGATGGCCGGCACCAGCAGCGACCAGAAGCTCGCCGCGATCATCACCCCCGCCGCGAAGCCCAGCATCACGTCCAGGAGCCGCCGTTTCATCGTGCGGGTGAAAAATACCAGGCCTGCTCCCAGCGCCGTGACGGTCCACGTAAAGCAGCCGGCCAGCGTGGCTTGCAGAACGGGATTGATGCCTTGAAAAAGGGAGGTGACGGAATCCATAACCAATGCGCGAGAGCGACGACGAAATCGAATGCGAGATCCCTATTTTAGGCAAGACTAATTTGTTTCACGGGAACTCCTCACTCGAAAACTCTACCGGACGAGCTCAGCGGGCCGACGCGTGCTCAGCGGGCCGGAGGGCACGCCGCCCGGTCCGTGTCCGATGCGAGGCGAGAGAAACGAAAGGCACGCCCGCTGGGTATGAGCCTCAAAACGAGAGCTATGCCCGCCACGCGACGAGGTCATGGCGCAGACCATCCAGGAGCCTTCGGCCCGCCTCAGCCCGTCTACTGAGGACTACCTGAAGGCTATCTACAAGCTGGAGGAGGGCGACCCAGTGCCTACGAAGGCGCTTGCGGGCGAATTGGAGATTGCCGCTGCCTCCGTTACCGGGATGACCAAGCGCCTCGCCGAGCGAGGGCTCATCGAGCGCGAGCCCTACAAGGGCGCCACGCTCACCGACGCAGGCACGAAAGTGGCGCTGGAGGTGATTCGGCATCACCGCCTGCTGGAACTGTATCTCAAAGAAGAGATCGGGCATTCCTGGGAAGAGCTCCACGAAGAGGCCGAGCGCCTGGAGCACCACATCTCCGAGGCCTTCGAGGACCGCCTCGACGAGCTGCTGGACCACCCCACGCGCGACCCGCACGGCCACCCGATTCCCACCCGTTCCGGCGAAGTCGAAGAGACGGCCACCCAGCGCCTCGCCGATCTCGAAGATGGCGATCGGGCCGTCGTCGGCCATCTCTCTGACAAGAACCCGGCGCTGTTGGAGCATCTCGAAGAGTGCGGGCTGATGCCGGGCGCTTCGCTCGAAGTAACCGAGGCGCAGGAGGTAACTGAGGCGCAGGAAGTAGCTGAGGCGCAGGCCTTTGAGGAGCCCATCGCCGTGCGCGTCGAGGGGGGCGAGCCGCAACTGGTCGGGCGCGTCGTGGCGCGGAGCGTCTTCGTCTTCCTCGCCGCGTCGTAGAAGGCGCCCTTTACGGCGCGCCGCCTTGCGTGGGGCCGCCGTCCTGCGCGCCCTTCACGCCCAGCAACTCGACCTGAAAGATCAGTGCGGCCCCCGGCGGGATGCTGCGCCGCCCGCGCTGCCCGTACGCCAGATCCGGCGGGATTACCAGTTGCCGCCTTCCGCCCACCTGCATCGACTGGACCCCCTCCGTCCAGCCCTCGATGACGCGGTTGAGCTGGAACGTGACGGGCCGGCCCCGGTCGCGGGAGCTGTCGAACTGCGTGCTGTCGGAGCGTAGCCAGCCGGTGTAGTGCACGCGCACGGTGTCGGAGGCGCTCGGGGAGGCGCCGCTTCCTTCGCGGAGGTCGTGGTACTTGAGCCCGCTGGCGGTGGTGGTGTATTGGCCTGGCGAAACCGTCGCCGGACCTGCGCCGGCGCTCGTCGTGTCGGAGGGAGAACCGGCGGATGGGGCGCCCCGGGTCGTGTCGGAGGGAGTGAGCGATGTGTCCAGCGCGGGGGACGCGGTGCCGCTCACTGCGGTGTCGTCGGGGGCGGCCGATTCCTGCGTGGTGCGCTCCTGGCAGGCGGCCAGCAGCAAGAGCGAGGCAAACGCAAAGGCGGAGGCGAGGCGACGGTAACGCATGAGGCGTTCAGGCAAAGAGAGACAGACAAGAAGGAGGAAACGGCAGGGAGCGGTTTCCCAAGAAAGAGTGGTTCTCCAAGAAAGAGCAGTTTCCCAAGAAAGAAAGGCACGGGCGTGCTGTCTTACAACGACTTACAACACGCCTCCGTGCGCCAACGGGACGGCCGCTGGGCAGGGGGCCCTCAGCCGGTGGTCCAGGCGGGTTCCTCTTCGGGGCGCGCGGAGGACGCCAGCCGGTCGGGGGCCGCCTCGCGGATGAGCGCGCGCGCCAGCACCCGCGTGGGATCGACCACCGGCAGGCCGTGCGCCCGGCGCTCGGAGATTGCCAGCGGGAACTCCGTGCAGCCGAGGACGACCGCCCCGGCCCCGTCGTCCTTGAGGTCCGAGACGGCGCGGAGGAGGTCGGCGCGGGCACGTTCGGTCACGGGGGCGCTCTGCGCCTTGAGCCCGTAGCTTTCGTCGAAGATCACTTCGTTGACGACGTCGCGCTGCGTCTGGTCGTCGGGGCGGGCCACGGAGAAGCCGGCCGCCTCGAGCACGTCTTTGTAGAGGGTGAGCTGATGGACAGCCAGCGACGAGAGGACGCCCACGCGTTCAAGGCGAGGGTACGCCTCGCGCAGGTGCCGCGCTGTTTCTTCGATCATGTGCACGAGGCGTACGCTCGATCCCGCCTCGCGCAGGTTTTCCCGGAGCGCGTCGAAGATCGGCGGCCCGTGAGCCGTGTTGCACGGAATTCCGACGAGCGTGGCCCCGGCGGCTTCGAGGCGCCGGGTGATCTTCGTCAACGCGGGGGTGGGGTCGCGCTTTGCGGAGTCGAAGAGGTAGGCGCTACGGTCGGGAATCCAGCCGGGATAGCTGGCCAGCGCGACCGAGAGGTGTTCCTGGTCGATGCGCGCGTCGGTGTGGCGGTGGATCTTCCGGGCCAGGTCCAGCCCGGCGTACGGTCCCATTCCGCTCAAGATACCAATGATGGGCTCCTCGCCGGCGGTCTGCACGGGGGCGCGTTCTTCTTCTTCGGGAGAAGAGACAGCGGAGGTGTTCATGCAGAGGGGGAGGTAGGAGAAAACGGCGCGTGGACGTATATCCGTTTGCAGGGCGGGCAGGTCAACCGGCGGGGCGGCGTAGCAGGGGCGTTTACGGAAACGTAGCCTGCTGGACCGCCGTCCCTGCGGGTCGCCGATGAGTCGATGAAGTCACCTGAGCCGCCGAGCCGTAAATCTTCTGCGAAGCCCTTGCGGCGTCGCGTGTGCCTCGAACCCGGCGCGCGCAGGACAGTTGACATCGCCCCCCGTGGCACGTAGTTTGCCGTCCGTTGCGCCGCTCGCCCCGCCCGCCGCCTTTGCCCGGTGGTGTAATGGCAGCACATCGGCCTTTGGAGCCGCTGGTGAAGGTTCGAATCCTTCCCGGGCAGCCTGCTCGCTTGCTCTCGCCTCTCGCTCGCGCGCCTCGTTCGCGCCCCCCGACCCGTGCCCGCCGTCATGCCGACCAACTCGCAGGCCGCGCCCGTGGCTCTCTTCACCGGGCGCTCCAACCCCGACCTCGCGCGCAAAATCGCCGTCGCTCACGGCACCGACCTGGGCCAGATGACCGCCCGCGACTTTTCCGACGGCGAAATCTACGTGCGCTACGAGGAGTCCATCCGCGGCAAGGACGTGTTCCTCATCCAGTCCACCCAGCCGCAGCGTCCCGAGGGCCAGAACGGCAACTTCCAGAACGGCGGCGGACACCCGTGTGCGGACAACTGGATGGAGCTTTTGCTGATGACCGACGCGGCCAAGCGCGCCAGCGCCTCGCGCATCACGGCAGTCATTCCGTACTTCGGCTACGCGCGTCAGGAGCGCAAGGACCAGCCGCGCGTCTCCATCGCCGCGAAGCTGATGGCCGACATGCTCACCGCCGCCGGTGTGGACCGCGTGCTCACGATGGACCTGCACGCCCCGCAGATTCAGGGATTTTTCGACGTGCCCGTCGATCATCTTTACGCCTCGGTGGTTTTAGATAACTACTTCCAAAAGATGGACCGCTCGAACCTGGTGGTCGTGGCGCCGGATGTCGGCTCGCTGGGGCGCTCGCGCGGGTACGCCAAGCGCATCGGGGCCGACCTCGCGCTGATCGACAAGCGCCGCCCGCGCCAGAACGAGGCCGAGGTGATGAATATCGTCGGCGACGTGGCCGGGCGCAACGTCATCCTCATCGACGACATCGTGGACACCGCCGGCACCCTCACCACCAGCGCCGACGCCCTCCGCGGGGCTGGCGCGCGAGACATCACCGCCGCCTGCACGCACCCGCTCCTCAGCGGCCCGGCCTACGAGCGCATCGAGCGCAGCGCCCTCGACCGCCTCGTCGTCACCGACACGATTCCGCTGGAGCGCCCCGCTGACAAGATCGAAGTCGTCAGTGTGGCGGGGCTCTTCTCCGACGCCATCCGTCGCATCTACACCGACGACTCGATATCGACGCTGTTTGTGGATTAGTGGCTGGGGGTTGATTTTTCCAGTAGCAGGCGCGTTGCTGGGCGCAATCTCTTCCCGTTTCCCCATTCCCTACGACGAAGAAAATGCAAGACATAGACGCAGACGCGGCCCCGCGCGAGACCGGCTCGAAGGCCGCGCGCCAGATTCGCAACGACGGCAACGTGCCCTGCGTGCTGTACAGCCGGGGCACCGAGGCGACGCCCTTTCAGATGCCGGCCCTCCGGCTCAAGCGCATCGCCTTCTCGCGCCAGCTTCAGCGCGTGAACGTGAGCGTCAATGGCGACTCCTGGGCCTGCGTCCTCAAAGACTACGACCTGCACCCCGTCAGCGACGAGCCGATCCACGCGGACTTTCAGGTGCTCGAAGAAGGCGAGGAGATCACGCTGACCGTGCCCATCCAGTATGTGGGCACCCCCTTCGGACAGACCGAGGGTGGGGACACGCAGTACCTGATCGACAAGATCGAGATCACCTCCGAGCCGCAGGACATCCCCGAGCAGGTGGAGGTCAACGTCGAGAACCTCGACATCGGCGACTCGCTGCACGTCTACGACCTCGACGTGGAAGGCGTGCGGTTTCGCACCGCCCAGCAGCAGACGCTCGTGACGGTGCTGGCTCCCTTCGTGGAGCCGACCGAGGAGGAACTGCTCGAAGAGGAAGAAGAAGAGGTCCTCACCGAAGACGAACTGGCCGAAGAAGGCGAACTGGTCGACACCGAGGAGGGCGGAGCGCCCGACGCCGAGCCGACCGACGAAGAAGACGGCGACTTCGAGGAAGACTTGTAGGTCTGGACTTGTAGGTCCGTGAGTGTGTAGGTTCGCAGGTGTGGTAGGTTCGTCGGTGGGGACGTCCTCGTCCTGAGAACCTTGTCCACTTGCCCACCTACAAACCCGCCCCCCAGCGTGAAGCGTTTGATCGTCGGCCTCGGCAACCCGGGCGCGGAGTACGCCGGGACGCGCCACAACGCTGGCTTTATGGTGGTGGACCGGCTTGCCGAGCGGCTGGGCGCGATGGTGGAGGAGTACCAAGACCAGGCGCTTGTCGGCGAGGCGTGCCACCGGGGAGCCCCCCTGGTGCTTGCCAAGCCCGCGACCTACGTCAATCGCAGCGGCGCGGCGGTGCGGCGGCTGCTGGAGACGCACGACCGCCGCCCGCGCGACCTGCTCGTCGTCGTGGATGACTTGGACCTGGAGGTGGGCTCGATCCGACTGCGCCCGAGTGGCGGCAGCGGCGGCCACAACGGCCTCGAGAGCATCGCTGGGGCGCTGGGCACGACCGCCTACCCGCGCCTGCGTCTCGGTATCGGGCGCGACTTCGAGCGCGGCGGGCAGGTGGACTACGTGCTTGCGCCGTTCTCCGCGAGGCAGCGCCCGCGCATCGAGGAGGCGTTCGACGCGGCGCAGGAGGCGGCGCTCTGCTTCACCTGCGAGGGCATCGAGGCGGCGATGAACCGCTTCAACTGATGGCGGGCGACGGGAGAATCAGTAGCAGTGTTGCGTCTTCACACGTTGCGTCTTCACACGTAGCCGCCGGTGGCCAGTAGCGGGAGCTCCGCGCGTTGCCGGCATGAAGGCTCGCCAGCGCTGCCAGGAGCGCCGCTCGCGTCTCGGCGGACGGAACGCCACCTTGGGACACGGGGGAAAGGAAGGAAAAACCCCCTGTCTGCCGGTAAGCGTTGAAGGCCGGGGCGTTTTTGCCAAACCCATACCCTATCAATACGCCCGCGCAAACAGCACGCGCCCTTCGGAAGGCTCGCCGGTGAGGAGGTCTTCGCCGGGCTGGCGTTCCGTTTCGCCGGGCAGCGGCACGAGGCGGATCGTGGCTTTCGTCTCCTCCTGGATGCGCGCCTCGGTCTCTTCGGAGCCGTCCCAGTGCGCCCACACGAACCCGCCTTCGGCGACGGCTTTCTTGAACTCGTCGTAGCTCGTGGCGGTGCGCGTGCGCTCCTCGCGGTGAGCCTTCGCCCGGTCGTAGAGGTCCTGCTGCATTTCCTCCAGCGTGGCCCGCACGCGGTCGGCCAGGCCGCCCTGCGAGACGTTTTCCTTGTCGCCGGGCTGGTCGCGGCGGGCCAGCTCGACGGTGCCGTTCTCCAGGTCGCGCGGCCCCAGCCCCAGCCGCACGGGCACGCCCTGAAGTTCGTGCTCGGCGAACTTCCAGCCGGGCCGCTGGGTGTCGCGGGCGTCGAGCTCGGCGCGGAGGCCGGCGTCTTCGAGTTCGCCCAGCAGGTCGTCCGCGCGGTTCATCACATCGGTCTGCTGGTCGTCGTCGAAGTAGATGGGCACGATGACGACCTGCGTGGGCGCCAATTTCGGCGGGAGAACGAGCCCCTGGTCGTCGGAATGGGTCATGATGAGGCCGCCTACGAGGCGCGTGGAGACCCCCCAGCTGGTGGCCCAGACGTATTCCTCTTCGTTGTCCTGATTGGCGAAGGTGCAGTCGAAGGCTTTGGCGAAATTCTGCCCCAGGAAGTGCGAGGTGCCGGCTTGGAGGGCGCGCCCGTCCTGCATGAGCGCCTCGATGCAGTAGGTGTTCACCGCGCCGGGAAAGCGCTCGCTCTCGGTCTTGACGCCGGCGAAGACGGGCATCGCCATGTACTCCTCGGCGAAAGTGCGGTAGACCTCCAGCATCCGGCGCGTTTCCTCCTCGGCCTCTTTGCGGGTGGCGTGGGCGGTGTGGCCTTCCTGCCAGAGAAACTCGGTCGTGCGCAGGAACAGGCGCGTGCGCATCTCCCAGCGCACCACGTTGGCCCACTGGTTCATCAAAAGCGGCAGGTCACGGTAGGACTGAATCCAGTCGGCGTACTTGTTCCAGATGACCGTTTCGCTGGTCGGGCGCACGACCAGGGGCTCGCCCAGTTCGCTCTCGGGGTCGGGCACGAGGCCGCCTTCGTCCTCATCCTCGACGAGGCGCGAGTGGGTGACGAGGGCCACTTCTTTGGCAAAGCCCTCAACGTGCTCGGCCTCCCGCTCCAGGAACGACTGCGGGACGAAGAGGGGAAAGTAGGCGTTTTCGTGACCGGTCTCCTTGAACATCCCGTCGAGCGCGTCTTGCATGTGCTCCCAAAGGGCGTAGCCGTGGGGGCGAATCACCATGCAACCGCGCACCGGCGAGTAGTCGGCCAGCTTGGCCTCGCGCACCACGTCGAGGTACCACTGGGAGTAGTCGTCGGTGCGGGCGGTGACGGCGTCGGCCATAGTGAACAGCAGGTGAAGGGAAAAGAAGACAGAAAATCGTTGCCGCGTCCCCGGTGGGGGCCGAATACAGGGCTGGCGGCCGGAAACGAGACGGCGGAGCGGTTTTTGCAGGTGAAAACGCTACGCGGCGACGGCTCGTGTTACTTTTCGTGCCGCTCCGGCGGCTTACGGAAGTGAAGCACCTGCTTCTCCGCAATATAGCGCCGTTTCGGCGGCACTTTCAAAACGGTCGCACCCGGCCTCGGCAAAGATTTTCGCAAGAGCGCTCCCGGCGCGCCCCGCGCAGGCCGTAACAAACGCTCGTTTTTCGCGTTGCTACCACGTTGTCTCTCCCGCTTGGTCTCCCCCCGCTCGCGCCACCTGTCGCCATGATATCATCCCGTGCTGCCCGCCTTTCGCGCCCGCTCGTCTTCGTGCTGGCGGCGCTCATGCTTGGTGGCTGCTACACGCAGCTCCAGACGGCCGACCGCCGCACGCCGGTTTCCGACCGCGACGCGCCGCGCTACGACGGCAACCGTTACGAAAGCGACGAATACGACGACTACCGGAAACAGCCGTACTACGAGGAGCGGCGTTACGACGAGCATGGTCGTTACGACTCATATGGCAAATACTACAACCGCTACTACGGCGACAGCCGGGGCTACGGCTATGAGGACTTCGAAGACGGCTACGAGGAAGGATACGAAGACGGCTACGTCGACGGGCGGCGGCGTTCGGTTTTCGCACACAGCCGCTATTTCGGCGCCGCCCCGGCGCCTTACGATCCGTTCGTTAGCGGCTTTTCCTTCGGCATAGGCGTCCCCCACTTTTCGCTGGCCCTGCGCTTCGGCGACGTATACGGGCCGCGTCCCTACTATGCACGCTACTACCAGCCCTACTACAGTCGTCGGTACCCCGGCTATGGACGGTACGGGTACGGGGGTTACTACGGCTACAATGAGTACAGCGGGTACTACGGCTCGTACGACGACGACGATTACGAGGGCCGTCGCTACGAGCGTCGTGCCCCGACGCTGGGCCGCCGCTCGCGCGTGGGGCGCCAGGACGACGGGCCCCTCGCCGGTGAAGTGGTGTTCCACGAGGCGGGCG
>PXTS01000085.1 GCA_003022485.1 Bacteroidetes bacterium QS_8_68_28
TCGTCGGCGTAGGCGAGGTCTTTTTCGTTGGCGTCGAGAATGGCGTCCTCGTGCGCTTCCAGCGCGTCGGCCATGCCGTCGAGCACGCGGTTTTTCGTCTCCGTGTCGAGGCGGGCGAGCGTGCGGGAAGCGTCCTGTGCCTCGGCGGCGAGGGTTTCGACGGACGTTTCTTCAGTCGGCGGCGGGGGAGTTTTCGGCATGGGACGTATTTCGTGTTGCGTATTTCGTAGGATTGCTGTCTTACGAATGCTGAAAGTGTGGCAAGGGGTCTTCGCTTTCGGACGGGTTCTCGCCGGTAGAATCGAGGCGTGAGCGAATCGGGACGGCTTCATTACGCAATACGACATACGCAATACGCTACCCTTCACGCATCACGACAAGGTCATCGCGCTGAACCACCAACTCGGCGGGCGCATCCTTCAGAATACGACGCACCTCGTCGCTCTGGTGGCCGCGGATGCGGCGCAGGTCGCGGTGGCCGTACTGGGTGATGCCCTTGGCGATAACCTCGGCGGCGTGTCCGTTCGCCTGCACGGCGATCTCGACGGCGTCGCCGCGCGCGAAGTCGCCTTCCGCCCCGACCACACCGGGGGGCAGGAGCGAGGCGCCGCGGCGGCGGAGCGCCTCGGCCGCGCCTTCGTCCACGAGGATGCGTCCGGCGCTCGGAAGCGCGTGCAGCATCCAGTGCTTGCGCGCCCCCATCGGCGTCTCGGCGCGGCGAAAGAGCGTGCCGCGCACCGTGCCGTCGTGCAGCGCGTCCAGCCGGGCCGCGTCGATGCCGTTGACGATCATCGTGTCGATGCCGCGGGCGGTGGCCTTTTCGGCAGCTTCGATTTTCGTGCGCATCCCGCCGGTGGCCGCTTGCGTGCCCGCCCCGCCGCCGGCCATTGCGTAGATGTGTTCGTCAATCTCATCGACCACGGGAACGATCTGAGCGCCGGGGTGGGTGCGCGGGTCGGCGTCGTAGAGGCCGTCTACGTCGGTGCACAAAACGAGCGCGTCGGCTTCGGCGAGAACAGCCGCGTGAGCGGCCAGGTTGTCGTTGTCACCGACGCCCAGCTCCTCGGTGGCGACGGTGTCGTTTTCGTTGACGACCGGCAGCGTGCCGAGGTCCAAAAGCTGGGAGAGCGTGTTTTTGGCGTTGACGAAGCGGGTGCGCTCGTGCAGGTCGCCGTGCGTGAGCAGGACCTGCGCGCAGGGAAAGTCGAACAGGCGGTTCCAGTGCGCCATCAAGAGCGGTTGCCCGACGGCGGCGAGGCCCTGCTTTTCGGGAATGGACCGATGCCCGGGCCGCACCGCGCCGTCTTGCGCGGCTCCCCCCGCCGCCACCGCCCCCGAGGAGACCAAGATCACTTCGCGCCCCCGCTCACGGGCCTCGATCACGAAGCGCGCGATGCCCAGCAGGTGTTGCGTGCTGACGCCCTCGTCGCCGGGAGCCACCAGCGCGCTTCCGACTTTGAGGACGAGGCGTTGGTATCGGTCTACTTGTGTCGTTGCTTCGTTCATTGCCCTCATCGGTTTCAGAAGGGTCTTCCCTTCGCCCGTCCACACGCTCGGGCTCAAATGTTAATCGGCTGGTCGTAGGCCACGCGGCTCGCCTCCATGACCGCCTCCGAGAGCGTCGGGTGCGGGTGCATCGACTCCATCATCTCGTGACCGGTCGTCTCGAGGGTGCGCGCGCTGACGACCTCCGCGATCATCTCGGTGGCGTTGTGGCCGATGATGTGCGCACCGAGGAGCTCGCCGTACTTCTCGTCGTAGATCATCTTGACGAAGCCCTCGGGGTGGCCCGCGCCGACGGCCTTGCCGTTGGCCTGGAACGGGAATTTGCACCGAGGCGATCTGCGGCTGGCAGTAAGTGCAGGCCGGCACGTCGGTCATCGAGAAGGGGCGCACGTCCTCTCCCGCGATCTTTTCGACGCACAGGATGCCTTCGTGGCTGGCCTTGTGCGCCAGCCAGGGCGCGCCCGAGACGTCGCCGATGGCGTAGAGGCCGTCGGCGCCCGTGCGGTAAAACTCGTCGGTGGCGATGTGGCCAGTGTCGTCGAGCTCCACGCCCACCGCGTCGAGCCCGAGGTCCTCGACGTTCGGGGCCACGCCCACGGCGCTGAGAATCTGGTCGGTCTCGACGTGTTCGGTCCCGTCTCCGGTCTCAATCTCCACGGAAAGCGCCTCGCCGTCCTCCTCGAACCCCTGCACCTCCGCGCCGGTCATGACGTCGATGCCGGCCTCCTCGAAGGATTCCCGGAGCTGGGCGGAGACGTCTGGGTCCTCGGCGGGCACGATGCGGTCCATGACCTCCACGAGGGTCACGTCGGTGCCCATGTTTTGGTAGAAGTAGGCGAACTCGACCCCGATGGCCCCCGCGCCCACGACCGCCAGGCGGTCGGGCTGATCGGTCTGGAGCATCGCCCCCCGGTAGGAGACGACGTTTTCCTCGTCGATCGGCAGCGGCGGGATCTCGTTGGGCCGCGCTCCGGTGGCGATGATGATGTGTTCGGCCTCGGCGGTCTGCTCTTCGCCGATCTCCTCACCGTCCATGTTGGTGGAGGGCTCGACCTGGACCTCGCCGTCTCCCAGCAGCGTGCCGTGCCCGTAGAGCACGTCGATGTCGTTCTTGTTCATCAGGTATTGCACGCCCTGGTTCATCTGGTTCGAGGCGCCGCGGCTTCGCTCAACGACTTTCTCGAAGTTGGGCGTGACTTCGCCGTTCAGCTCCAGCCCGAAGTCGTCGAGGTGCTGCGCGTCGGCCATGACCTCGGCGCTGCGCAGGAGCGCCTTCGTGGGAATGCAGCCGACGTTGAGGCAGACGCCGCCGAGCTTGTCTTTCTCGACGACGGCCGTGTCCATGCCGAGCTGCGCGGCGCGGATGGCAGTCTCGTAGCCGCCGGGGCCGGTGCCGATGACGATGCAGTCGTAGGATTCGCCGTTGGCCATCTTGTTTTGCAGAAAGGGGAGGAAGAGGGCAGCGGGGTTGCAGGAGATCCGCTAAGAAGAATTGCTCGCGTGAGGGGGCGTTCCCGGCCCGGCCAGCGGAGGCGGGCAGAATAGTCTGTGAAGCCTCGCGCGAGAGGAGCGCACAAAAAAGCGCCCGCCTGCTTTTCCTCGCAGGGGGCGCGCCTTTCGTCCATATCGGCTCTGGGGGGACCGGAGGGAATCGAACCCTCGACCTTTCGGATCACAACCGAATGCTCTGGACCAAACTGAGCTACGGTCCCGCAAAGGAAGCTCCGTCTCGAAATGTTCGTCACGAAACGCTTCGTCCCGAAATGCTTTCGTCTCGAAGCGTCGATGCGGCGGCTGCTCCGGAAGGATTCGAACCTTCAGCCCCTGGTACCAGAAACCAGTGCTCTGCCGATTGAGCTACGGAGCATCGGCGACGTCGGCCGATGGAAATGCGTGGCGCGCGCCTTCGGTTCCCGCACGTCTACGAATCGGCCGGCGGCCGGGCGCCGGAGCGCACGGTATTAACAGGCTCTTCGCCCCCGGCAGGTACGTTTTCCTCGTGCGGGTCGGAGGCCTCCGGCTGGGGCGCCGGGGCCTGCGCGTCCACCAGGTGCGGGGCCACGCCGCGCCACTCGGCCACCTGCTCGACGATCTTCGAGCGCACCTCCGCGTGTAGCGCGTCGGGGTCGCGGCCCTGCGGCGAGACAGCCCCGAGCACCTTCAGGCGAATGTCGCAGTCGGTGTCGAAGCGCCACCCGCCCTTCGGGAGCGTCCCGCGCGTGCCCTCGATGGCCAGCGGGAGCACGTCCACGCCCGCCTCGGCGGCCAGGCGAAACGGCCCTTTCGCAAAGCGCATGACGCGCCCGTCGCGCGAGCGCGTACCCTCGGGAAAGAACATGACCGAACAGCGCTTGTCGAGGTAGTTCCTGGCCTTTGGGAAGACCGCCGCGCGGCTTTCGGCGCTCTTTCGGTCCACGGCGATGTCGCCGGCCAGGCGCATCAGCCAGCCGAAGACCGGCGCGTCGAAGAGCTCCTTTTTGACGATCCATTTCATCTCCCACGGCAGGCGGCAGGCCGCCGGAATGTCGCCGAAGGACTGGTGGTTGGAGACCACCACGAACGGGCGGCGCGGGTCCTCCGGCCGCTCGCCGCTGATCGAGAGGTGCCAGGCCGGGTTCAGGTACGTCACCAGGCTGCCCCACCAGCGGAAGAGCCGCCCGGTGCGGTAGTGGGCCGGATCGCGGTCGAAGAGGCGCGTGATGGCCATCGTCGGGAGCGCCGCAAGAACGATCCCCGCGATGGCCGTCCAGGTGAAAGCCGAGCGGAGCGTGGTGCGCATGGAGCGAGCGGTGAGCGCGAGGCGATTGGGGCGCGGCGGTTGGGGCAGGGGGGCGTTTGCTCTTTAAGAAACGCCGAGCGTCCTGCGCTTCGCGCCACGCGCATAGGAAATGCCGCGCCGCCGCCGTTGGTTCTGTCGGCGCGCGCCGAAACGCCGCTGTCGCCCTCGGCGTTCTTCTCACGTGCCGTCTCTCGCTTCCCTCGATGCATGCAGCCGTGAGCGAACGACGCAACGCAACGCACGAGCGCTGGATGCGGCGCTGCCTGGAGCTGGCGCGCCGGGGCGCCCCCCGTCCCAACCCCATGGTGGGTGCAGTCGTCGTGGACGCGCGAGGCGAGCGCCTCGGCGAAGGCTGGCACCGCGCCGCCGGCAAAGCACACGCCGAGGTCAACGCGCTTAGGGACGCCGGCGCAGCGACCAGCCTGAGAGAGGCCACGCTCTACGTCAACCTCGAGCCGTGCACGCACCACGGCCGGACGCCGCCCTGCACCGACCTCATTCTGGACAAAGGCGTCGGGCGCGTGGTCGTGGGCATGCGCGACCCACACGAGGCGGCGTCGGGCGGGGTTGAGCGGTTGCGCGCGGCGGGGGTAGAGGTGACCGTCGGGGTACGGGGAAAGGAATGTCGTCGCCTCAACGAAGCCTTCGCTCGTCGCGTGCGCACCGGCCGCCCGCTCCTTACGCTCAAGCAGGCGCAGACCCTCGGCGGTCGGGTTGCCACCCGTACCGGCGACAGCCGCTGGATTAGCTCTGAAGAAGCGCGGCGGAGAGGGCACCGCTGGCGTCGCCAGTCCGGCGCCGTGCTCGTCGGCAGCGGCACGGCTGCCAGCGACGACCCTCGTCTGACGGTGCGCCACGTGGACCTCGGCCCGCACGAAGAGCAGCCACGCCGCTTGGTGCTCGACCGTGCGGGCCGGCTCGCCCCGTCGCTGCGGCTCTTTTCCGACGCGCACGCCGCACGCACCACCGCCGTCGTCGGTGAGGGGCGCGACGCCCCGCCCTACGTCGAGGCGCTCCGGCGGGCCGGCGGGCAGGTCCTGCGCGTGAAAGAGCGTGACGGCCACCTCGACCTCGGCGCGCTCTTGGACCGCCTGGGGACGCCGCCCGACGGCGAGCGTCCCGTTCAGTCGCTTTTCGTGGAGGCTGGGCCGGGGCTGGCGACCGCGCTTTTTGAGCAGGATCTCGTGGACCGCTACTACCTCTTCGTGGCGCCCCGGCTGTTGGGGACCGGCACCCCCGCCGTCGGCGACCGGGAGGCCGAGGCGATGACCGATGCGCAGGGCTTCGCCGAGCACACCTGGGAAACGGTCGGCGGCGACGCGCTGTTCAAGGGCTTCCGCCGCCCGGTCTGATGCCTCCCCCGCCTTGCCAAACGGCCATGCCCATCGTCGAAGCGCCGGCCCCGCGAGACGCCAAGCCTCCCGAGAAGGAAACCTACACGCACGCCGACTACGCCCGGCTGCCGGAGGGCGCGCCCTACGAACTGATCGGAGGAAACCTCGTCATGGCGCCCGCCCCGACGCCCGACCACCAGCGCGTCATCGGACGCCTGTTCCGGATCTTCTCAAGCTTCGTGGAAGAGCAGGAACTGGGAGAAGTTTTCGTGTCGCCCATCGACGTGCACCTCTCCGAGCACGACACGCCCCAGCCGGACCTCGTCTTCGTAGCGACCGAGCGCGCCGAAATCGTCGGGGCGCAGGAAATTGAGGGGGCGCCCGACCTCGTGGCCGAGGTGCTCTCTCCCTCGACCGGGTACTACGACCTGCGCGGCAAGAAGCGGCTCTACGAGCGCGCCGGCGTGAAGGAATACTGGATCGTGGATCCGGTGGAAGGCAGCGTAGAGGTCTACGAAAACGGCACCGACGGCTTCGCCCGTGCCGACCGCGCCGAGGAGGACGGCGGCGTCGCAGCGTCGGCGTTGCTGGAGGGCCTGCGCGTCGAGCCGGACGTTCTTTTCTGAAAAAGCCACCCCGAGCTACCAAATCCCAAACCGCCGCAGCTTCCATGTTCACCGGCATCATCGAGACCGTCGCCCCCGTCGCGGGCGTCCAGCCGATGGGCAGCGACGAGGCGGGTCGCCGTCTCGTGCTGGAGGCCCCTTTCGCTGCCGAGCTATCCGTCGGTGACAGCGTGGCCGTCGATGGGGCGTGCCTCACTGCCGTCAGTACGGATGCAGAGGCGGGCACCTTCACCCTTGAAGCGGTCGAAGAGACGCTGCGCAAGACCACCCTCGGGGCGCTTGAGGAAGGCGACCGCGCCAACGTGGAGCGCGCCCTGAAAGCCGGCGCCCGCCTCGACGGGCACTTCGTGCAGGGCCACGTAGACACCACGGGCCGCGTCCAGTCGGTCGAAAAAGAAGAAACGAGCCGTCGCTATCGGGTTGGCTTCGAGCCTGAGTGGGCGCGCTACCTCATCCCGACCGGATCGGTCGCGCTCGACGGGATCAGCCTGACGGTTGCGCGGCTGGACCGCGCGGCAGGCACCCTCGCCGTAGCCATCGTTCCGCACACCTACGGGGCGACGGCCATCGCCGAGCGCTGGGCGGAGGGCGCGGAGGTCAACGTCGAGTTCGACATGCTCGGCAAGTACGTCGTTGCACAGGAAAAACATTCGCTGCGAAACCCGGCGGCGAGCACTGTGCGTTGAGAAAGACAGCTGTCCGCGCCCGGGAGACGCCATCCGCCGGGGCAAATCCGCCGGGGCAAGCTCCTGCGCACCGAACGCAAACCGCTGCCCATGAACGGCCTGCCTTCCCGAAAAGTGCATCCTGCGTTTCGCCCCCTCGCGCTCGCAGCGGTCTTCTTGCTGGGCCTCCCCGCCTGCGACGGCTCGCAGAACGAAGAGGCCGAGCGGGCCACCGAAGAGGCCCTCGCCACCACCGCGTCTGCCCCCGACACCGCTGACACGGCCGACATCGCCGACACGGCTGACACCGCCGGCACCTGGCGGCAGGCCGACACGACCGGCGGGCGCACTTCTGGCGGGGACACTTCCGGCACACGGGCGGCGGGTAGCACGCCGAGCGAAAACGCGGCACCGAGCGGAGCGGTGACGTACCAGACCTACCGGAACGACAAGCACAGCTTCTCGGTGCGCTACCCGGCGAACCTGATGCAGCCGGCCGGCGAGGTAGGCAACGGCAACGGGCGCACCTTCCGCGCCCCCGACGGTTCGGCCAGCATGCTCGTCTACGCCACCGGCGAGGGCACTTCCGAGCGCGTCCGGCGTCGCTTCGAGGAGCAGACCGCCAACCCCGATCTCGACATCACCTACCGGACGCACGGGGAAAACTACGGCTGGTACGTGCTTTCCGGCTACCGGGGCGACAACATCTTCTACGAGCGCGTCGAGGCGCGCGACAACACCCTCAAGGTCGTGCGCATGTTCTACGATCGCTCGCAGGAGGCGCGCTTCGACCCCATCGTGCGCACAGTGTCGAACTCGCTGGAGGGATGACCCGCGGCAAGGAGCGGCGCGCTGGTGCGCCAGGCCGAACCCAAGCGTGCCGCGCTGCGTTGAGCCTCTTTCCCGCCTGCCTTCTGGCGCTCGTCCGTCGCGCCCGTCATGGAACCGACCGCTGACCTCCCCATCCTCGACGATGCCGATGTCCCCGGCCCGGATGCCGAGGCGCTCGCTGCCTCCGTCCCTCAAACGGCGGGGGGCGACGGCGCGCCCGCCCGGCCCCAGCAGCAGGTCTACATCGAGACGTACGGCTGCCAGATGAACGTCTCGGACTCCGAGATCGTCGCCTCGGTCCTGCAGGAGGCCGGCTACGGCCTGGTGGACGGCCCTGAGGAGGCCGACGTGGTGCTCTTGAACACCTGCGCCATCCGCGAGGAGGCCGAGCAGAAAATCCGCCGCCGCCTCGACGCGCTCCGCGCCGAACGCCGCAAGCGCAACCGGGGCCTCGAAGGCCGCCAAAAGCGCGACCTGCGCCTCGGCGTGCTCGGCTGCATGGCCGAGCGCCTGCGCGAGAAGCTGCTGGAAGAGGAGCAGAAGGTGGACCTCGTGGCCGGCCCCGACGCCTACCGCGACCTCCCGCGCCTCCTGCGCAAAAACCGGGCCGGCGGCCAGGCGGCCGTCAACGTGCAGCTCTCGAAGGAAGAGACCTACGCCGATCTCGCGCCGGTGCGCTACGCGGACAACGGCCTTCAGGCGTACGTCTCGATCATGCGCGGGTGCGACAACATGTGCGCCTTCTGCGTCGTGCCGTTCACGCGGGGCCGCGAGCGCAGCCGGCCCACGACGACCATCCTGGGCGAGTGCGCGCGGCTCGTGGGGGAAGGCTACAAAGAAATCACCGTCCTCGGCCAGAACGTCAACTCCTACCGCTTCGAGCGCGATGGCGAAACCGTCTCCTTCGCCGAGCTCCTGGACCGCATCAGCCGGATCTCCCCAGAGCTGCGCGTGCGCTACTCCACCTCCCATCCCAAGGACTGCTCCGAGGAGCTGCTGGAAGTGCACGCCGCGCGGCCCAACGTGTGCAACTACATCCACCTGCCCGTTCAGCACGGCAACACTGAGGTGCTGGACCGCATGCGCCGTACCTACACGCGTGAGCAGTATCTCGCTCTCATCGAGCAGGCACGCGCCTTGTGCCCGGGCGTCTCCTTCTCGACCGACCTCATCGCCGGTTTCTGCGGCGAGACGGAGGCGCAGCACCGCGATACGCTCTCTTTGATGAAGGAGGTGCGCTACGACCACGCCTTCATGTTCAAGTACAGCGAGCGCCCCGGCACCTACGCGCAGCGCAAGTACGACGACGATGTGCCCCCCGAGGTCAAGCAGCGCCGCCTCGAAGAGATCATCCACCTCCAGCAGCAGATTGCCGAGGAAGAGAACCAGCAGGAGATCGGCCGGGTGAAGACAGTGCTGGTGGAAGGAACGTCCAAGAAGAGCGACGCGCAACTCGCCGGCCGCGCCGACAACGGCAAGACCGTCGTCTTTGACAAGGAGGACTACCGCCCCGGCCAGTACGTCAACGTCGAAGTCACCGACTGCACCAGCAGCACGCTCCTGGGCCGGGCCGTCGAGGCCACGACGCTCGAAGCCGAGCGACTGGCGATTGGCGGTTGACGGTTTGCGACTGGCTGCCGGTCCCGCCGCTCGTTGCCGGCTTTTCGGCGCGTTGCCGGTTTCTCCCACGCCCCCTTTCTCAGCCCCCTTTCTCAAAAGTGGTCATCTACGAAGTCAACCTCGCCATCGCGCCCGGCCGGGTCAACGAGTACAGCGCGTGGCTGGAGGAGCACGTGCGCGAAATGCTCGCCCTCGACGGCTTCGAGAGCGCCGCGCTCTACGCGCGCTCCGGCACGAACGAACTCCCCCCGAGCCCAGGCGGGGCGGGCAGAAGCCGCGCAGACGGCGACGCCGACGACGAAACCGCCGATGCGCCCGAGCGCGTCCCCGAGGGCGACCGCCACTGGACGGTGCACTACCACCTCGAGAGCCGCGAGGCGCTGGACCGCTACTTTGAGGAAGACGCCGAGCGGATGCGCGCGAAAGGCGACGACCAGTTCGAGGAGGTCCACGCCGAGCGGCGCGTGTTGGAAAGCCGCAAGGTGTTCAGCCACCAGGAGCGGTGAAGCGCGTTCTGCTGCCGGGCCTCGAAGAAGAAACTGCCTCGAAGAAGAAACTCGAAGACGGCCGGCAGCGCAGCGATGAGGCCGGTGGGGATGACACGCTCCATCTCGTTCGACCCGCGCGTTCCTCGGGCTCGCGGATGGTCGGCCTTCGTGGCGACCGCGTCCGCGCGGGGGGCGACCTCAACGAAGCGCCCCCGCCGGGCTACCCGAACGGCTACCCGAGCGTGACGCCTGCTTGAAAGCCGCGCACCGGACGGATCTCGCGCCGGGGGCGGCGGGTGTCAAAACGGCAGGCTCGTCCCTTCTCACTTCCTTCTGGTGGCTTTCTCCGCTATGGACCGTGCGTCTTTCCAAGAACGCTTCGGCATTCGCGGCTCCTCCCCCGCGCTCAAGGGCGTGATTGACCGCGTGCGCCGCGTGGCCGACACCGACATCACCGTGCTCCTCCAGGGCGAGAGCGGGGTGGGTAAGGAGCTCCTCGCCGAGGCCGTGCACGCCCTCTCGCGCCGCCGCCACCGCGACGCGGTCGTCGTCAACTGCGGGGCCATTCCCGAAGGGCTTATCGAAAGCGAGCTCTTCGGCGCCGAGAAGGGCGCCTACACCGGCGCTACGAAGCAGCGCAACGGTTACTTCGAAGAGGCGGACGGCTCGACCATCTTCCTCGACGAGATCGGCGAAATGCCGCAGGCGGCGCAGGTGCGGCTCCTGCGTGTTCTGGAGTCGGGCAAGTTCAGCCGCGTGGGGTCGAGCCGGCAGCGCCAGACGGATGTGCGCGTCGTCGCCGCCACCAATAAAGACCTCGCCGAGGAAGTCGAACGCGGGCGCTTCCGCGAGGACTTGTACTACCGCCTCTCGACGGTCTTGATCGACGTTCCTCCGCTGCGGGAGCGCACCGAAGACATCGTGCCGCTCTTCGAGCGCTTCCTGCACGAGTCTTCCCAGGAGCACGGCGCGCACGGCAAGCACCTCACGGACGGTGCCGAAGAGCTCCTGCGCCGCTACCGCTGGCCCGGCAACGTGCGCGAGCTCAAGAACGTGGCCGAGCAGTCGGTCGTGCTCGTGCGCGAGGAAAGAATCACCGCCGAGGCCGTGCAGCCGTTCTTGCGCGGCGTCTCGAAGGACGGAGCCACCGGCGAGCTCATGCGCGTGGCGCCGGAGGAGCAAGGGCGCCGGCAACACACCGACCCCGCCGGCAGCGACCCCCAGGAGCGCGAGCTGCTCTACCGGGCCGTTCTGGAACTGCGGATGGACATGCGCGAGGTCAAAGACCAGCTCCGCTCCTTGGCCGACAACATCGGCGTGGCCGTGCCGCGCGCCCTCGTCGAGAGCGGCGACTTTCCCGGTCACGAGGACGACTACGTGGTGATGCCGAGCCGCGCGTCCCGCCGCGCGGGCGGGCATGACGACCCGGAGGCGCCGCGCTCCGACTACGACTCCCCCATCGAAGACGTCGTCTATGAAATCGAGGAGGAGGAAAACCGGCGCGACGGCGGCGATTTCGGCGCCGGAGGAACGAAAGCGCCGGCGGCTCCCGAGCCGTCGCCGCCCCCCGTAGAGGAGCAACGCGGGCCGGGGACCACGCCGAGCTCAGACGCGCTGGAGGCGGGTGAGAGCGACGCGCTGCCGACTCTCGAAGAAGCCGAAGAAGACCTCATCCGCCGGGCGCTGCGGCGCTTCGAGGGCAATCGGCGCCGGACCGCCCGCGCCCTGGGCATCTCCGAACGCACTCTTTACCGCAAGCTCAAAGACATTGATGAAGACCTTTAGGACGGCGGGAGTGCGGGGAGGGAGGGGGGAGGGAACGGAATCTCCCATACTCCCGCCCTCCCGCCTTCCCGCCCCGTACCAGAACAGCAACGCACCGAAGGGCTGGCCGGCCGTTTTCCTGCTGGCCGTCCTCATCGGAATGACGACCGCCGGCTGCGGCTTTTACAGCTTCAGCGGGGCTACCATCCCGGAAGGCTACCAGACCATTGCCATCGTGCCCGTCGAGAATGCCACGACCGCGACGGTATCCAATCTCGACGGCGAGCTGACCACCCTCCTGAACGAGCGCTTCGTGGAGCGCACGCGCCTGCAATTGGCAACCAATCCCAACAACGCCGATGTGGTCTTGAGCGGGCGGATCACCGGGTACAGCGACGAGTCGGCCTCCGTCGGCGGCGGGGACAACTTGGCCACGCGCAACGAGGTAAGCGTGCGCGCAGAGGTCCAGTACCGCGAGAGCGCGACCGACAGCCTCCTCATCGACGAGACCTACACCCGGTCCGAAACCTACGACCTGGCCGGCGGCCCCGCCGAGGGCGACCGCGCCGCTGCCCTGGCCGCCCTCGAAAACATCGCCGACGCCGTCTACTCCGACGCCACCTCCGACTGGTAGCTCGCAGGCAAAAGGGAAAGAAGAGGGAGAAGAGAAAAGGGATTTTGCCCGAGGGGCGACAGTCACAGGCACGAGTCCTTCTCGCCGTCGAGGTCGGCTTTGCGCGGCGGCCTCGGCGGTCAGCGCGTCTGGCCCCCGAAGCCGCTCTTCCCCCTTCCCTTTTGCCTCAACGATGATTGCCGCGCTCTATGCCGTCGCCATCGGCGGGCTGCTCCTCTACGGGGGGCACTGGGGCTGGCTCGCGCTCGTCCACCTTCGCTCGGAGCGTCTGCAAGACGGGCCGGCGCCCGAAGCGTCTTCGGCGAGGGTTCCCGAGACGTGGCCGCTCGTCACTGTGCAGCTTCCCCTCTACAACGAAGCGGACGTCGCCGAGCGGCTCATCGACGCCTGCGCGCGGTTGGATTACCCCCGGGAGCGCCTCGAAATCCAGATCCTCGACGACTCGACAGATGAGACGACCGCCCTCGTCCGGGAGCGCGCCGCCCACTGGCGCACCGAGCCCCCCCCTGCAAGGCACGGGCTCGACGTGACGGTCGTCCACCGCACCGACCGCACCGGCTACAAGGCCGGCGCGCTGAAAAACGGCCTCCGGCTGGCGCGCGGGAATCTGGTCGCGGTCTTCGACGCGGACTTCGTTCCGCCGCCGGATTTTCTGCGCCGCGCCGTTCCTGCGCTTCTGGCCTCGGAGGACACCGGCGTGGTGCAGGCGCGCTGGGGCCACCTCAACGCCGAGCGCTCGGCTCTGACGAAGGCACAGGCCGTGGGCCTCGACGCGCACTTTGCCCTCGAGCAGGCTGGGCGCCAACAGGCCGGTTGCTTCGTCAACTTCAACGGCACGGCGGGCCTCTGGCGGCGCGCCTGCATCGCGGACGCCGGCGGCTGGCACACCGACACGCTCACCGAGGACCTCGACCTCAGCTACCGTGCGCAGTTGGCGGGCTGGCGTCTGCACTACCTGCCGGAGCTGGAAGTGCCTGCCGAGTTGCCTGCCTCCCTCGGCGCCCTGCGCGCGCAACAGGAACGCTGGGCCCAAGGCACCATCGAGACGGCGCGCAAGCTGTTGGGGCCGCTCTGGCGCTCCGCACAACCGTTGCGCGTGAAAACCGCCGGCAGCTTCCATCTCACCGCGCACCTGGCGTACCCGCTCGTGCTGCTGGCCGCGCTGACGCATCCGGCGCTCGCGTGGCTCAAAGGTAGCGGCGCAGGGCCGGGGCCGCTCTACTTCGCCGCCCTGAGCTTCGGGATGGTCGGATTCGCGGGCGTCTTCCTGGCGCAGCTCTTCGCGCAGCGCGTCCTCTACCCCGACTGGAGGCGGCGCTTCGCGGCGCGCTTCCCGCTCTTTCTGGCCGGTACGGTGGGGCTGGCCCTCAGCAACACGCGGGCCGTGCTGCGCGGCCTCCTGGGGCAGAGCATGTCCTTCGTGCGCACCCCCAAGACCGGCGATACCCCCAAGACCAGCGAGCAGAAGGGCCGCCCATGGTGGCACGCGCGCTGTGCGGCGGAGGCCCTCTTTTCGGACGGCGGGGGCATCGCCTGGAGCGAGACGGCGCTGGCGCTGTACAGCCTCGCCGGCCTCCTCGTCGTCGCGGCAGCGGGCGAATGGGCCGCGCTCCCGTTCCAGGCCCTCTTCGCGGCGGGCTTCGGGCTCGTGGCCGGCCTCGACCTGCGCCAGGCGCGGCGCGTGCGGGGAGCCGCTGGGTGAAGGGCCCCACTGGGCCGGCGGTCCGCAAAGCGTCCCGAAAACCCCCGGACCGGGCCGCGCGGCGGAACAAGATCCGGTGCAGACGCTGTTTGCCCTCGTTGCGCGTCGCTTGAATCCTCGCCCGTCTCGGCTCATGTCTCTCCCCGACGTTCCTGTTCTCCTCGACCGCCTTGCGCAACGCGACGCCGGTCCTGAAGACCGCGAGACGCTCCGGGCACTGACCGAGACGTTTCCCGGCTACGTCACCGCGCACGTCGCGCTGGCACGTACCTGCGAGCAAGAGGGATCCTGGGACGAGGCTCGCCGGAGCTGGAAGCGCGCGCATCTGCTCTTGCCTACCAGCCCCGCCGTGCGCGAGGGGCTCCGCCGCACCGCCGCCCCCCGTGAAGAACATTCCGGCCAGGAGCATTCCGGCCAGGAGCATTCCGGCGAACCCGCCTCCGACGATGCTCCCCGCGCGGAAGCCTTCGACGAAGCCTCGTCCGAAACGTCCCGACCTTTGGAGCCCGGCGAAGCCCCGGTTCAGGTTCCGTCCTCCAGAGAGGCCCACCTCGACACCCTGATCGAAGAGCTCGAAGGTGCGCGCATCGAGCCTTCGCCCAACCCCGACGACGACGTACCCGCCCCTGAGCTGGACGCCGACGGCGACGTCGTCTCGCCCACGCTGGCGCGCATCTACGAGGCACAGGGGCAGCTCGAAGAGGCCGCGCGCGTGCACCGCCGGCTTGCCGAGGAGCACCCCGACGAGGCCGAGGCGCACCGCCGCCGGGCCGAGGCCCTCAACGCCCGCGCCGCCGAGGAAGAGGAGAGCACGGGAGAGCGAGGCAGCGAGGGAGCAGGAGAGGAGTAGCCCCGCGCACGGCCGTCGCCCCGGGGCCTCTCCCGCGCTCCCGTTCGCCCACGCCTCCACGCTCACAAATGCAACATCTCCAGCAGCTTTTCGAAAAGGGCGCGCGCGTCGTCTGCGGCCTGATGAGCGGCACCTCGCTCGACGGCGTGGACGCGGCCGTCGCGCGCGTCTCCGGCAGCGGACGCGAGTTGGCGTGCGAGCCGCTGGGGTTCACCAGCCGGCCCTATCCCCGGGCGCTCAAGGAAGCACTGCTGGACAACTCTGCGCCGGAGACCTCCTCGGTGCAGGCGCTATCGCAGCTGAACGTGCGCGTGGCCCACGTCTACGCCGAGGCCGTGCGCGCCGCCGCCGAGGAGACCGATCTTCCCGGCGGGGCCGAGGGCCTCGACCTCATCGGCTCGCACGGGCAGACCGTCCACCACGTCCCCGAGCTGGAGGACTGGGCCGGCCGGGCGGTACGCTCCTCCCTCCAGATCGGCGATCCCAGCGTGCTGGCCAACCTTGCGGGCGTGCCTGTCGTGGGCGACTTTCGCCTCGCCGACATGGCCCGCGGCGGGCAGGGTGCCCCGCTGGTCCCGTACTTCGACTACGTCCTCTTCGCCTCGAGGCAGGAGACGCGCGGGATGCTCAACCTCGGCGGCATTGCCAATCTCACGGTGCTGCCCGCTGGTGCACCTGCCTCCGAGACCTACGCTTTCGACACCGGCCCGGCGGACATGGTGATCGACACCCTGATGGACCGGCTCTTCGATGCCCCCTACGACGAAGACGGCGCGCTCGCCGCCGAGGGCACCGTCCAGCGCGGGCTCTTGGAAGAAATCGTCGCCGAAGACGACTATTTCGACCGCCCGCCCCCGAAGTCCACCGGGCGCGAGCGCTACGGAGCCGCCTACGCCGAGGCGCTGCTACGGCGCGGGGAGGGGCTCTCCGCGCGCGACCTCATGGCTACCGCTACGGCGCTTACCGCGCGCTCGGTGCACCTCGCCTACGAGCAGTTCGTCCGGGAAAAGCATCCTTTCGACACGCTCATCGTCAGCGGCGGGGGGGTGTGGAACCGTGCGCTCATGCGGATGCTCGAGCAAGAGTTCGCCGACGTAGCGGTGCGCACCTCCTCGCACTACGGCATCGACTCGGACGCCAAAGAGGCGCTCTGCTGGGCCGTCTTTGCGCACGAGACCATCAACGGCCGGCCGGTCAACCTTCCTACTGTCACCGGTGCCGAACGCGCCACGCTCTTGGGCAAAGTCTGCGTACCGGCGTGATGAGGCGTGGGAGTGCGAGATAAAATCAGCCCACCGAACAACCAGCCAACCCGAAACTGTGAACCTCGACCTCCCCCGCACCGCCGCGCTCGTCAACAACGCCGGCAACGGAAGCACAGCGAAGGCCATTCCCCATCTACAATCTACTACTCTCCCTCAACGATGAGCCGCCAACTCCTCGTTCTCAACGGCCCGAACTTGAACCTGCTGGGTGAGCGCGAGCCGGGCGTCTACGGCCGCCAGTCCCTCGCCGACCTCGAGGACAATCTGCGCGCGGCTTTCCCCGAAGTAGACTTTTCCTTTTTCCAGGCCAACGGCGCAGGCGCGCTCATCGACCGGCTGCACCAGGCGCACGCGACAGGCGTCGGCGGTGCGGTGCTCAATCCCGGCGGCCTGGCGCACACCTCCGTCGCCCTGCGCGACGCAGTGGCGGCGGTGGCGCTCCCGGTCGTGGAGGTGCACCTCTCGAACGTGCACGCCCGCGAGGACTTCCGCCGGCGCCTGGTGGTGGCCGGGGCGTGCGAGGGCGTCGTCGCCGGGCTGGGGCCGCGCGGTTACCCCCTGGCGGTACAGCATCTGGTGGAGCACGGGAGCACGGGGAGCACGGGAGCACGGGAGCGCGGGTGATCCTCTGCTGGAAACACCTCATGCTTCTTCCGGCGTTCCCTTTCCCCGCTTTCCCCCGCCCCCGTTCCCCCGCCCCCGAATGGCTGGTTACAAAGGACATCTGGCCGGGGCCGGCGTCTTCTTCGCCGTCTACTTCGCGGGGCTTTTGTACGTGGCCAGCGTCGAAGCGCTGGCGGCGCGCTTTTCGCGTATGGAGCTCATCGGCTACCCACTGGGGCTGCTGGGGTTGTGTCTCATGTTCGGCCTTTGGCCGGATACGGACACCGACTCAAAGGGCCAAAACCTCTTCTACGCCATCTTTTTTCTCATCGACGTGGTCTTGATCGCCACGCAGCGCTTCGAGGAGGCCGCCTACCTGGGCCTCTTCGCCATCCTCCCGGCGCTGGGGCCGCACCGGGGCTGGACGCACTCCTGGTGGGCGATGCTGCTGGTGCCCGCGCCGCTGGCGGGGCTCCCGTACCTGTTCTGGCCGGAGCGCCCGCTGGCGGGGCTGCCGTTCTACGGCGCGGCGGTGGTGGGCTACTTTAGCCACCTGTTCATGGACGGCCTCGTGGCGAAGTGGCTCAAGAAGTCGCGGTGACGGCACTCGCGTAGCCGGCGTGGGAAAGTGGAGCAGGGAAGCCGGGGAAGCTGGTTCCCAGAGGGTCCGCGTGGCAATCTGCGCCGGGGGCCAAAAAAGCTGGAGGGCTTTAAGGCTGGAGGACTTTCATCACCAGCGCCCGCGTGACCGCAGGCGGCCCGCTTCTCAAAAGTATTCCCTTGCTGCTGCTCGGAGCGCCTTCCCCAGGCGCCACCCCTGCCCTGGGAGCACTTTCCTCAAGGCGCCCGCTTCGCTCGGGACACAGCAGCGGGAAACGTGCCTTTTTCGGTAACGAAGCTGCCCGGCGTTCCTTTCGCCCAGGCGGCGGCTTGCACAGAGGGGCCGCGCTGTGCGTAGTTGGATCCTGCCGCTTCCTTCGCGGCGCACCCGCCCCGCTCGTGTCTGCGCGTCGCGGGGGCTTCTTTTTCGCCTCTCGACGGCATGGCTGACGAAGAATCTTCCGCTCGCTCGTCTTCGCCCCAAGAGGCCGCTGCCGAGGACGCCTCGGCCGCCGGCACCACGCCCGCCGACGAGCAGACCGCCGACGAGCAGACCGCCGACGTTGCTGCCGAGGCGGCCGCAGCCGAAGAGAGCGAAGAAGAGCCCGAAAGCGCCGCCTCGACGGTGGCGTCGGGCATCTTTTCCAGCAAAGTCGCTGGGCTGCTGCGCACCGTTGCCGAGGCGCACTTCCTGGGCGTGGGCGCGCACGCCGACGTGTGGGGCGCGGCGGTGCGCATCCCCAACCTGCTCCAGAACTTGCTGGGCGAAGGAACCCTCTCGGCGGCGTTCATCCCCATTTACAGCCGCATGATCGAGGAGGGGCGCGAGCGGGAGGCCGGGCGCTTCGCGGGGGCCATCTTCGGCCTTCTGCTGGCGGTGGCCGGCGGGCTGGTCCTGCTGGGCGTCATCTTTGCCGACCCGGTGGTGACGGCCCTCGCCCCCGGCTGGACCGACGACGCGGCGAAAGTGGCCAGCGGGGAGCTGTCCGTCAACCGCTTCACGCTGACGGTGCAGGCGGTCAAGATCATTTTTCCGATGACGGGCATTCTCGTGCTCTCGGCGTGGGCGCTGGGGGTCTTGAACAGCCACCGGCGCTTCTTCGTCCCCTACGTGGCGCCGGTGTTGTGGAACGTCGCCATCATCAGCGGCCTCACGGGGACGGCGTTTTACCTGGTGGGCAACCCGTTCGTAGGGGCGGACTTCCAGACGAGCACGAAAACGACGCTGCTCTTCGCCGCCTCGTTCGGGGCGCTGGCAGGGGGGGGGTTGCAGCTCTTGGTGCAGCTTCCGCTGGTGGCGAGGCTCCTCAAAGGCTTCCGCTTTTCCCTTTCGACGAAGGTGGAGGGCGTGCGCGAGGCCATTTACGCCTCGGGGCCCGTCATCGCCGGACGCGGGGTGTACCAGTTCTCCGCCTACCTCGACCAGTTTCTGGCCTCGTTCATCGCGGCCGGCGCCGTCAGCGCGCAACGCTACGCGATGGTGCTCTATCTGCTTCCCATCAGCCTGTTCGGCTTCTCGGTGGCCGCCTCGGAGCTGCCGGAACTCTCGCGCCTGGAGGAAGCGAACACCCAGCCGTTCCTGCGACGCGTGAACCGCTCGACACGGCAGATGCTCTTGATGATCGTCCCGACCGTGGTGGGCTACCTGACGCTGGGCTACCTCATCGTGAGTGCGTTCTACCAGCGGGGCAGCTTTGCACCCAATGACACCTGGCTCGTTTATTTCGTGCTGGGCGGCTACGCGCTGGGCATCATGGCAACGGCCGTGTCGCGCCTGCTGCAAAACTCGTTTTACGCGCTGAGCGACACCAAGACGCCCGCCCTCATCGCGGTGCTGCGCATCGTCGTCTCGGCGGCGGTGGCCGTGCCGGTGATGTTCTGGCTCGACCAGTACAGCGTTCAGGAAGTCGTTCCCGGCTTCGAGCGCGTGTCCGACCAGCCGCTCTACCTGGGCGCGGTGGGGCTGGCGGTGGGCGCCTCGGTGGGCGCCTGGATGGAGGTCGCCACGCTGCTGTACTTTCTGCGAAAAGCCCTCGGGCGGCTGGAGCTGCCGTGGCTTCGCACCTTCCAGATGACCGGCCTGGCGCTCGTGGCGCTCGCGCCGGCCGGCGGAGTGTGGGGGCTCGTTCAGGGCGCTGCGTGGCCCATCTACCTGCGCGGCGCGCTGGTGGTTGGGATCTTCGGCTTCTCGTACCTGGGCCTCGCGTGGCTGCTGGGCTTCGACGAGCTGAACGCCTGGGCGGGAAATTACTTGTGATCTGGTGGATATAGATGGAGGATGGGTTCCGTTCAGCAACGCCTCTGCTGCGCGAGCCCTCCCGCACCCCCGCACTCCCGCACCCCCGCACTCCCATGCCCGAAGACGACGACCTCGACCTCGCCCCCGGCGTGCTGCTGGTGGCGGAGCCCACGCTGGGAGACCCCAACTTCCGTCGCAGCGTGGTGCTGCTCTGCGAGCACAACGAGATGGGCAGCTTCGGCCTCGCGCTGGGGCGCCCGCTCGACGAGCAAGAGCTGACCCTCAGCGACGTGCTCGACCTGGGCGACCCGACCGTGCAGGTACGCGCCGAAGACTTCGAGCTCACCCTGGGCGGCCCCGTCCAGCCGGAGACGTTGCACTACCTGCACCGCCACCCCGAGGCCGTGCCCGACGCCACCGAAGTGACCGAGGGCGTCTGGTGGGGCGGGGACTTCGAGGACGTGAAGCGACTGCTGGCCGGGGGCGGCGGCGACCCGCAGCGCCTGCGCTTCCTGCTGGGCTACGCCGGCTGGGGCGCCGGCCAGCTGCGCGCCGAGCTCGACCAGGGCGGCTGGATCCTCGCCGAGGCTACCCCGTCGCTCGTCTTTCCTGAAAGCCTCGACGCCTTCTGGCGCCAGATCATGCGCCGCATGGGCGGGGAGTACGCCCTCCTCTCGAACTTCCCCGACGACCCGCGCATGAACTGATGTTCGCGAGACGCTCGGCGCAGAGCGTTTTTCGATGTGCGCACGCCTGCTCGATGTGCGCACGCCCGCGCGAAAAGAAACGCCACACGCCAAGCGCCACGCGCATCACCCGCTCCCGGCGCCCAGGTCGAACAGGTCCGGACGCGTGCAGTAGCGGTAGACGAAGGTGAAGAAAAACGCCGTCCCGGCCAGCACGAACAGGTGAAACACCTCGTGCCCCTCGACAACCCCGCGCCACAGCACCGGCCCCCCAGTGGCAAAGACGACCGCCCCGAGCGTAAACGCGAGCGTCCCGCCGAGCAAAAGGCGCCTGTGGACCGGCTCCATGCGCCCGAACAGCGCGAGAAGGCCGCTGGCGGCCGTCCACCCGAGCGTCAGGTAGATCACTGCCGTCAGCCACAGGGGCATCGGCCAGACGAGCATCTTGATTGCGCCGCCGGCGACGGTGAGGACCCACAGCCCGGCGGTGAGGTACGTCGTCCAGCGACGGCGCACGGCCCCGTAGATGGCCGTGCCCGTCCCTGCGATGACGAGAAAGATGGCCGCGTGATCGAGCTTCTTGAGCAACACGAGGTGCTCGGGCGCCCAGGTGGGAAAATGAAACGCCGTGGAGGCCCCGAAGACCAGCACCAGCGTCATCCCGTAGGCGACCATGCGGCGCACGCCCCAGCGCCCCAGGCCGCGCGCCCGAGCGCGCCGCGTCACCGCCACGGTGGCCACCAGTGCCAGGAGCGTCCCAGCCAGGTGGCTCAGCGCGCTCACCGGCTCGCGGATGTTCCAGAGCGGTTGAATGTCGAGGAGCAACGGCGCCATCGGGGGGCAGGCGAAAACGGGTCTACAAAAGAGAAGCTGCGCCCTGCTGAAAGGGCGAAGCAGGCCGATTATTCCGCCGCGCGCACCCGGCCTCACAACGTCGTTTCAGACGGCCGTTTGGATAAGACGCGGGCGAGGTTGTATTCTTCGGTCAAAAAGCATTCCATCCCGCCCTCCTACTGCCTTTTTCTGCTGATGAGTGACGCTCCTGCCCGTCCCGAGGCCCCCGGTCCGGACGCCGCGCCCTTCCGCGACGCGCTCTTTACCGATCTCTACCAGCTGACCATGATGCAGTCCTATTGGCGGGAGGGCATGACCGCGGAGGCGACCTTCAGCCTCTTCGTGCGCGACTTGGGAACACGCAACGCGCTCCTCGCCTGCGGGTTGGAGCAGGCGCTGGCCTTCCTGGAGGGCGTGCAGTTCTCCGAGGAGGCGCTGGGCTACCTCGCCGCCCAAGAGCAGTTCGACACCGACTTCATCGACGTGCTCGCCGATTTTTCCTTCGCCGGCGACGTGCGCGCGGTGCCGGAGGGCACGCCCGTTTTCCCCGACGAGCCGCTCGTAGAAGTCACAGCTCCGCTCCCGCAGGCGCAACTCGTCGAGACATTCCTGCTCAATCAGATCACTTTCCAGACCAACGTCGCCACGAAGGCGCGCCGCGTGAAGGACGCTGCCGGGGAGGCGACCGTGGCCGACTTCGGCGCGCGCCGCACCCACGGTACCGACGCGGCCCTCGCCGGGGCGCGCGCGATGTACGTCGGCGGGGTGGACGCCAGCTCGAACGTGCGCGCGGGCCGGCGCTACGGACTGCCGATCACCGGCACGATGGCGCACAGCTACATCGAGGCGCACGAGAGCGAGCAGGCCGCCTTTCGCAACTTTTCGGACGTCTTTCCCGAAACGACGCTGCTGGTCGATACCTACGATCCCCTCGAAGGGGTGCGCAAGGTGATCCGCCTGGCCGAGAAACAGGGCCCCGGCTTCCGCGTCGGCGCGCTGCGGCTGGACAGCGGCGACCTCGGCGCGTTGGCGAAGCAGGCGCGCGAAATGCTCGACGAGGCGGGCCTGGAGGAGGTCGCGCTCTTCGCCAGCGGCGGCCTCGACGAGTTCAAAATCCGCGACCTGCTGGCGGGCGGCGCGCCGCTTGACGGCTTCGGCGTGGGCACCGCGATGGGCGTGGTGCGCGACCAGCCGGCCCTCGACAGCGCCTACAAGCTGTGCGGCTACGCGGGCCAGCCGCGCATGAAGCTCTCCTCGAAGAAGTCCAACCTGCCGGGACGCAAGCAGGTGTTTCGCTTCTCTGAAGGCGGAACGTCTGAAGGCGGAACGGCCGCGCGCGACGTGATCGCCCCCGCCGGGGAAGACCCGCCGCCGGAGGGGCGCCCGCTTTTGCAAAACGTGATGGCCGGCGGCGAACGCACCGAGGCGGGCGAGCGCACGCCTCCCGACGAGCTCCGCGCTTATGCCGAGGAGGCGACCGACGCCCTGCCGGAGCGCCTGCGCGCGCTGGAGAAGACCGAAGAGCCGTATCCCGTCGAGCTCTCGGGCGCGATGCGTGAGCGCCTGGAAGAAGTGCGCGGGCGGCTCGAGGAGCAGATGGGCACCGAGGCGGGGTAGCCGCCAACGGATCCCGCCGCCGCCAGTAGCACCCCGCGTCCCTGCCCGGATGAGCACGCCCGACGACGACACCCCCGGCCGCGACGAGCAGTTCCCGCGCAAGTGCCGGCTCAAGCGGCGGCGCCTCATCCGCGCGCTCTTCGACCGAGGCCGCACGGACACCGGCACCGTGGCTGCCGGATGTGTGCGGCTGGTCTTTCGCGTGACCACGCCCCAGGAGGTCGGCGCCGACGTGCCCGTGCAGGCGGGCTTCGCGCCGGGAACGTGCCCTACCGCCGTGGCGCGCAACCGCGTGCGGCGCCTCCTGCGCGAGTCCTACCGCCGCCACCAGCACACGCTGACCGACCTTTTCGCAGGCCGCCCCGGCGCAGTGCTCACGGTCATGGCCCTCTTTCGCGGCAATCCCGAGGCGCCCGAGGCCGTTCACCAAGACCTACCGCGCGCCCTCGAACAGGCCGCCCGCGTGCTGGAAGAGGAAGAGGCCGGCGACGCGCCGGGCGCGCCGTGAAGACCGCCGGTGGACACGCCTCGAGGCTGCTTCCTGCACCGGCACGCGAAGGACGGCCGTCTGCGGTCTGCCGTCTGTGGTCGCCGTCCCGAGCGGCAACGCCGCTCGAAAGCCGCATTGAAACGGGCGCGAAACAACGGCCGCCGCAGAAACCGCGCCTCGGCGGATCGGGTTGGCCTCTCCTACCTCTTCTGCTTCACTCCCCCGCATGAGTGCGGGGCACGCCCGTGTCGCTTCAGTCGCAGCCGTCGCCCGAGGACCAGCGCCGCACGCTTATCGCCGTGGTGCTGATTACCCTCATCTTCGTGGTGTGGATGTGGATGCGGCCCGCTCCTGAGCCGCCCGTGGCGCAGGAGGACCCCATCACCGACACGACCGATGCGCGCCAGCGCGCCGAGAACCAGGCCGAGCAGCAGCAGCAGCTTACCCGCCAGCAGCGCCAGGCGCAGGAGGGAAAGCAGGCCCGCCAGGCCAAGCCGGACGCGCCTCCCGGCGCCAATGTGGACGATCCTGCCCTGAACGCCGCGCAGCAAGGCACCGAGCGAAAAGTCGTCATCGAGACTGAGCGCTACTGGGCGACTTTTTCCACAAAGGGTGCCACGCTCACCTCGCTGAAGCTGCGCGACTACGACAAAGCCTACGACTACGGCTCCGACAAGCGCGTCCCCGTGCAGATCGTGGACACCACCAGCGCGGGGGCGCTCTCGCTGGCCTTCACGACGCCCGAGAACCACCTCGTCAACACGCGGGCGCTCTACTTCGAGCCGACGCTGATGGGTCGCGGGAGCCAGCGTCTCGACGCGAGTGCCGCCGGCGACACGTTGCGTGTGAAGGGGGACAGCCTCTCGCTGGCCTTCGAAGCGAAGCTGGGCGAAGGCACGCTCCGGCAGGTCTACACCTTCGACGAGGAAGGCTACGAGCTGGGCCTGCGCGTGGAGCAGCAGAGCCCGCAGCAGTTCGCCACCGCCGGTGGCTACGACCTGGTGTGGGACGGCGGGCTCCCCTTCTCCGAAGCCAGCCCCGAGGCCGAGGCCAAGGAGTCCGGCGCGCACGTGCGCTACGGCGGTGAAGTCACCAGCATGAACCTCACCGAAAGCCAGAGCGACGAGCAGACCTTCAGTGGGGAGGTGGACTGGGTGGCGGCCAAGAACAAGTACTTCACCGCCGCGATGATGCCGCAGGGAGCCACGCGCGGAGCCGAACTGGTCGGCCGGCAAGCTACCGCCGACGGGCCGACGTGGGAGGACTACACGATGCGCCTGCAGATGCCGCAGGCGCGCGCCCAAACGCAGACCGACCGCTTCGAGCTCTACTTGGGGCCGGTGGACTACTACAAGCTGGGCGCCTACGACCGGGGGCTCTACGACATGGTGGACTTTGGGTACAGCTTCTTCGAGTGGCTGGTCGGGCCCATCATCAAGTTCATCTTCCTGCCGGTATTCAAGTACCTCGGGTCGGTGATCCCCAGCATGGGGGTGGTCATCATCCTGCTGGCGATCCTGGTCAAATCGGCGGTATACCCGCTCACCAAGTCTTCCTACAAGAGCATGGCCAAGATGCGCGAGCTCCAGCCGCGCATGGAAGAGATCCGGGAGGAGTACGCCGACGACCAGGAGAAGCAGCAGGAGGAGATGATGAAGATGTACAAGGAGACCGGCGTCAACCCCATCGGCGGGTGCCTGCCGATGCTCCTGCAGTACCCGATTCTCATTTCGCTCTGGATCTTTCTGCCTACCTCGATTGACATCCGGCAGGAGAGCTTTCTGTGGGCGCACGACCTCTCGGTGCCAGACGTAGTTCTGAACCTGCCGTTTAAAATTCCCCTCTACGGCGACTACGTGGCCGGCTTCACCGTCCTGATGGGCCTCTCGATGGTCGTCTCGATGAGCCTGCAGGGCGGCGGCTCGGGCGGCGGGCAGATGAAGTACCTTAAGTACTTCTTTCCCATCGTCATCTTCTTCATTTTCAATCGCTTCGCGGCAGGGCTCAGCCTCTACTACCTCTTCTACAACATCGTTACTGCCGCGCAGCAGAAGTACATCAACAACCAGATCGAAAAAGAAAAGCAGGAAGACGGCAAAGGCGCCGGCGGCAACGGGGCCGGCTCGAAAGAAGACATCCGCGAGGCGCGTCGCCAGCACCGAAGGGAAGCGGCAAAGACGTGATGCGTAGTTCGTGGGACGTGATGGACCCAGATCGCACCGCTTCGAGCAAAAATGTACTGGCGACGCCTTTCCAGAAAGCGACGTCGGGCTTTTTTGTCGGACGTAGATCAGCAGCCTTGCGCATCACGCAATACCCAACACGACGGAAGCCAATAAACGCTCCCCGTCATGCCTGCTGAAAACGTGGCCGAAGCTGATACCATTGCGGCCTTGGCAACCCCGCGCGGGCGGGCGGCACTGGCGGTCGTGCGCCTCAGCGGCCCGCAGGCAGTGCGCGTAGCCGATGCGTGTCTCGAAGGCCCGGCGCTGGCGGAGGCGGACTCGCACACCGCGCACGTCGGCTTCTTTAGAGGAGCGGACGGGGAGGAGATCGACCGTGTCGTGGCGACGGTCTTTCGCGCGCCGCGCTCGGCGACGGGCGAGGATGTGGTCGAGCTCTCCTGCCACGGTGGCGACTTTGCCCCGCAGCTTATCTTGGAGCAGCTCTACGAAGCGGGCGCGCGCCCGGCAGAGCCCGGCGCGTTTACCCAGCGCGCCTTCCTCAACGGGAAGATGGACCTTGCGCAGGCCGAAGCCGTCGCCGACCTGATCGATGCGACCAGCCGGGCGGCTCACCGCGCCTCAATGAAGCACCTGAAGGGCCGGTACTCCGACCGCCTCGCGGAGCTGCGTGAAGAACTGCTGGAGCTGTGCGCCTACATCGAGCTCGAACTCGACTTCAGCGACGAGGACGTGGACTTCGCCGACCGCGAGCGGCTCGAAGCGCTTCTCGAAGAGGCCGACGCGCTGCTGGCGGACCTCATCGGCTCCTACGCCACGGGCGAGAAGCTGCGCGACGGGGTGCGCGTCGTGATCGGCGGGCGGCCCAACGCCGGCAAGTCCACGCTCCTCAACGCGCTGGTCGGTGACGAGCGCGCCATCACCAGTCCCACGCCCGGCACCACGCGCGACCGCGTCGAGGCCGAGGCCCAGATCGAGGGCGTGCGCTTTCGCTTCACCGACACGGCGGGCCTGCGCGTGGCCGAGGGCCAGATCGAGGCCGAGGGCGTGCGCCGCGCCGAGGAGGCCATCCGCGAGGCCGACGTGCTCTTGTACCTCTACGACCTCGCCGAGGGCCTGGCGGGCGAGGAGCGGGCCTTTCTGAACGAGCACGCACCGACGACCGGCGGCGATGCCTCCGAAAACGGCGAAACGGGCCGCGCGGCGCTGCTCGTTGGCAACAAGGCCGACCTGCTGGACGGCGACGCCCCGACGCCCCCGACGAGCCGCGAAGCCGGGCTGCCGCACGTGTCGCTCTCGGCGCTGGAGGCCGGGCGCCACCCCGACCGGCTTGCTCCCGTCACCGATTTTCTGCGCGAGACGGTCGCCGGCGCCCTCAGCCGCGCGGAGCACTCCCCCGTGGTGATGAACCAGCGCCACCGCCGCCACCTGCGCGACGCCCGCGCCGCTGTCGAGCGCGCCCGCGAAGGATTGGCGAGCGGCCTCGGTGGCGATCTCTTGACGCTCGACCTGCGCGAAGCCCTCGACGAGATCGGCCAGATCACGGGTGAAGTGACCACCGAGGACGTGCTCGACCGAATCTTCTCGCGCTTCTGCATTGGGAAGTGAGCGCGCCTGGCGCGGAGCGATTCGCGCCTGGCGTTTCTCCGTAGGGCCGCGTCCGAAAAAAACGCCAGGCGCCGGAGGAGAGCATTAAACTCCTGTGAACAAAACAAAAAGCGCCCCGCGCTTTGCTGGTCGCCTTGACAAGTTCCCACTTCGGAGGCTATACTTCCGAGCAGTTATGACGGTTTCCGCTCGCAATTTCACTACTCCGGTGCGCTGCACGACGACCGTGCGACGTGTCCGACTTATCCGCCCCGTGCACGGGCGAGGGGACATCGGCGCATCCGGAAAGTGTGCTTGCTACGTGACGTAGAATAGACCGCACCTTCCGATTTGCCTCGAGGCGCCAGTCCCCGAAAGAAAGGGACGGCGCCTTTTTCTTTTGCCTCTTACGTTTTTCCCCTGACATGGCTATCCTCCTCGCCTTCAGCGGCGGCCTCGACACCTCGTTTTGCATTCCCTTCCTGCGCGAAACCCGCAGCGAGCCCGTTCACGCCGTCACCGTAGACACCGGCGGCGTGGCCGACGCGGATGCGCTGAAGGAGCGCGCCTTGTCCCTGGGGGCCGAAACCCATCAGCTGATCGACGCGCGCGAGGCGCTTTTCGAGGACCACCTGCGCTTTCTGATCGCCGGCAACGTGCTGCGCGGCCACGTCTACCCGCTGTGCGTGGGCGCCGAGCGTGTGGTGCAGGCGCGCGAGGTGGCAAAACGGGCCCGGCAGATGGGCGCTTCGGCCGTAGCGCACGGCTCCACGGGGGCCGGCAACGACCAGGTGCGCTTCGACGTGGCCCTGCGAGCTCTCAGTGGCGGGGCCTTTGACGTGCTCGCGCCCATCCGCGAGCAGGAGCGCTCGCGCGGGGAATCGGCGGCTTTCCTGCGCGAGCGCGGCTTCGACGTGCCCTCGAGCACGGCCGCGTACTCCGTCAACCGGGGCCTCTGGGGCACGACCGTCGGCGGGCGCGAGACGCACACCTCCCGCCAGCCGCTCCCGGAAGACGCCTACCCCGACACGACCCCGCCCTCCGAGTCCCCCGATGCCCCCCGCACGATCACGCTATCTTTCGAGGAAGGGCGCCCCACCGCCCTCGACGGCCAGGCGCGGGCGCCCGTCCCACTCATCGAGAGGCTGGCGGCCCTCGGCGCAGAGCACGGCGTGGGCCGCGGCCTGCACACCGGCGACACCGTGCTGGGCATCAAGGGGCGCGTGGGCTTCGAAGCCCCGGCGGCGAAAATTCTCATCGCGGCGCACCGCGAGTTGGAAAAACTCGTCCTGACGAAGTGGCAACGCTACCAGAAGGACCACCTGGCGGACTTCTACGGCACCCTCCTGCACGAGGGCCAACACTTCGACCCGGTCATGCGCGACATCGAAGCCTTTCTGGACTCCTCCCAGGAGGTCGTGACCGGCCCCGTGGACGTGGAGCTTTTCAAGGGCCGGGCGCGCGTGCTGGGCTGCGACAGCCCGTTCTCCATGATGGACGCCGGCACGGCCGACTACGGAGAGACGCACCACGCCTGGGACGGGCGCGACGCCGAAGGATTTGCGAAGATCACCGGCCTACAACCGACGCTGGCAGGCAAGGCGCGTGGCGCGATGCGTGAGGGCGCGATGCGTGAGACGTAAAACTGTTGGCCGCTTCGAGCCGAAATCTACCGTAGACGTCGTTCAGAAGAGCAACGCTGCTTCGGGCCTCTCCGCGCCCGCAGCCAGGCAGCCTTACGAAATACGCAACACGAAATACGCCTTTTCCCATGCCGATGCCCGACGCCCCTGCCGACCCCGTTGCCAGCCCCGATGCCGAAACAGGCGACACCGCCCCCACCGTCGACCTGATCGCCTCCAGCGCAGCCCGCTGCGGCCTCGTCCGAGAGCGCGTGCGCCTGACCGAGAAGGTGCACGCCGAGGCGGGGTACTGCGTGGGGGTGCGCGTGCTGGAAAACAAGACCCGCTACAACGAAGTCGAGGACACCGGCGGCACCTTTCGGACGTTGCGGCGCCCGCAGGTGCTCGTCGGAGCGCTCGGGGCACGGCAGGCGCTCAAAGGATACAGCGGCGGCGTGCCCGACCGCATCGACGTCGGCGACGAACTGCACGTGCTCAACAAGGGCGGCATCATCGGGCGCTGCTCCTCGGCACACCCGGACCTGGGGCCGCCGCTGCGGGTGAAGGTGCTGGGCGGCGTGCAGGCGTCCTCCGGCGACCGAGCGGCGTGTCTTCAAGCCCACGCCCTCCCGCCGGTGGACACGCTCACCGACTCCGCCCCGCTGGTGATGGTCAGCGGGTCCTCGATGGACACCGGCAAGACGGTGGCGGCCTGCGCGCTCATCGAGCAGCTCGCCGCGCAGGGCTGGCGCGTGGCCGCCGCCAAGCTCACCGGCGCCGCCCTCCAGCGCGACGTGCGCCGCATGGCCTCCGACGGCGCCATCGCCACGGCTACCTTCACCGATGCGGGCGTCGTCTCCTCCACCGCGTGCGACATGCGCCCCCGGGCCAAAGGCATTATCGCCCACCTCAGCGAGGACGCTCCGGACGGGGGCGGCCCGCCCGACGTGATCGTCATCGAACTGGGGGACGGCTTCATCGGGCCCTACGGCGTGGCCGGGCTCCTGGGCGACCGCCAGCTGCGCCACTTCACGCGCGCCCACGTCGTCACCGCCGCCGACCTGGCCGGCGCCTGGGCCGCCGACCACTTCTTCCGCGAGCGCTTCGAAGCTCCCGTCACGGCCTTTACCGGCCCCGTTACCGACAACGCCGTCGGGCGTGACTACATCGAGGATGTGCTGGGGCCCCCGGCCCACAACGCCCTCCAGCAGCCCGAAGCGCTCGTCGAGCGGGTCGCCGAGGCGCTCGGCGCGCCGGCACCGGCCTCTTCGTAGCCCTCCCGCGACCCGGCGTTACGCGGCGCCCTCACGCAGGCAATGCGCCTTTTTTCGCACCGCGACGATCTTCCCTCCTTCCCATGAACGACCTTCCACAAAAGAAACAGGTCGCCCTGATCCACGGCGCCGGCTACGCAGGCGGCGAGCTCGTCCGCCTGCTGGGGGCGCATCCCGGCGTAGCCCTGACGGCCGTCACCAGCCGCTCGCACGCCGGGCAGCCTGTGTGGAAGGCGCATCCCTCCCTGCGCGGGCAGACGGATCTCGTTTTCGTCGAAGAAGCCGCTGCCGCCCTCCCCCCGGCGGATGCGTTGGTGACTGCCGCCGCCCACGGGGAGAGCGCCCGCGAACTGCCGCCGCTGCTCGCGAGCCGTTTCGAGGGCGCGGTGGTCGACCTGAGCGCCGATTTCCGCCTGAACGATCCGGCGCATTACCAGGCGTGGTACGACGACCCGCACCCCGCTCCCGCCCTCCTCGATACCTTCGCCTACGGCCTGCCGGAGGTCCGCGCGCCGTACGCGCCCGGCACGCGCCGCGTCGCCAATCCCGGCTGCTTCGCAACGGCCGTGGCCCTGGCGCTCTGGCCGCTGGCGCAGCATTGGCCCAGCAGCGCGCCCTTCCATCCGGCGGTCACGGCCCTCACGGGGGCCTCCGGCTCTGGCGCCCAGCCGTCGGCGGCCACGCACTTTCCCGACCGTGCCGGCAACGTGCGCGCTTACAAGGTGCTTGCTCACCAGCACGAGCCGGAGATTCTCGACGTGATGGGCCGCCCGGCAGAAATGGCCTTCACGCCTGCCTCCGGCCCGTGGACGCGCGGCATCTGGGGCACGGCCCATCTCCTGCTTCCCGACGGCTACGCTGAGGATGACGTAAATCGTTGGTTTGCCGAGTCTTACGACGCGGCTCCTTTCGTTCGGTGCTCACCCGGCGCGCTCCCGGAACTGCGCCACGCCGCACGCACGCCCTTCTGCGATCTCGGTTGGCAGGTCGAGGGAGCGAAACTCGTCGTGGGCTTCGCGCTGGACAACCTGCTGAAAGGCGCCGCCTCGCAGGCCGTCCAGAACCTGAACCGACTGATGGACCTGCCGGAGACCATGGGGTTGCTTCCGCAGAACGGTGGACCGCAGATGGCAGGCGGCGGTCCTTCGAGACGCAAACAGGCTGGCAATCCGACGAGCGCTCACGCCGCCGACGCCGCGGCCTGACTACTCCCGCCCCTCCCACTCCTGTCCCTCACACGCAAGCAAAGCGAGCCATGACCACCCCGGAGACGATCCGCCTCGAAGACGCCTACCAGATCCCGACGTACAACAAGATGCCCGTGGCGCTGGAGCGCGGCGAAGGGTGTTACGTCTGGGACGTGGAGGGGCGCAAGTACCTCGACTTCTACGGCGGCCACTGCGTCGCGCTCCTCGGCCACTGCCCGCCGCCGGTGGTCGAGGCGGTGCAGGAGCAGGCCGCCCGGCTCGTCTTTTACTCCAACGCCGCCCACAGCCCCGTCCGCGCCCGGGCCGCCGAGCGCCTCGTGCAGATGGCTCCCGCCTCGATGGCGCAGACGTTCTTCTGCAACTCCGGCTCGGAGGCGAACGAAACGGCGCTCAAGCTGGCCCGCACGTTCACCGGCAAAAGCAGCGTCGTCGCCATGGAAGGCGGCTTCCACGGGCGCACGCTGGGAGCGCTGGCCACGACCCACGCCGAGAAGTACCGCCGCCCTTACGCCGACGTGTTGCCCGACACGCACTTCGTCCCCTTCGGCGACACCGCAGCCGTGGCCGACGTGCTCGGGGAAACGAACGACGACGTCGCCGCCGTCCTGCTGGAACCGATCCAGAGCATCGCCGGCGTCCGCGAAGCGGCGCCCACGTACTTGCGCGAGCTGCGCGCGCTCTGCGACGCGCACGGCGCCGCCCTCATCTTCGACGAGGTGCAGACCGGCGTCGGGCGCACCGGCACTTTCTCGATCAGCGAGGCGCTCGGCGCACGACCGGACCTCATCACGATGGCCAAGAGCCTGGGCGCGGGGATGCCCGTCAGCACAGTGCTTGTTTCCGAAGAGATTGCTGCCACCGTCGAGCCGGGCGACCAGGGCTCGACCTTCGGCGGCGGCATGATGGCGATGGCCGCACTCGATGCAACGCTCCGAACGATCGAGGAGAACGATCTGATGGCGCGGGCCGCCCCGCTTTTTTCGCGCCTCGAAGCGGCTCTCGCACCGCGCGACGCCGTGCGCGACGTGCGCGGGCGCGGCTGCCTGATCGGCGTCGAACTCCACCAGCCGGCCGCTCCTCTGCGCGCGGCGCTGCGCGAAGAAGGCGTCCTCGTCGGCGGTGCCAACTCCCCGAGGGTGCTCCGCCTGATGCCGCCGCTCACCACGCCGGACGTGGCCGTGGACACGTTCGCCGACGCGTTCGACCGCGCGCTGGCGAAAACCAAACAGAAGGCGTGATGCCCTTTCAGAAAACCTCTTCCCCCGACCTGCCCCCCGACCGAATGCCCGACCTCACGCACTGGCCCGCCGTTGACGATGCCGACTGGAAGCGCCTGCTGGCGTCCGCCCGCCGCCACCAGCGCGCAGGCCAGTCCTGGACCGACGCCGCCCACGGCAAGAGCGCGGGGCTGCTGTTCTTCAACCCGTCGCTGCGCACGCGTTGCTCGATGGAACGGGCTGCCCACCAGCTCGGCGCGCACGCGACCTCCCTGACGCCCGGCGAGGGCACGTGGAACTTCGCCTGGGAAGAAGGCGCGGTCATGGACGGGGCGGAGGCCGAGCACGTCCGCGACGCGCTGGGCGTGCTCTCCCGCTACTACGACGCGCTGGGCGTGCGCGTCTTCGCCTCGCTCTCCGACCGCCGGCAGGACGAAACCGACGCCCTGATGCAGACGGTAGCCCGAGCCGCGTCGGTGCCGGTCATCAACCTGGAGTCCGCCCGCTACCATCCGTGCCAGGCGCTCGGCGACGCCACGACCCTGGCCGCCCACTTCGGGAAGGACGCCCTCGCCGGGAAGCGCTTCGTGCTCTCCTGGGCGCCGCACCCGAAGGCGCTCCCGCGCGCCGTGCCGCACTCGGCCCTCCTGATGGCCGCGCGCCTGGGACTCGACGTGACCGTAGCCCGCCCAGACGGCTTCGCCCTCGACGACACGGTCATGACCCAGGCGCGTGCCTACGCCGAAGCGCACGGCACCGCCGTCACCGAGGCGAGCACTCCCGACGCGGCGTTCGACGACGCCGACGTGATCTACGCCAAGTCGTGGGCGGGCGGCCGCGTCTACGACGACCCCGCGCGCGAGGCCCAGCAGCGCGCCTCGTGCGCCAACTGGCGCGTGACCGCCGAGCGCATGGCGCGCACCCGCCCAGGGGCGGCCTTCATGCACTGCCTGCCCGTGCGCCGCAACGTCGTCGCAGACGACGCCGTGCTCGACGGCTCGGCGTCCGTTCATCTTCAGCAAGCCGAAAACCGACTCTACGCGCAGAAGGCCATGCTGGAGCATGTGTGGGAAATATAGTCCCGCGCCTGCGCCACGACGGTTCTCGCAATGATGTCCGCCGATGAATAATATCCGCCCATGAATAACCTGAAAGCATACGTCGTCAAAGTCGGGGGGGACGTGCTGGCGGACGCCGACGCCACCGACGCGCTGTGGCGTGGCGTGGCGCAGCTGCGCGACGAAGCGCCGGTGGTGTTCGTGCACGGCGGGGGAACGCAGGCCACGGCGCTGGCCGAGCGCTTCGGCCACGAACCGCGCGTGGTGCAGGGCCGCCGCGTGACGACCGACCTCGACCTCGAGGTGGCCCAGTGGGCCTTGCGCGGGGCCCTCAGCACCCGCCTCGTGGCCCAGGCCGGGCAGCACGGCATGAAAGCGGTCGGGCTCTCCGGCGCCGACGGCGGGCTGCTGCGCGTCACCAAGCGGCCGCCGCGGTCGGTGAACGGCGACCCGGTAGACTTCGGGTGGGTCGGCGACGTGGAGCGCGTCGAGCCGGGGGTGCTCCGCACGCTCCTCGACGGCGGCCTCCTCCCCGTCGTGGCTCCGCTCGGCATTGACGAGGCAGGGCAGGTCTACAACGTCAATGCCGACACGGTGGCCTGCGCCTTGGCGGCAGCGCTGGGGGCCCGTCGCCTGCTGCTCGTCACCACTGCCGGCAGTGTCCGGCAGGCCGCCGGCACCCGCCTGTCGCACTGCGACGCTTCCACTTTCGAAGCAGGCGTCGAGGCCGGCTGGATTCGCGGCGGAATGCGCGTGAAGCTCCGTGCGGCGTTGCAGGCCTGCGAAGACGGGGTGGACGAAGCCCTCGTCCTCGGGCCCGCTGACCTCGTCGCTTGCGAAGACGCCACGCGCGTGGCGCCGGAGCGATAGTTTCGCTTCCATTCACGCGGCTTCCCTTCCAGCCTTCCATGCCTCGGTGCCCCAACGCGAAGCAGTTTCCCTCCTGAAGAACCTCGCGGGGTTCCCCTCCCTCAGCGGCGAGGAGTGTGCCGTGGCCGACTTCGTCGAGGAGTACGTCCGCTCTGCTGAAGCGCCTGTGCGCGTCGACCGCGTGGACGATAACGTGTACTTCTCGCTCGGCCACGGTTCGGACCGGCTCCTCCTCTGCTCCCACCTCGACGTGGTCCCGCCCTCCACCGGCCATCCGTATGATCCTTTCACTCCCACCGAGGCGGCCGGGCAGCTCTACGGGCGTGGCACCGTCGACGCCAAAGCCAGTGGAGCTGCCATGACGACGGCCCTTCTGGCGCTGGCGCGCGAGGGCTACGATCCGCCCAGTGGTCGGCTCATCGTGGCGCTCACCGCCTGCGAGGAAACGGGCGGCGATTACAACGGGCTGCAAGCGCTACGCCCCCACCTACCGGACCTCGGGGCGGCCGTCGTCGGTGAGCCTACGTCGCTGGCGCCGTGCGTAGCCCAGAAAGGGCTGCTCGTCCTGAGAGCTCGCGCGGACGGCCGGCCGGCCCACGCCGCCCGTGCCCACCTCGGCGAAAACGCCATTCTGCGAGCGGCCCGTGACCTGCGCCGGCTCGAATCCTTCGCCCTGGACCGCGAGGATCCCTTCCTCGGCGCCCCAACCATCAACGTGACCATCATCGAGGGCGGCTCCGCGCGCAACGTCGTTCCCGGCGGTTGCACCTTCACACTCGACATCCGCTCCACCCCCGCCTACACGCACGAAGAGATCATCGCCGAGATCGCGGCGCATCTCGAATCGGACGTGGAGGTGCACAGCAAACGCCTGGTGCCCGTCAGCACGCCGCCGGAGGCGCGCGTCGTAGAGGCTGCCCGCCGCGCGCTTCCCGCCGGCGCCGAGCCGTTTGGCTCCCCGACCGCCTCGGACTGGGTCTTTCTCCAGGACGTGCCGGCCGTCAAGCTCGGTCCGGGCGACAGCACACGCTCCCATACCGCTGAGGAGCACATCGCTCTGTCCGAAGTCGAGCGCGCAACGGACGTGTACGCGGAGCTGGCGAAAGCGTACTTTCGCTTGAAACGTGAGGCGTAACACGAACCACACAACACGAACCCCACACCTGTCCCATGCCCCCCGACGAGCAACCCCTCCTCTGGCAAAAGGACACGCAAACCGACGACTGGACCACCCGCTTCACCGTCGGCGACGATCCCCAGTGGGACACCCTGCTTCTGCCCTACGACATCGCAGCTACCCGCGCGCACGCCTGGGCGCTTTCCGAAATCGACGTGCTCACCGAAACGGAGCGCGCGCAAGTCGAGGACACCCTCGACGCATTGCGGGGCGAGGTGCGCGCCGGCAACGTCACCGTAACACCTTCAGACGAGGACTGTCACACCGTCATCGAGCACTTTCTGACCGAGCGGCTGGGCGAGACGGGCCGCAAGATCCACGCGGGCCGCTCGCGCAATGACCAGGTGCTCGTGGCCGTGCGCCTGTTTTTGCGCGAGAAGCTGCGCAAGGTGGGGCGCCAGGTGGCGGCCGCCGCCGAGGCGCTCTGCACGCTCGGCGAGCGCCACGCCGGCGACCTGATGCCCGGCTACACGCACCTGCAGCGCGCGATGCCGACGACGGCGGGCCTCTGGGCGCTGGGCTACGCCGAAGTCCTGGCGGCCGACCTGGAGACGCTCCGTTCCGCCTGCCGCCAGGTCAACGTCTCCCCCTGGGGCAGCGCGGCCGGCTACGGCGTGCCGCACCTGAACTTGCCGCGCCGTGCCGTCGCCGAGCGGCTGGGCTTTCGCGCCGTGCAAACCCACGCCCCCGTCGCTCAGCTCACGCGCGGAAAACTGGAACTCGGAGCCGTGCATGCGCTCGTGCAGGTCGCCGCCACCCTCAACCGCTTCGCCGCCGACCTCTCACTCTTCGCCACGGCGGAGTTCGATTTCGTGCACATGCCCGACGCGCTCACCACCGGCAGCAGCATCATGCCGCAAAAGCACAATCCCGATGTGGCCGAACTTACCCGCGCTACCTACCACCGCCTTACCGCCGAGATGCAACTGCTCCAGACGCTCCCGGCCAATCTGCCCTCCGGCTACCACCGCGACCTCCAGAGCACGAAAGCCGCGACGATGAAGAGCATCCAGTTGACTGAAGACCTGCTCGAAGCCGCCCGCCGCCTCGCCGAGGGCGTGACGTTCAACACAGAAGCCATGCACGCGGCCTGCACGCCCGAGCTCTTCGCCACCAGCGAGGCGCTCGGGCGCGTGCAGCGTGGTGTTCCCTTCCGCACCGCCTACCGCAACGTGGCCGGTGCACTCAACACGCTGAGTTCGCCTGATGCGCCGGAGGCCCTGTCCGTCTACCGAACAGACGGCACGCCCGGCCAGGGACGCCCCGACGCCATTCGCGACCAGCTGGCCGATCATGCGACCTGGACGGAACAATGATGCCAGAACACCTCACCGACGAGCTGCGGCTTCTCAGGCTGGGCCTGCCGGGGCCGGGACGCGAGTTTCGCGCAGGCCTCAAGCTGACGCTTTGAGCGCGTGGCGTTTGTGCTTTGCGGAAGAACTGGAGAGTGAAGCTCATGTCCCGAGACTGAAGCTCATGTCCCGAGTACTGGAGATAGAAAGGAAGCCGGCCCTCCGGAGGGACACGAGCTGCGCGTGCAGTGTGTAGAGAGGCCGCGTTGCCATCGAAGCGCTCTCCGGTTGACGCGGACGCCCGGATTGACGCGGGCGCCCGCGCCGCGAAGCGGCCCCGTCCGCTCCCGCGTCGGCTACTGCTCCACGTACAGGCGCACCTCGAAGCCCTGGCGCACACGCGCATCCGGCTCACGGCTCTGGCGGGCCACCGTCCGTCCGCTCATGTCGGCCTGCTCCTCCTCGGGGACGGGCTGGGTGCCCGCGTCCTCGTCCTCGCTGGGCCGCACGACGACCGAGCGAATCTTGCGCTTCAAGAGCGCTCGGCGGGCCTCTTCGACCGTCATGCCCGTCACGTCCGGCACGGTGGTGTAGGTGTCCGCGAGGCCCGGGCTGTACCACAGGTCCACCGGCTCGCCGGGGCGAAGCGAGTCGCCCGGTGCGGGGCGTTGGCGCGTGATCGTGCCCGAGTACTTGGAGGGCAGGGAGTCCTCCTCGACCGTGCCCACCGCCAGGCCGGCTGCGCGCAGGCGGTTCTTGGCCTCGCGCACCGAGCCGCCCTTCACGCGCGGCACGCTCACCTTCTGCTCAGACCCGCTGTTGACGGTGAGGTACACGCGGCGCCCCGGCTTCACCGAGCGCCCACCCTCGGGGTTTTGCTCGATCACCGCCCCGCGCTCGACCTCCGGGTTGAAGGTCCTGCGGAGCGTCTCGACGCGCAGGTTGCGCTCCTCGAGCTGGTCCCGCGCTTGCTCGACGGGCACGCCAGCGACCTCCGGCACCGTCACGGCTACACCGTAGCGCGTGTACTGCGGCATGACGACGTCGTCGAGGAGCACGTACGCCCCAAAGGCCAGCAGGGCCAGCCCTGCCAGCCCGCCCCAGAAGTACGGGTTCGTCAGAAGCGCGAGAAGGTAGCGGCCAGCGCGGCGGAGGGAAGACATTTTCACTGGTCGGAAGATTGAGCGCCGAAAGTTGAAGGTTTTTCAGCCTGCGCCCGTGCGCGCCAAGTTCGCGGCGACGGCTCGTCCCGCTCGCAAACCCGCCCCGTAAAACATGCCGGTCGACCCAAGCAGAACGGCTTTCCCAAGAAATGTAGGAACACAGCGCCGCTGTGTCCAGCGTCCGGCAACACGCTGCCGCCGACAAACCACCGCGACCCGCAGCGAGTCCTCTTCTCGAACACCGAAAGCAAAAAGAGTTGGTGAAGCGCGCTTTTTCCCGAAGGCATCGGAACCCGTCCCGCCTGCTCTTGTTGAGGAGCGTCCGCCTGACCGAGAAACGGGCGGCGCGGCGCTTGAGGAAAGCGGCGCGAACGGTTCTTTCCGACGTACTGACGAGCGGCGCTTTTCCTCGCCCATCCGCCGGCCTTGCCGCCGGGGGTGAGCGGCGGAAAGCGGCCCCCAGCCCGAAGGCGCCCCGTGGCGGTTGTTGCAGCGTTCCTGAGAGACCGCGATTGGTGAAGCGTCTTTAAATCTGGCAATGGGGCCGAACACGGTCCGCCGCGTCCCATACGAATGCAGGCTCGCATCAAGCGAGGTGCCTGCGAGGCACCCGCCAGCTCCCGCATGCCGAGCGTCACCCAGCGAAGTGACCTGCCGCGTGGGGCTTTTGTGAAAGATGCGCTGCGCTCTTGACGAGTCGGGTGCGCCCGCCGTACCCTGATGCGTCCGCGCCGGCCTGGGGCTTGGCTCCAGAGGCGTGCCGCGAGTGGCCGAAGCGCCACCCGCTTTGTTCATTGACTTAGTGAGATAGGAAGCACAGCGAGTCCTGTCAATTCACTTTGACACGGACGCTGCTGCCGGCGCTCGCCCTCCTGTGGCGCGCGACCGCGTAGCAGCTCCAGGCCAGAGCTTGCCCGCAAGGCCTTGCGTCTTGTCGAGGCGAGTTCGATCAATTCAACACCTTGTTTCTCTTCTGCCGGCTTCGGCCACGCAGAAGCGAGACTCCTACTTAAGCTGCTTTGCCAAAAGCAGCGACTCTTCATTACTACGGAGAGTTTGATCCTGGCTCAGGACGAACGCTGGCGGCGAGCTTAACACATGCAAGTCGAACGCGAACGCTCCTTCGGGAGCAAGTAGAGTGGCGCACGGGTGAGTAACGCGTAGCCAACCTGCCCTTGAGAGGAGGATAAGCGCTGGAAACGGCGTCTAATACTCCATATCGTCCCGCCCTCGCATGAGGTCGGAATCAAAGCCTTCGGGCGCTCAAGGATGGGGCTGCGTCGAATTAGCTTGTTGGTGAGGTAACGGCTCACCAAAGCGACAATTCGTAGCTGGTCTGAGAGGATGATCAGCCACACTGGGACTGAGACACGGCCCAGACTCCTACGGGAGGCAGCAGTGGGGAATCTT
>PXTS01000088.1:0-13565 GCA_003022485.1 Bacteroidetes bacterium QS_8_68_28
CGAAGGCGCTATTCATCCATCGAGAGGACTGCCAGAAACGCTTCCTGCGGTACGTCTACCGTGCCGACTTTTTTCATACGCTTCTTGCCTTCCTTCTGCTCCTCGCGCAGCTTGCGCTTGCGCGTCACGTCGCCGCCGTAGCACTTGGCCGTGACGTTCTTGCGCAGCGCCTTGACCGTCTCGCGCGCCACGATGCGCCGCCCGATGCTCGCCTGCACCGGCACCTCGAACATTTGCTTCGGGATCAGTTCTTTGAGCTTCTTGGTGAGCTTGCGGCCCACGTCGTACGCCTTGTCGCGGTGCACGATGGTCGAAAGCGCGTCCACCGGCTTCTCGTTGATGAGAATGGACAGCTTGACCAAGTCCGCCGGCCGGTTTTCCATAAACTCGTAGTCGAAGGAGGCGTAGCCCCGGCTGACGCTCTTGAGCGTGTCGTAGAAGTCGAAGACGATCTCCGCCAGCGGCAACTCGTACTGGAGGCTCACCCGCTCGGTGTCGAGGTAGCGCTGCGTGAGGTACTGCCCGCGCCGGTCTTCGCAGAGTTGCATCAGGTTCCCGATGTACTCGCTCGGCGTGATGATGTCGGCTTTGACGATGGGTTCGCGCACCTCCTCGATGTCGCCGTAGTGCGGAAACGCTTCAGGATTGTCCACGACGACCGTCTCGGGCTCTTTGCCCTTGTTCGGGTCGCCTTCGATGTGGACCTCGTACTTGACGTTCGGCTGCGTGGTGATGATGTCGAGGCCGAACTCGCGAGCCAGCCGCTCTTGCACGACTTCCATGTGGAGCAGTCCCAGAAAGCCCACTCGGAAACCGAAGCCCAGAGCGGCGGAGGTGTCCGGCTCGTAGGTCAAGGAGGCGTCGTTGAGCTGGAGCTTGTCCAGCGAGGCGCGCAGGTCCTCGAAGTCGCCGTCGTCGGTGGGGAAGATGCCGCTGAAAACCATCGGCTTCGGCTCCTGAAAGCCGGGAATCGGTTCCTCGGCGGGATTCTGCGCAGAGGTGATCGTGTCGCCGACGCGCGTGTCGCGCACGTCCTTGACGCTGCCGATGATGTAGCCCACGTCGCCGGTCGTCAGCTTTTCGGTCGGCTGCATTCCCATGCGCAACATGCCGATCTCGTCGGCGTCGTACTGCTTGCGGTTGGACATAAACTCGATGCCGTCCCCCTTTTCGAGCGTCCCGTCCATCACCCGGGCGTAGACGATGGAGCCGCGATACGTGTTGAAGACGGAGTCGAAGATGAGCGCGCGCAGCGAGGCGTCGGGATCGCCGCCCGGGGCGGGGACGCGCTCCACAACCGTATCCAGCAGGTCGTCCACGCCTTCGCCCGTCTTGGCGCTAATCTGGAGAATCTCCTCGGCGGGGTCGCCGAGGAGGTCTTCGAGCGCCTCGGCGACCGCATCGGGACGCGCGTTGGGAAGGTCCACCTTGTTGACGACGGGGATGATCTCCAGGTCCGCCTCCAGGGCCAGGTACAGGTTCGAGACGGTCTGCGCCTCGATTCCCTGCGCGGCGTCGACAACCAGCAGCGCCCCTTCGCAGGCTTTCAGAGCGCGGCTCACCTCGTAGGAGAAATCGACGTGGCCGGGCGTGTCGATCAGATTGAGCGTGTAGGGGGGGCCCGCTCCGGGGGGCGTGTGGCCCATGCGCACGGCGTGGCTCTTGATGGTGATGCCGCGCTCGCGCTCCAGGTCCATATCGTCGAGGGTCTGCTCCTGCATCTCACGCTCGCTGATCGTGCCGGTGCGTTCCAGCAGGCGGTCGGCGAGGGTGCTCTTGCCGTGGTCGATGTGCGCGATGATGCAGAAGTTGCGGATGCGCCCCTGGGATGGAGCTTCCCCAGCGGCAGCAGACGCATCGGAGGTGGCCGGCGCGGCGTCGGTGGGCATGGGCGGCGGAAGCAGGCGGCTTGGGGCAGAGAACAAAGGACCGCGCGGGCGGGCGGCGCACAGGTACCCTATCGGCAGTCCCGCCAGAAAGGTTCGCGTTGCGCGAAGGAAGGAGGAATCGCGCCGCGCGCGGCAGGGCGCCTCGTCACTTCGCGCGCTACGCCCGCTCCCCGCCTGCTGATGGATGCAGAATCCGCTGATGGATGCAGAAGGGGTGCGGTCGTCATCGGGCTCGCCGGCGACCGGTGCCATCGGACGAAGCTTCGTTCTCCGAATGGGCGTGGTCTTCCGCCGACGGCGCGAACGCCTCGTCAGGCGAGTCGTCGTGTTCGTTTCCGGCGGCTTCTTCGCCCTTGGCGGCTTCCACGGCGACGGGCCTGGCGTTTTCGGCAGAGGGGGCGCGCGGCGGCACCTCGCTGCTGGCGGGCGACGCCTGGGAGGCCGCCGCGCCGGCTCTTCCGGCTTCTTCGCGCTCTTGCTCCAGCTCGCGCAGGCGCTCGCGGTCGCGCTTCGGTTCCTCGAAGGCCAGTTCGTGAAAGCGCCGCTGGAAAACCAGGATGCCCACCACGCCGACCACGATGGACATGTCGGCCACGTTCCAGATGGGGAAGAGCGGCAGGTACGCCCCGCCGACGACGGGGAGGGCCTCCGGCAGGTAGCCGCGCCAGGCGTCCACGTGAATGAAGTCTACCACCTTGCCTTCCAAAAGGCGCCCGTAGCCCAGGATGAGGCCGTAGAAGGTGCGGTCGATCACATTGCCGACGGCCCCGCCCAGCACAAGCGCCAGGCTGGCCAGGTACGGCGTGTACCCGCCGCGTACGGCGAAGAGGTACCACAGCAGCAGCACCGTCACCACGATGGCGAGCATCGCCATCGACTGGCGCGAGAAGATCTGAAGCCCGAAGGCCATGCCGGGGTTCTCGGTGAAGGTGAGCTTGAACCAGTCCCCGAAGACCGGAATCGATTCCCCTCGGTGCATCGTGCGCATCACGGCCACCTTGCTGGCCTGGTCGAGTAGCACGATGAGAACGGAGGTCCAGAGAATACGCATTTCGAGCGTGGGGGGCGGGAGCATGGGGGCGTGGGGGAAGGAGAAAAACGTCAGCGCAGGAAATCTCCCACGCTCCCGTTCTCCCACTCTCACGACGACGCCTTCTGCTTCTTCTTGGCCTCGATAGAGATCTCGGTGTGCGGCACCGCTTCGAGACGTTCCTTCGAGATCGCCTCCCCCGTCACCTTGCAGATGCCGTAGGTCCCGTTCTGGATGCGCTCGAGCGCGCGGTCGAGGTAGCCGATGTACTTCTGCTGCCGCGCGATCATGAGATAGAGTTTCTCGCGCTCCATCGCGTCGGTGCCTGCATCGGCCATATGGAAGCTGTACGGGGAATTGTCGTCGGCCTGCTCGCGGGCGCTTTCGATCTGGCCGCGCATCCGCTCGATGTCGTCGCTGGCTTTTTTGCGACGCTCCTTGACGAGGTTGCGGAAGTGCTCCAGCTCCTCATCGCTGAAGGGCGTCTTGCGGTCGGCGGCGTCTTGGGGGGAGCCGCCGGTGCCCTCAGCGGTGGAGTCGTCGTGGAGCGGCACCGAAAGCTTCTCGGACTCGATGCGACCGGGTTCTTGGGAAGCCGGGCACGAGGGCGGACTGCTCGATCTCACCGTCGGGGTCGAAAAAGCGCACCGCGTGGCTCTGGCTGACGATCCAGACCTCCTTTGCCCCGCCCTCGAAGTAGAGCCGGCGCTTTTCGTCCATTTCCGCCTCGGTGTTCGTGGCGGACATCACTTCCACACACAGCTCCGGCATAACGGGGCTGGCCTCCGCGCTCTCAGGCACCTGCGCCCACCGCTCTTCGGATATCCAGATCACATCGGGCACTTTCACGCCTTCGGAGGTGTGAACGGCAAACTCGGAGCCCACCACCTCGCCGAGCGCTTCGTAAACGAGGCGGCTGACAGTGAACTGCGGAACGCTGTGCTCGGGTTTGGGCGGACTCAAGATTAGCTGGCCTCGAGCGTTGGTCTCGACCTTGTAGGGCACATCGGGCAGGTCGCGGATGGCTTTCAGCCACGCAGCCCCGCCTGGCGCGTCGGCGCCAGTGGCCGCATCGGTCTTCGGGAGCGCAGTCGCAGGCATGGATTCAGCAACGCAGAAGGCAGTGAGAAGTAGTGCACTACTCGGGCGCCGTCGCTTCGGGGCGTTCGGCCCGGCGCACGTGAAGGGTCAGGCGTTCCCCGTCCCCCAGGTCGTAGGCCCCCACGGCGGCGTGCTCGCCGACGCGCTGAGCGGGACGCTCGCCGTCGTTCCCGGCCTGCTGAGCCGCCTCATCGGCAGCCGCGCGGGCGCCGGATTCGAGCGTGTTCTGCAACCGGAGGGCCAGCGTCTCGTTCCGCACGTAGGCGGCGTGGCCGGCCAGCGCGTCGGTGGTCGCGTCGGTGCCTTCGTAGCCGACCTCCACGCGGTCGGTCACGTCGAGGGCGGCCACGCGGCGCAGGTGCTGGATGCGGCTGACCGCCTCGCGGGCCAGGCCCTCCGCGCGCAGATCGGTCGTGACCGCCGTGTCGAGGGCCACGGTGACGCCGCCCTCGCTGCCGACCTGCCAGCCCTCGATTCCTTTACTTCGGATTTCGAGGTCGTCCGGCCCCAGCTCGACGGTTTCGCCATCCACTTCCAGCGTGAGACGCCCGCTCTGCTGGTAGCGTTCGATGTCGTCGTCGGTGAGAGCGCGCACCGCCTCGTTGGTCGGCTGCATCAGCGAGCCCAGGCGCGGGCCGAGGCGCTCGAAGTTGGGGACCGCCGAGCGTTCGACCACGTCGCTCTCGGCGGTCACGTAATCGATCTCCTTAACGTTGACCTCGTCGGTGAGGATTTCGCGCACCGCCTCGACGGCTTCGCGCTCCACGCCCGCTCCCTCGACGACGAGAATGCGCGCGAGCGGCTGGCGCACGTTCAGTTCGGCTTTCGAGCGCAAGCTGCGCACCACCGACGCGATCTGCCGCGCCAGGCCCATGCGGTGCTCCAGCTCGGCGTCGATCTCGGCCTCCGTGGCCTTGGGGAAGGAGGCCAGGTGCACCGACGCGGCCTCGGCCCCGTGGCCGCTGGTGCCGGCGAGAGCGCGGTAGAGCCATTCGCCGAAAAACGGAGCGATGGGTGCCATCAGCTTGGCCGTTGCCAGCAGGCATTCGTAGACGGTCTGGTACGCCGCACGCTTCGCTTGCTGCAGGTTTGGGGTTTCTCCGTCGCCGGCGTTTTTGCTCCTCTTTCCGCTTTGCTCTTCCCCTTTTTTCGCTGCCCAGAAACGCTCGCGCGAGCGACGGATGTGCCAGTTCGAGAGGTCGTCCACGAACGCCTCGACGGAGCGCGCGGCGGTGGTGGGGTCGTATTCGTCCATCGCCGCAGAAACCACCTGCGCCGTTGAGTGCAGGCGGCTGAGGATCCAGCGGTCCAGCTCAGGGCGCTCGTCGACCGGCATCCGGCCCTCGGCAAACTGGAAGCCGTCCACGTTGGCGTAGGTGGCGAAGAACTTGTACACGTTCTGCAGCGTGCCGAAGAAGCCGCGCCGCGTGTCGCGCAGGCCCCTTTCGCTGAACTTGATGTTTTCCCACGGCGGCGTGTTGGACATCATGTACCAGCGCACCACGTCGGCCCCGTGCTCCTCGATCACGGCCCTCGGCTCGGGGGCGTTGCCCTTCGACTTGCTCATCTTGGCGCCGTCCTCCGCCAGCACGAGCCCGTTGACGACGACGTTTTCGTAGGCCACGTCGTCCTTGAGGAGCGTGCCGATGGCGTGGAGGGTGTAAAACCAGCCGCGCGTCTGGTCCACGCCCTCGGCGATGAAGTCGGCCGGGAAGTTTTTTTCGAACTTCTCCTCGTTCTCGAAGGGGTAGTGCCACTGCGCAAACGGCATGGCGCCGCTGTCGAACCACACGTCGATCAGATCCGGAACGCGCCGCATCGTGCCGCCGCTGGGGCCGTCCCACGTGAACTCGTCTACGAAGGGGCGGTGCAGGTCGATCTCGCTGTCGTCCTCGGGGAGGGGCTGATCGCACTTCTCGCGCAGCTCGGCGATGGAGCCGATGACCTCGACGTGCTCTTCGTTCTCGTCGCTCTGCCAGACCGGGAGGGGCGTGCCCCAGTAGCGGCGCCGCGAGAGGGCCCAGTCTACGTTGCCTTCGAGCCATTCGCCGAAGCGCCCCGTGCCGATGCCCTCGGGCTGCCAGTTGATCGTCTTGTTGAGTTCGACGAGGCGGTCTTTGACGGCGGTCGTCTCGATGAACCAACTCTCGACGGGGTAGCTCATCAGGGGCGTGCCCTTGCGCCAGTCGTGCGGATAGTTGTGCAAGTACGTCTCGTGGAGGTACATCAAGCCTCGCTCTTTCAAGTCGTCGTTGATGATGGTGTCGGCGTCCTTGAACCACTCGCCCTCGACCAGCGGGGCCTCGCCCGTGAAGCGGCCTTCTTCGTCCACCGGGCAAAAGAGCGGCAGGCCCTCGCGCTCGACGCCCAGGGCGTAGTCATCCGCGCCGAAGGCCGGCGCCAGGTGGACCACGCCGGTGCCTTCCTCGGTCGTGACGAAGTCGCCTTCGAGGACGCGCCAGCAATCCTCTGCGCCGTCGCGGTCGGTGAAATAGTCAAAGAGCGGCTCGTAGCGCCGGCCCACCAGTTCGCGGCCGGGGAAGCGCTCGACGATGTCGTGCTCCTCGCCCTGAAGGACCTCGTCAACGCAGCTCTGCGCAAGAATCAAAGATTCCCCCACGCTCCCGCGCCCCCGCTCCCCCGCGCTCGACAAACGCAGTTTGACATATTCCACGTCCGGTCCTACCGCCAGGGCGGTGTTCGAGATGAGCGTCCAGGGCGTTGTCGTCCACGCGAGGAAGAATGTATCTTCTTCTCCGGCCACGGGAAAGCGGACGTATACGCTGGGGTCCTGGGTCTCTTCGTAGCCCAGGCTCACCTCGTGGCTCGACAGGACGGTGCCGCTCCCCGGGCTGTACCACTGGATCTTGTAGCCTTTGTAGAGGAGGCCCTGTTTCCAGATCTGCTTGAGGAGCCACCAGACCGACTCGATGTACTCGCTCTCGTAGGTGACATACGGATCGTCGAGGTCCACCCAGTAGCCCATGCGGCGGGTGAGGGCATCCCACAGCTCGCGGTACTCCAGGACGCTCTCGCGGCAGGCGGCGTTGTAGCGGTCGATGCCGTAGTCGAGCACGTCCTGGCGGTCCTCCAGGCCCAGCTCCTTTTCGACTTCGATCTCGACGGGAAGGCCGTGGGTGTCCCAGCCGGCCTTCCGCTCCACGCGGTACCCCTGCATCGTCTTGTACCGGCAGAACAGGTCCTTAATGGCCCGCGACATGACGTGATGGATGCCCGGGCGTCCATTAGCGGTGGGAGGGCCTTCGTAGAAGGTGAAAGCCGGAGCATCCTCGCGCTCGGTGAGGCTCTTTTCGAAGATGTTCTCCGCGTCCCAGCGCTCCAGGATGCGCTCCTCGAGAGCAGGCGGGTCAAAACGGTCGGGCGTGGGGAAGGAGGCCGAGTCAGCGGCCGGCGTGTTGCTGCGGGGCATGGACGGGCGAACCGGAGAGGCAGTCAAGGGCACAGTCGAAAGCGGCGGACGTGTACGACCGCTTCGCGGCCCTTGTTCGTCACAGCCTCAGGCACCGCAGCGCTGGGGCTCCACTTATTCGACGCCCCGTTTGAGCCGGGCTTCGGTCAAGGCGTGCAGCCGGCGGACGCGGGGGAGGGCGCCTGGCGGACGGCCGCGCGCATCAGCTCCCCCAGCGGCTGGGGGCGGTCGTCGCCGGCGTGCTCCTGCGCGCCGGTGAGGCGAACGGCCCCCAGCACGCGGCGGCCCATGTGGCGCGCGGCGATCACCTCCGGAACGATCCCTGCCCCCACCGCATCGGCGCCCATGCGCCGGAGCATCGTTTGCTCGGCAGGCGTGACCGACCCCGGCACGGCGGCGTAGACGCCTTGCTGTGAGGCGGATTCTTCCTGCACGGAAGCGCGCCAGTCGGCGTCGTAGGGCGCGCTCATGTCGGGGAAGCGCGGCCCCCAGTCGTCCTCATTGGCCCCCACCAGTGGATTGGTTCCCTGAAGGTTGAGGTGGTCGGTCACGAGCATGACGGCGCCCGGCTGGAGGCGCGCGCGGAGGCCGGCGGCCGTTCCCACCAGCACGAACGTGCGGGCGCCCAGCGTCGCCAGCACGCGCACAGAGAGGGCCGCTTCCTGCGCCGTAAAACCGTGGCGCAGGGAGCGCGCCTGCATCAAGGCCACGGAGGCGCCTTCGAGCGTACCGACGTGCAGCGTTTCTTCGGCTCCTTCGGCGCGACAGGCCGCCGGCGCGTCCAGCGCTTCGCCGAACGGGTGCTGCGTCCCCGCGTCCAGGGTCCCCGCCAGCACAGGGAGCCCCGCCTCGGCGATCACGGCGACGGAGGGCACGCGGTCGAGCCGGCGGCGCAGCGCCTCGGCTTCCGCCTCGACTTGCCGGCGCAGCGGGGCAGCGTTCGTCTCGGGCTTGGGCATGGGGGCGAGGCAGAGACGCGGAGAAGCGGCCGTCGTGCGAGCGCGCTGCTACTCCATGTCGTTGAGGATGCGGCGGATTTTGTCGATCTCGTCGGCGGTGGCGGTCAGATCCCCCTCCGTCTGCTCCTCGGGGCTGCCGGATGCGAGGCTACCGGAGGCATCGCCGGTGGAGGCATTGCGGTCCTCGCGGGACGAAAGCACCTCGTTGACCGGCGCGTCGAGCGGTTCCGGCTCGGCGTCCGCTTCGGAGGAGGCGTCTTCTTCAGGCGTCTGTTCGGAGGTGTCCCTCTCGCGGGCTTGCCCCGCCTCGAACTGCTTCAGGAATTCGTTGAGCTCGCCGGCGTCTTCGGCGGCCTCTTCGCGCTCCGAGGCGGCGGCGGGCGGCGTTTCTTCAGGAGGCGTTTCTTCGGGAGGTGCCTCTTCGGGAGCAGCTGTTTGCCGGGCATTGTCGGTATCGCGGAAGGTCTCCGTCTCATCGAAGTCTTCCGTCACGGGCAGGTCGGGCGGGGGCCCCTCTCCGGCGTTTCCCTGGCGGGGCGCTTGTGTGGCGGGACGCCCCTCTGCTTCCTCCTCCGGATCCGCTCTGGGCGGGGCGGGCGTTTCCTCCGGTTCCGCAGCGGGGGCGGGCGCCTCCTCGGCGGGGTCCTCGGAACGGGTTTCGCTCCCACTGACGTGCTGGGCCAGCTCATCGGGCAGGGACTGGCGCAGCGCTTCGGGGTCTTCCCCGTCGAAGCGCAGGAGCAGTTCCATCTCTGACATCAGAAAGGCCCGCAGACCGGCCACGGTTTTGTCACGCCGCTCCTGGAGCTGGTCGACCTGGCGGCGCAGCACCTCGCGGTCCTCGCGCGCCTCGCGCTTGATCTCGTCGGCGCGCGTCTCGGCCTCCTGCACCATCAGGGCCGCTTTTTTCTCAGCATTTTCAATCTTTTGCTCGGAGTTCTCGCGGGCCGTCCGGAGGGCTTCCTGGAGGGCTTCCTCGACCTCCTCGTAATGCTCGAGCTTGTCCTGGAGGGAGCGCACCTGCTCTTCGAGACGGCGCTGTTCGTCCAAGAGCTCTTCCCACTGCTCAGAGACCATCTGCAGAAACGCCTCGACGTCGTCTGTGCTGTACCCGCGCAGCGCGGAGTCGAACTCCTGCTTGCGGATGTCCATGGGCGAGAGTTTCATGGGAGATCCGGTGTTGGGGAGATCCGGTGCTGGAGAGTGCCGGCCCACGCAAACACTACAACCAACCCCGTGAGAGGGGAGGGCCTATGTATGTAGGCATTGCAAGGCTCTTCTGCAAACATTCCGCTCGGGCGAGCAACGCGCTCAATCAGCAACGCGCTCAATCGTCGTACGGGCGCGGGCCGAAGAGCGCGCTGCCGAGGCGTAGCATCGTGGCGCCCTCTTCGACGGCGATCTCGAAGTCATTGGACATCCCCATCGAAAGGCATTTCATTTCGACACGGGGGTTTCCTGCGGCGTCGTAGGTGTCGAAGAGCTCCTTCATGCGGGAAAACTGCCCGCGCACCTTCTCATCGTCGTCAGTGTAGGAAGCCATCGCCATGAGGCCTTCCACGCGCAGGTGTTTGCGTGAAGCCAGTTCGTCGAGGAAGGCGTGGAGGGATTCGGGAGCGAGGCCGTACTTTTGCTCTGCGCCGGTGATGTTGACCTGCGCAAGGCAGGGTAGGACGCGGTCGTTTTTGGCGGCGCGCTTGTCGAGCTCGTCGGCCAGGCGGGGGCTGTCGAGGGCCTGGAAGACGTCGGCGTGGCGAGCGACGAACTTGGCTTTGTTGCGCTGAAGGTGGCCCACCATGTGCCACTCCACAACGGGCGTCTTGCCGTCACCGCCCTCGAAGGCGCCGGGCAGCTCGCCGGCCTTGTCGCGCAGTTCGCGGGCGCGGTTTTCGCCGAAGCAGGAAAGGCCTTCGGCGCGCGCGGCGCGGATCACGTCCGTGGGAAACACCTTGGTGACGGCCACGAGCGTGATCTCGCTGCGGGAGCGCCCGGCGCGCTCACAGGCGGCGGCGATGCGCTCCTCAACTCGCGCGAGGCGGTCGGCGAGGGCTTGCTGGGGGGCCGTTTGCGTAGCCGTGTCGGGCACGTCTGGTGGGGGAGGGGGCGAAAAAGTTCGTGAGCGTGTGAGTTTCTGAGATAGGCGCTTTCCTCCGCATCCTCCTCACTGCGCGGGCTGTGCGTCGAAGGTTTCCAGCGCGCCGCGCCGCGCGGCGTAGTGGATGCGAAGAGGGCGGCAGCAGACCTCGCAGTCCTCGATGTACGTCTGCTCGGAGACCGAGAGGTCCAGAAGCATCGAGATCTGCTCCCAGCAGTACGGACAGATGAAAACATGTTCGTACATGGGGGACGTCGTTGTAGAGCTGCCGGGAGGCAGTGTTCGCCTGGGGCCAAACCGCGAAGGCTGCTTGCATCCGGCCCGGCGCGCGGCTACTTTCGTGGGTGCTTGCCTTTCGCCGGCTCCCTGCTTCTGGCCCGATGGACGACAAGACCCGCCAGCTTTTGGAAAAGAGCCAGCAGTACCTGCGCAGCGCCGCCGTGCTGCTGGAGATCGGCGACTACGACTCGTGCGTCTCGCGGGCATACTTCGCCATGTTCTACGCCGCGCAGGGCGCGCTTCTGACCGCCGGCCGGTCCGTCAAGAGCCGCCGCAGCGTGCGCTCGGCTTTCGTGGAGCGCTTCGTGGACGGCGGGCGCTTCCCCCAGCACGCCGCCGACGTGCTGCACCGTGCCTATGACCTGCAAGAGACCGCCGACTACGCCCAGCAGTTCGTCGTGGCGGAGGGGGACGCCGAGCAGCTGCTCGGCGAGGCGGAGGCGTTCATCGGCAGCATCGACATGCTGCTGCCCCGCCGGCGCTCCGACCGCACCCAGCGCGCCCCGGCCCCTTCCAGCCAGGCCGCCGCCGAGCAGTCCGGTTCCGATCCGCCGACCGCCGAGCAAGCGTCTGCTTCCGAAGACGCCTCTGCTGAATCTGCGTCGTCCATTTCCTCCGAAAAGGCTTCCTCCGAAGAAGAGAACCGCGAGCAGTCGGCTTCTTCGGGGTGAACCTTCGGCAAAGCGGCCGGCCAGGGGATCATCGCGCCGCCGGTGCGCGTGGTATGCAGCCGCCCCGCTTGCCTTCGTTGCTTTCTTTTTACGTGTCCGGTCTTTCCCGATGAAAGACGACCTCCACCCCGACTACAACACGATCACCGTCCAGCTCTCCGACGGCTCCTCCTTTCAGACGCGCTCCACGATGGACGGCGAGGAGTACGAGCCGGACGTGGATTCGACGAACCACCCGTTCTACACGGGGCGCCGCCAGTACGTGGACACCGCCGGGCGCGTCGAGAAGTTCAAGCAGCGCTACGGCACCGGCGACGAGGACGAGGAGTAGGTTCGCCCCCGTTTTCCCCCTGCGTGGCGATCTGCCCCTGCCCGGCGGGTCGCCCTTCCTTATTTTTGGCGAAAGATGCTGTCTGTACGTACAGCGCCGTGTCCTCGCTCAAGCGTCTTTTCTGGAACGGACGGGCGCGTCGCTTGCGCGCGCTCTGGCGCCTCGCGCTCCAGACCGCACTGCTGGTAGCGTGCACGCTGGCGAGCGGCCTCGTGCTGACGCTGCTGGCGCTCCCGTTTGGCGTCGCCCCCGGTTCCCCCAGTCCCGAGACCCCGCCGGGCACCGCGCGCCTGCTCTCGGCCCTCGCGGGGATGGGCGGCGTAGCCGCCAGCATGGCCGCCGCCGCGCGCTACCTGGACCGCCGTCCCTTCGCGGACTTTGGCTTTCACTTGGACCGCCGCTGGAGAGCGGACCTCGGCTTCGGGCTTGCCCTCGGCCCGCTCTTGATGGGTGGCATTTTCGCTACCGGCTGGGGGCTGGACTGGATCGAAGTGACGGGCACCCTCGCGCCGGCGGAGCGCGGCGGCTCGTTCGCGCTCCCGTTCGCCGGAGCGCTCGTCGCGTTCGTCTGCGTCGGGATCTACGAAGAGATGATCTCGCGCGGCTATCACCTCTTGAACGTGGCCGAAGGGCTCAGCGGGCTCCTGGGGCCGCGTGCGGCACTGGCGGTGGGATGCGTGGCCTCTTCAGCGGTCTTCGGGGTGCTGCACTGGGGCAACCCCAACGCCACGCTCCGCAGCACCGCGTGCCTCGTGGGGGCGGGCCTGCTCTTCGGGCTCGCCTACGTGGTCACCGGCGAGCTGGGGCTGCCCATCGGGCTACACATTTCGTGGAATTTCGCACAGGGCAACGTCTTCGGCTTTCCCGTCAGCGGGACCGACGCCGGGGCCACCCTGCTGGGCACGCGCCCGACCGGTCCCGAATGGTGGACCGGCGGCGCCTTCGGTCCCGAGGCGGGCGCCTCGGGCATACTGGCGCTCCTCATGGCCGTCGTCGCCGTTCTCGCGTGGACGCGCTTCCGGCGCGGGGACGCCCGCCCGCGCCTCGCGCTGGCCCACTACGCCCCGCCCGGTGAAACCGACGGCGTGGCCGAGGTCCGGCAAGCATCCTCCAGATCAGAATCGGCGTAAGCGCAACGTGCCCTCAGGGCAGGGTGCTGGCTGCGCGGCGCTTCTCGGTGGGCTTCACAGGCTGCATTTTGCGATTCGAGGCGAGCTTTCGTACTATCAAGAAGGAGTCGGTTACTGACACCCCGCCGGGGCGGTGCCGGGGCCTCCTCTCACGGACCGGCCACGAAGCGCTCCAGCCAAGCGGCAAAGAAGGGATCTTCGAGGCGAAGCCGCGTGCTCGCTCGGTTTTCTTCCTCGCGCGCGATACCGACCCGCTGGAGCGCTTCGAGGGCCGTCCGCATCGTGCTCAGGGGAAGTTCGTAGGCAGCCAGCACCTCCTTTGCGAAAAGCCCTCGGCCTCCTTCCTTGGTCAAGGCCAGAAGCGCTTTCTTCTGGGTGGCCGTGAGCTGGTTCCACGTCTGCGTGTAAAACGGATCGTCGCGCTCGACGAGCCGACCCAAGACCCGCTCGACGCGAGCGGCCGTGAGGCGCCCCGAGGCGTTCCCGTCGGCCCTGCGTTCTTCGCCAGTCTGGTCTTCGTCGCGAAGCGCGCTGAAGCACTCGTGCGCCAGACGCTGCACGTTGTAGGGCACGTCCTCAGCGAGGTCGAGTATCGCTTCGATTGCATCCCGATCCACCGCAAACCCGGCTTGCTCGAAGCCGGATCGAAG
>PXTS01000088.1:13645-26438 GCA_003022485.1 Bacteroidetes bacterium QS_8_68_28
GCGCGCGGCGACGTGCCCGACTACCAGATGAGCGCGTGGCTCATGGCCGCCTTCCTGAACGGGCTCGACAGCGCGGAGACGACCGCCCTCACGGAGGCCATGCTCCACAGCGGCGACGTGCTCGATCTCGCGGGCGCCCCCGGCACGCCCGTGGACAAACACTCCACCGGCGGCGTCGGCGACAAGGTGTCGCTGCTTTTGGCGCCCATCGTGGCGGCCTGCGGGGTGCCCGTGCCCATGATCTCCGGGCGCGGCCTGGGGCACACCGGCGGCACCCTCGACAAGCTCGAATCCATCCCCGGCCTGCGTACCGACCTCTCCGTCGAGACATACAAGCGCCAGCTCGTTACGCTCGGGATCGTCATGATCGGGCAGACCGACGAGATCGCTCCCGCCGACCGCACCCTCTACGCCCTGCGCGACGTGACGGCCACCGTCGAGAGCATTCCGCTGATCGCCGGCTCGATCATGAGCAAGAAGCTGGCCGAGGGCATCGACGCGCTTGTGCTGGACGTGAAGTGCGGACGCGGGGCCTTCATGAAAACCGAGCCGGACGCCCGCCGCCTCGCCGAGACGCTCGCCGAGATCGGCGCGGAGGCGGGTACCCCCACCGTGGCGCTGCTGACGCGCATGGATGCCCCGCTGGGGCGCGCCGCCGGCAACTGGCCGGAGGTCGCCGAGAGCGTGCGCGGCCTGCAAGACGCGTCGGACGGCGCCGGCAGCATTGCGGACGTGATGGACGTAACCCTCGCCCTCGCCGGCGAAATGCTCGCCCTCGGCGGCGCGGCTTCTGATGCCGGGACGGGCCGCGAACAGGCCGCCGAGGCGGTGCGCTCCGGCGAGGCCTTTGGGAAACTCTTGGAAATGGTCGAAGCGCAGGGCGGCGACCCGTCCGTGCTCGACGCCCCCGAGGCCCGCACCGAACAGGCGGCCGCGCGCGTCGTCGAGGCGTCCGCCGAGGCGCAGGGCTACGCCGCCGACCTCGACGCGCTGGGCGTGGGGCGCGCCGCGCTGGCGCTGGGAGCGGGCCGCCGCCGGATGAGCGACGACGTGGACCCGCTCGCCGGTGTGGTCGTCCACAGAAAGCCCGGCGAGCCCGTCCAGCCGAGCACGCCGTTGGCGACGCTCTACGCTACCGAAGGCAGCCCCCGCGCCGACTTCGACGAAGCCGAGCGCCGCCTGCTGGGCGCCTTTTCCTTTGCCGAAGAAAAGCCCGACGTGCCGCCGCTGCTAATGGACCGCTACGCCGGGGGGGCATGGGGGCGGGGGTGAGCGGGAGCACGGGAGAAATCCAAGCAAACCGGGCGTCTTGAATCTCCCACGCCCCCGCTTCCCCGCACCGAAGCGAACCATTCAAACACATCGTGACGTAAGACCGAACCAAATCTTCACGCGCCACGCTTTTTCCTTGCCTCCTCCTGTCCCATGGCCCTCTGGAACCGTTTCAAGCGCGCAATGCGCTCGATCTTCGGCGGTGCCGTTTCCTCGATGGAAGACCCGCGCATGATTCTGGAGCAGAACATCCGGGAGCTCAACGACCAGGTGCCGCAGATGAATGAAAACATCGCCACCGTCAAGGCCAACGTCTTGATGCTCGAAAAAGAAAAGCGCCGCGCCGAGGAGACCGTCGAGACGCTCACCTCCAAGATCAAGGCCGCCATCGACGCTGACCGCGACGACATCGCCGAGCAGAAGGCCATGCGGCTGGAAAAGGAAAAAGAGAACCTCGAGGGCCTGGAGCGCCAGCTCGAAAACGCCCGTGCGGCCTACGACAAGTCCCTGCGCGTCAAAAAGAGCTTCATGCGCGAGAAGGAGAACAAAATCCAGGAGGCCAAAGACGCCCTCCGCGCCCACGAGCGCGCCCAGTGGCAAAGCGAAGTGGCCGACACGATGGAGCAGTTCGAGATCAGCGGGCTCGACCAGACGCACGACGAGATGATCCATCGCCTCAACGAGGAGACGGCCCAGAGCGAGGCGCGCATGGAAATGGCCCTTGACTCGGTGAGCGCCGAGGAGATGCAGCTCGAGGAGGATGCCGAGCGGCTACGCGCCTCCGAGCTCGTCGATCAGTTCAAGCTGGAGATGGGCAAAGAACCGTCTTCCGGCGCCGGGGAGCGGGGCGAAGGGAAGCGCGAAGAGCCTAGCGCTGCCCCCCCGTCCGAAACCGAGAAGCGCGAAGAAGCCTCTAAGACCATTGGCCGCCGCGAGCGCAGCGGGTCTTGAGGACGGCGGCTCCGGCACAATCGAAAATCGCCCATCGGAGATCACCAATCGGAAATCCCCATGACCGAAGAGGAGTACGAGCGCATCAAGCAACGCGAAAAAGAGCACCTGCGTAAGATGAAGGCGCTCCGCCAGAAGGTGCACCGCCTCCAACGCGCCAAGAAGACCGAGCAGGACGCTGCCGAGAGCGCCGCCCGCGCTCGGGAGCTGCTCGACGAAAGCACCGCCCTCGCGCGCCGGCTCGACGCGGAAGCCGCCCAGTCCGGCGCGCGCCTCGACCTCGCTTCCGGCGACACCTCGGGCGCCGGCGGCTCATCTGCCAGCGATTCTCCCGACGACCCCGAAGCCCGCGCCCGCGACCTCGTCCGCCGCCTGCGGGATGAGACGGAGACGGGAGACGCCGGCACTGACACTTCCACCGACGCCTCCGAGGGCGACCGTTTCGACAAAACTATTGGCCCGGCGACGTGAGGGGGCGGCAGTCGTTTCGAGCGCTTCGAGCACACGGGCTTGCTTCGCTCACAGCGTCGCTGACGACGGACGGCGGCTTGCCCGGACCCCCGCGCGCTGCGGGCGGCAGCCTCCTTCTTTTCTCTGACACGGCTTTACCGACAGCGTCCGGCATGAGTGAGGTGCAACGTCCCCAGCGCGGCACACCCGCGAGCGGTTCCTCCGATGACGAGATCAGCTACACGAAGGAGGCGTTCCAGCGCCCGTGGAATCTGGCGTTCGTCGCCGTCGCGTTGCTGCTGGTCGTCGGCATGGCCCTGGCCGGCGAGGGGCTGCCGTTTCTGTTGGCGGCCGGGCTCGCCGCCGCCGCCGAGGCCGTCTACCTCGCCGCGATGCGGCGCAACGATCGCTTCCGGCGCGCGGTGCGCTCGAAGAAGCGGGCGGGCACCGGCCTGCACGGCAGCGACCGCAGCCGGCAGCGCGAGGCCTCCCAGAAGGAAACCTACCGCCGGCTCTCGCGCCAGAGCCAGCGCCGCTACGCGCGCCTGCGCCAGCTCGAAGACGCCATCGAGGCCAACTACCAGAAGCTCTCCGGCGCCTCGCAAGGGCTTCTGGAAAATCACCTCCAGAAAATCGACGGGCTCTTGGCGGCGCACCTGAACCTGCTCCACCGCCGCGAGCGCTACCGGGACCGCGCCGACGCCTCGACTGAGAGCGAGGTGCGCCGCTCCATCGAGGCGGTGCGCGAGCGCCTCGAGGAAGCCTCCCCGCGCGTGCGGAAGGTCAAGGAGCGGCGCCTGCGCATCCTCAAGCAGCGCCTGCGTCGCTTCCGCGAGGGCCACGAGCACCGCGAAGTCATCGAGGCGCAGCTCCAGACCATCGAAGACGTGGTGCGCTACATTCATGAGCAGTCCTGGGCGCTGCACGACCCTGAGGAGATCACCCAGCAGCTCGACTCGCTGCTCGACGAGGTCGAGGAAACGCAGCGCTCCGTGCAGGCCGTCGAAGACATCTTCACCAGCTCCCCCGACGAGCTCCTCGACGAACTGGACGAGGAGCGCGCGCAGGACCCGTCCCGCCGCTCCCGCCGGCGCGGGTGAGTCAGGGCATGCGGAGGCGCGGGAGTGCGAACGCAGACCGGCTGGCAACGCACAAAGTCTAACGAACCACGAACAACGAAATGAACGCCCTCCGCTACGAAACGGACGTGGACGGCCTGCTCACCCTCACCATCGACCGGCCCGACACGCTCAACGCCCTCGACGCCGAGGTCGTTGGCGATCTGGACGACGCGTTCCGCCGGGCGCGCACCGATGACGACGTGCGCGGCGTGCTCCTTACCGGCGCGGGAGAGAAAGCCTTCGTGGCTGGTGCTGACATCAGCCAGTTTCCCGACCTGGGGGCCGCCGAGGCCCGGCGCTTCGCCGAGCGCGGGCAGGCGGTCTTCTCGCAGATCGAGCAAATGCCCAAGCCGGTTGCGGCAGCGGTCAACGGCGTCGCCCTCGGCGGCGGGTGCGAGCTGGCGCTGGCCTGCCACCTGCGCACCGCCTCCCCCGGGGTGCAACTGGGCCAGCCGGAGGTGCACCTCGGCATCATCCCCGGCTACGGCGGCACGCAGCGCCTCCCGCGCGTGGTGGGGCGCGGCGCGGCGACCGAGATGATCCTCACCGGCGACCCGGTCGGCGCCGAGCGGGCTCGCGAGATCGGCCTCGTCAACCGTGTGGCCGAGGACGCCACCGAAGCGGCGCGCGAGCTGTTGCGTTCGATTCTCGAAAACGGCCCCGAGGCAATTCGCCTTTCGCTGCAAGCCCTGCGCGCCAGCGATCAGCCGCTCGAGACCGGCCTGCGCCACGAGGCGGCTCTCTTCGGCCAGGCGCTGGCGACCGACGACGCCACCGAGGGCGCGACGGCCTTTCTCGAAAAGCGTGAACCCGAATTTCAGGGGCGATAACGCCCTCCCCGCACACCCGTCTCTGCCTCGGCCCTCCGGCCTCATGTCCAGACGCCCCCTCTTCAGTCATACGCGCTTCGTTCTTCTGCTTGCCGTCATCGCCGGGGGGCGAGAGCAATCAACGCGACTCGGGCCGACGCTTTGAAGGAGGTCGCCGACCTTCCCGATGCGCGCCTTACGTTTCCCGGCCGGCTACACCAGCGCCAGTACGAAGGCTGCCGCCGCCAGCACGAGCGCGACAGCGACGCCGACCTGGACAAGCAGGCGCTGGCGCTGCCGTTTTTCGCGCTGCGCCTCCAGCCGGTCGAAGCGCTCGGAGAGTTTTTGCTGCGCCTGCCCGCTCTGGTCGATCCGGTCGGTCAGGAGCTCGAGCGCGCGCTCGATGACGAGGAGCTGCTCGCCCTGCTGTTCCTGCTGCTCCCCGAGGGTTTCGAGCCGCTCGGTAAGCGTCTCCTGGCGCGTGGCCAGCTGCTCTTGCTCCTCGCGGGTGTCCTGGAAGTGACGCGCGAGCGCCGCCTGCGGCCCGCCGTTCGCATTGGGGCCGGGAAGCGACGCGGCGCCCGCTGCCCCGGGGCCGCTCTCGTTGCCGAAGAGCGACTGCTTCATGACCTGCTTGCCCGCCTGCACTGCCTCCATGCCCTGGATGAAGTGGCGCTGGGCGATCTTCTTTTTCTGGTCGGGGCCCGGCTCGGCGGCGGCGGCCTGGGCGGCATTGAGGACGGCGTTTTTGATGTCCCCGCCGCTGGCCTCGAAGCGTTCGGCCAGCGCCTCGAAGTCCACGTCGCCGGCCAGGGGCGTCTTCTGGCGGTGAAGCTGCACCTGCCAGATCCGGCGACGCGCCTCCACGTCGGGCATCTCGAAGAGCACGTGCGTGCGGATGCGCCGCTCGAAGGCCGGGTCGAGGTTCGCCGCCAGGTTGGTAGCGAAGATGACCACGCCGTCGTGCTCTTCGAGCTCGCGCAGGAGGACGTTCACGATGGCGTTGGCCTCGCGCTCGTAGCCGCCCTGCCCGACGTTGCCGGTGCGCCGCCCGGCGATGGCGTCGGCCTCGTCGAAAAAGAGGACCGCCTCATCGGAGCGTGCGGCGGCAAAGACGGAGGCGATGTTTTTGCCCGTTGCGCCCATCCACATCGACTGCATCTCATCGTAGCGCACCACCATGAGGTTGCGGTCCAGCGCGTCGGCGAGAGCTTCGGCGCAGAGCGTTTTGCCGGTCCCCGGCGGCCCGGCAAAGTTGAAGGCCAGTCCCAGACCCGTCGGGTGGCGCTCGGCGAGGCCCCAGTCCGTGCCGATCAGGCGGCGCTTGCGGATTTGCGTGAGCGCGCGGTCGAGCTGGCGGCGCGTCTCCTCCGGTAGAATCACGTCGGCGAAGGTGCGCGTCGGCTCGACCACGTCGGCGGCCTGCGGCCCCCCGGCCGAGAAGCCTCCGCCCCCGAAGAGAAGATCGCTCAGCGGATTGGACATAGCGGAGGACGACAGGCGACGGACGGCGGACCGCAGCGGGAGCGGAGCAAAAGCGAAACGCGGTCGGCCGTCCGCGGTGCTGTGGGCAAAGCGAACGAGTGCTCCTTAGGGGGACCGCCGTTCAGGAAAAAAGAAGCGATACCGAAAGAAGCGCCGTAGAAGGGAGCGAGTTGCTGCAGGGAACGGCGACGCACTACTCAAACCGCGAGAGCGTGGCGACGATCCGCCGGGTCGACGTTTGGGAAGAGCGCCACTGCACGAGAATCGGGCTCTGGAAACGGCCCTGCACGATGCGGCCCCCGGGCGTGCTCGACGAGTCGTTTTCTGCACGGCCGTTTTCCGCATGGCCGTTTTCCGCATGGCCGTTTTCCGCATGGCCGTTGGCAGGGTGGTTGGCCGTGCCGCCGGGCGGAGCGCCGCCGGGCGGGTAGGCGTCGGAGATGAGCAGGCTCATCGAGCGCTTCATGCGCAGGCGCCGCTCGACGGGGCCCGTCAGGAACTTGTCGATGAAGCGTTCGGCCAGCGAGTCGTTCAACCCCGTTTTGTCGAGGACCTTGTTGACGATCTGCACGAGGTCGTACTTGGCGTAGCGCTTCACGGCAGCGCGCAGCGCGCGCGGGTCGCGGAGGAGGAGGCGCCCCAGGCTCCAGCCTTTGGCTGCCATGAAGTGCAGCGGGTCGCCCAGCACCTCGCGCAGGTCATGGGTCATTAGTAGCGTTTCGTCCTCGTTGACGGTGAGGCCGGCATGTTCCTCGCCCTCGGCCAGTCGCAGGTCCAGCCGCCCTTTCTCGATGCCGTAGCGCGCGATGAGGGCTTCGAGTTGCTCGTAGAAGCCCAGCGACGGGTTTTTGAGGTTGGTCGAGTCGATGGGGTGGCCGCTGAGGGGCACCTCCAGTTCCACCTCAGCCACGCGCTGGGCGCGGTCGAAGCCCACCAGCGTGGTGCGCCGCTGGCGCCGCTCGCCCCCGCCCGGCCCGTTGGGGTTGATCCCGTCGAGGTCGATGAAGTGAACGGGGGCTGGAGACGTGCCCGCTCGGACGGGGGCGTTGTCGTAGGTGACGCAGCTCTCCAGCCCCCCACCGATGAACGTCAGGTGCGAGTCGGCGTTGCGCGGTTCGGTCTGGCGCTGCTCGTCGCTCAGCTCGGTGCGGCGCTCCAGACGGTCGTGATGGTAGTCCGCCTCGGGCGGGAAGAGGCGCTGGTATGGCTTGAGGAAGCCGCGCACCTGGCCGGGCCGCCGCCCCAGGCGCTCGCAGAGGCTCTGCTCGAGGTAGCCGGCGGTGGTGTGGTAGGAGCAGTAAAGCGTCTTGCGGTGGCTCTCGAAAAAGCCGTCCCCGGCCTGCGCCTCCGCGCGCTGGTTTACGTCAATCACATCGAGGCGCCGGGCCGGCGTGAGCTCCAATGTCACTTCCGAAAGCGAAGACATCACGGCGAGCCGCCTGGGCGAGAAAGCACTACAGAAAGTCGCGGAGGCGTTGCGTGGCAGAGAACGAGTCTCGGCACGTGCACTCGTGGCCTGCGCAAGAGTTGGCTCGCGTAAAGATAGTGCACAAAAGCAAGGAATGCAGGCGTTTGTTCATTTTCCCACATCCTACCGTTCGCTCGGCGGGGCCGTTCCGGCCTCGCTTGTCGAGAAACGGGTTGTGTCAGCGCGCCTTGTTTTCGTCCTCGACGCGCACGTCGCGTGTGCCGTCGCCGAAGGCGAGCGTCACCGCATCGCCGTCGGAGAGGACCCCGGCGGAGCGCACGGGCCGACCGTCCTTTTCCACGAAGGCGTAGCCGCGCCGCAGCGGCTTCTCGGGGTCGAGGGCGTCGAGGCGGCTTTTCAGCAACGCGAGTTGCCGGCGTTTCTTTGCCACCAGGCGCGGGGCGGTGCGGTCGAGGCGCGCGGTCAGCTCGTCGAGGCGCTGGCGGAGCCGGCGCAGGCGCCCCGTGGGGCGGTGGAAGCCGCGTGACTGCGTGAGGCGTTCGACGGCGCGGCGATTCTCGCGGAGGCGCTTGCGAGCCATGCCTTCGAGGGCGGCGGCGAGCGCGCGCACGCGCTCGCTCACGTCTCGGCGGTCGGGAACGGCCACCTCGGCGCCGGTGGAGGGAGTGGCCGCGCGCTCATCCGCCGCGAGGTCGGCGATGGAAGTGTCCGTCTCGTGGCCCACGGCGCTGACGACCGGCACCCGGCAGGCGTGGATCGCTCGCGCGACGACCTCTTCGTTGAAGGCCCACAGGTCCTCCGCCGATCCGCCTCCGCGTCCCACGACCAGCAGGTCCGGCGGGGGGGCCATTTCGGAAAACGCCTCGATGGCCGCCGCGATCTCGTCGCCTGCGCCGTTGCCCTGCACCCGCACGGGGCGGAGCTGCACCGTCGCGCACCGAAAGCGGCGGCGCAGGCCCGTCAGCAGATCCTGGAGGGCGGCGCTCTCCCCACTGGTGACGAGGCCGACGGTTTCAGGGAAAGGCGGGAGGGGCTGTTTCTTCTCCGCGTCGAAGAGGCCCTCGCGGCGGAGGCGTTTTTTGAGCTTCTCGAAAGCCTTCTGGAGGGCGCCCTCGCCGGCCAGGTGCATCCGGTCGGCGTAGAGCTGGAGCTTTCCGCGGTCTTCGTAGATGGAAATCTTGCCGTTGATTTTCACGAGCATCCCGTCCTCGGGGGTGAAGCCGATCTGCGTGGCCACGCGGCGCCACATCACGCATTCGAGTCGAGCGTCCTCGTCCTTGAGCGAGAAGTAGCAGTGCCCTGACCGTGCGCGGTTGAAGTTCGAGAGCTCGCCCCGCACGGCGACGTTCCCGAAGTCCGTCTCGACGGTCGCCTTGAGCCGGCCTACGATCTGCGAGACGGAGAGCGGTTCGCGGGAAGCGCCGGTGGGCTGGGCGAAGAGGGGTCCGGGCATTTGCGGGCGAGGGGCGAGCGGGGAGCAGAGCGGCTGGGCGGCCGGGGAACGCCGCCGGGGGCGCGCGGCTTTTGTTCTTCTGGCAAAAAACGACGCGGAAGGGGAGAACGTCCACCTTTTTCCGCGAGCACAGTTTTCTGCGAGGACAGTAAGCATGGAAACCGCTTCCGACGCGACGACCTGCATTCTCTTCGTGTGCCTGGGCAACATCTGCCGCAGCCCGCTGGCGGAGGGGCTCTTCAAAGAAAAAGTGCGCAAGCGGGGGCTGGAAAACCGCTTCTGCGTCGAATCGGCGGGGACCGGCGACTGGCACCTCGGCCAGCCGCCCGACGACCGGATGCAGGCGGCGGCGCGGCGCAACGGCGATCTCGACATCAGCGAGCAGCGCGCCCAGCAGTTCGCCCCGGCGCACTTCGAAGACTTCGACCACATCTTCGCGATGGACAAGAGCAACCTCCACGACGTGCTCTTTCTCGATGAGGAGGAGCAGTACGACGGCAAGGTGCGGCTCTTCCGTGAGTTCGACCCCCAGCCGGGCGACTACCAGGTGCCCGACCCGTACGCCGGCGGGCGCGAGGGCTTCGACCGCGTTTATCGCATCGCCGACCGCACGACGGCACGCATTCTCGAGGCGTTGCTCGATGATGAAGGTGAGAAGGGGGGAGGGGAAGATGGGGAGAAGGCGAGTGGGTGAGAAGGCAAATCGTCCGCTCGCGTTCGCTCGCTGGATCGTAGATGGTCCGCTCACTCCGTTCGCTCGATGGTGGATCGTATCTCGTTCACCACCGTCGCCAGCATCCTGCGAACCATCTACCATCCACAATCTACTATCCACCAGTCGCCATGCCTCAACCGCTACCGGATGGCCTTGCCGAGCGCCTGCGCCCGCACCTGCCCGGCCCGCCGGAAAAATTCGAGCCCGTCGGGGGCGGCTGCATCGCCGAGGGGGGGCGCCTCGACGCGGGCGGCCAGTCGTTTTTTCTGAAGCGCGGCGAGGCGGAGGTCGCGCGCACCTTCCCGGCCGAGGCGGCGGGCCTGCGCGCGCTCCGCGAGGCAGCCACGCACACGGAGAGCGCGCTTCGCGTCCCCGACGTGCATGCGGTGGAAGGCCCCAGCAGCGACGCTCCCGGCTTCCTTCTGATGGACTGGGTCGCGCCGGGCGGGGCGACGGGGCGCGCCTTCTGGGAAGGCTTCGGGCGTGCGCTCGCTGCGTTGCACGGCCACCTGTCCGAAGACGGGCGCTACGGCTTCGGGCGTGACAACTTCATCGGGCGGCTGCCGCAGCAGAACGGCTGGATGGACGCTTGGCCGGCGTTCTTCCGCGAGCGGCGGCTGGGGCCGCAGATCGAGCGGGCGCGCAAGAACGGGCGCTGGCGCGATGGCTGGGACGCGCCGTGGGAGGCGTTGCGGGAGCGTTTGCCGGGGCTTTTGCCCGAGGCGCCCCCCGCTTCGACGTTGCACGGCGACCTGTGGGGCGGCAACGTTCTGGCGGGCGAGGACGGCCGCGCGGCGGTCATCGACCCGGCGGCTTACTACGGCCACCGCGAAGCCGACCTGGCGATGACGGAGCTCTTCGGCGGATTTCGCGCGCCCTTCTACGAGGCGTACCGCGAGGTGTGGCCGCTCAAAGCGGGGTACGAGATGCGCCGCGACGTGTACAATCTGTACCATCTCGTCAATCACCTCAACCACTTCGGCGGGGGCTACGCCGGGCAGGTCGAGCGCGTGCTCTCAGGTTTGTAGAGGCGTAAGTTTGTGGTTTGCAGGGGCGTCAAAAAGACCTACACCCTTACGACCTGGTCGACTCACGTCCCGACCACCGCGTTGGCAACGCGCTCCGCGCCGGTCAGGTCGTCGAGTACGCGGTCGGCCTCCGAGAGGTCAGCGCGGTCGTAGCGCCCGGTGCAGACGCCGACGGTGCGCGCGCCGTGCGCCTTTCCGCAGGCCACGTCGCGCGGCGTGTCGCCGATGACCACGACCTCGCTGCCGGAAAAGGCGCGCCCGGTGTGCTGCTGGGCGTGGCGCGCGGCGACGGGGACGAGCCGGTCGCGGTCGGCGTCGTCGCTGCCGAAGGCCCCGCCGGCGAAGAAGCGATCCAGCCCGGCGGCCTCGAGTTTGAGGTGAGCGGTTGGCTCGATGTTGCCCGTGAGCAAGGCCAGCACCACGTCTTCCCGTGCGGCGAGCCGCTTCAGGAGCGCCTGCGTGCCCGGGAGCGCTTCGACGCGCTTCCCCGAGATCGTGGCGGCGAGGCGGTCGGCGTAGCGGTCCAAGACGCGCGCGATGAGGGCCTCCGGGTCGCCGCCGGCCGCGCCGTTTGTGGCCAGCAGCTCGCGCACGATCTGCGGGTCCGTTTTGCCGGAGAAGGCGATGCCCCCGGCGTCGATGGCGTGGCCGGTCACGTCCTGGAGGGCGGCTTCGACGGCCTCGTGCCCGGCGCCGAAGGCGTTCACGAGCGTGCCGTCGATGTCGAAGAGGAGCAGCTTCACGGGGGATTGGTGAACCAAGCGGGAAAGCGGTCGTTGGCGGAACACCTCTCGAAAAAGAAGCGCAAAGTAAATGCGCAGGTCTGCGCAACGTTTGGGCCGAGTCCTCTACCGCGCCGCCGGGGTGCTGGTGATCGGCGCGCTGCTTGCGGGGCAGCACGTGCCCGTCGGTCCGCTCGCGCGTCACGCCACGGGCGAAGGGGCACGCGACGGCTGCACCGAGCAGGCGTGTCACTGCGGCGCGGACTGCACCTGCGCCCACTGCGACCAGCACGGCGAGAATGCTGATCCCGGTACGGACGGGCTTTCATTTCGCTCCTGCGGCGGCCCGTCGCAGGGGCCGGCTGGGGTCTTCGCGGTGTCCAAGAGCCTCGTCGCGCCCGGCTCGTTGCTGCACGCCGCCCCGCGTTCGCCGAAGCACTCCGCTTCGCATTCGCCTGAATCGCTCGCCTCGCAGCGCCGGGGCAGCCGCGTCTTCCGTCCTCCAAAGCCGCGCGTCGGATGACCCGTGCCGGAGGAGTCCCTCCGGCGCCGGTCGCTCCCGCCCCGATGCGCATGTTTCCGGCCCGCCGGCGGCCTCGCTGCCGCGCGCCGTCCCCTGTTCCTTTGGAGGTTGCTCTATGTTTTTCCGATCCCGTCCCCGATCTGTATTTTCTCACTCCTTTTTCGCGCTCGCCAGCGCGCTGGTGGTGCTCGCCGCCGGCCTGGGCGCCTCGCTGGCTCGGGCGCAGTCCGACGGGGGCGCCGTCGCTGGCGTGGTGACGGACGCGGAAACAGGCCGCCCGCTGCCCGGCGTGAACGTGCTGGTGGAAGGCTCCGCCGAGGACGGCAGCCCGCGCGGCGCGAGTACCGGACCGCAGGGCCGCTTTGCCGTCGGCGCGCTCGCTCCCGGCGAATACATGCTCACCGCGCGCTTCGTCGGCTTCGCGCCGCAGTCGCAGGACGTGCGCGTGGCCGCCGGAGACACGGCGCGCGTCCCGTTCACGCTCTCACCGCGCACCGTAGGGCTCGAGGCCGTCGAGGTGACGGCTCGCCGCTCAGGCGCTCCCGGCGCCTCCGAGCAGCTTCGCAAAGCTGCCATCCAGGAAGCCAACCCGCGCGACGGCGGCGAACTTTTTCGCAAAATGCCCGGCACGAGTGCCGTGCGGCGCGGCCCCGTGGGGCTCGACCCGGTCGTGCGCGGCCTGCGCTCGGGGCAAGTCGGCGTCTACGTGGACGGGATGCGCACGATGCCGGCCGGCCCGGCGCGCATGGACTCGCCCTTGAGCCACACCGGCCCCTCGACCATGCAGAGCATCGAGGTCGCCAAAGGCCCGTACGCGCTCACGTGGGGCGGCAGC
>PXTS01000086.1 GCA_003022485.1 Bacteroidetes bacterium QS_8_68_28
GGGGTGCGGCAGCCGTCGCGGCCGAGGCTGGGAATGCGCTGGCCGAGCGGGTCGTTCTGCTCTTCCGGAGGAATTTCGACCTCAGTCAAGCCCAACTCGTCGCCGTAGTAGAGCAGCGGCGTGCCGCGCAGCGTGAGCAGCAAGACGGCCGCCTGCCGCGCCTGCGGTTCGCCGCCGAGGCGGGTGCGCAGGCGCGGCTCGTCATGATTGCCGAGGACGTAGTTCGGCCATGCGCCCGCCGGGAGCTTTGCCTCCAGCGCGTCGACGACCGCGCGCACGTCGGCAGCCGTCCAGCTGGCCTTCAAGAGCTGGAAGTTGATCGGCAGGTGCATTTCGTCGCGGCGGCCGTCTTGGCGCTTCTGGCCGTAGTAGGAGGCCCACTCGCCGAGATCGTAGATGTGGATTTCTCCGAGGGCGATGCGGTCGCTTTCGCCCGAATATGCGTCGAGCATCCGGCGAAAATCGCGGTAGACGCCGTGGGCGTCGGGGTGGCCTTTGTCGTAGAGGTGAAGCTGCTCGTCGTAGGCGCCGCGGTCTTTGTGGTAGGCGGCGTCGGGGGCCGGGTTGGGTGGATTGTCGCGGAAGTGCGGATCTTTCATGATGGCGTGCGCCACATCGATGCGGAAGCCGTCGGCCCCGCGCTCCAGCCAGAAGCGTGCCTGGTCGAGCATCGCTTCCTGCACCTCGGGGTGACGCCAGTTCAGGTCCGGCTGCGACTCGAAGTAGAGGTGCAAATAGTACTGGCCAGTCTCTTGGTCCCATTCCCAGGCCGACCCGCCGAAATTCGAGCGCCAGTTGTTGGGCGGCTGGAGCTCGCCGTCGGGGTCGCGGGTGGGATCTTTCCAGACGTACCAGTCGCGCTTGTGGCTTGCTTTCGATGAGCGGCTTTCCTTAAACCAGTCGTGCTGGTCGGAGGTGTGGTTGGGCACGAAGTCGAGGATGACCTTCAGCTCGCGCTCGTGCGCCTCCGCCAGGAGGCGGTCGAAGTCCGCCAGGGTGCCGTAGTCCGCATGGACGGCGGTGTAGTCGGCCACGTCGTAGCCGAAGTCCTTTTGCGGGGAGGGGTAGAAGGGCGAGAGCCAGAGCGCGTCCACGCCCAGCACGTCGGCGCAGTAATCGAGCTTACGGCGGATGCCGTCGAGGTCGCCGATCCCGTTGCCGGTCGTGTCGAAAAAGGAGCGCGGATAGATCTGGTAAATGACGCCCGTCTGCCACCACGGTCGGACTCGGGGCTTGGGGGTTGGGTCTTCGATTGCTCGGTTGGAGACGGAAGGGCGAGGAGTGACGAGCATTTGCCGGTTGGAGAACTGCCGTCCGCGGCCGGCGGTCCGCCGTGCTGTGCAGTCATCATGCGGTGGCCCGCCAAAAACGAATCACGAACCAGCGAGCCAAAGGCGGGCGGACGAACCTACGAATCCGCCCACTCCTTCGTGCGTTCGACGGCGCGGTGCCAGCGGTCGCGTTGCTGCTGGGCGCGTGCGTCGTCCATCCCGGGCGAGAACGTGTGCTCTTTTCGCCACTGCGCGTCGATCTCGTCTTCGTTCCAGAAGCCGACGGCCAGCCCGGCGAGGTAGGCTGCGCCCAGCGCCGTCGTTTCGATGGTCTGCGGGCGCGCGACGGGCACATCCAGAAGGTCGGCGTGGAGCTGGAGAAGCAGGTCATTGGCCGCCGCGCCGCCGTCCACGCGCAACTCGTCGGCCCGGAGGCCGGCGTCGCGCTCCATCGCGCCCAGCACGTCGGCGACCTGGTGGGCGATGGCTTCGAGCGCGGCGCGGGCGAGGTGCGCATCCGTCACCGCGCGGGTGAGCCCGAAAGCCGCTCCCCGGGCACGCGGGTCCCAGTGCGGCGCGCCCAGCCCGGTGAAGGCGGGCACGAGCGCGACGCCGCCGCTGTCGTCGACCTGGCGGGCCAGCGCCTCCACCTCTGCCGACTCCTCGACCAGGCCGAGACCGTCGCGCAGCCATTGCACCACCGCGCCGGCGACGAAGATGCTGCCTTCCAGCGCGTAGGTGGTGCGCCCCGCACGCTCCAGCGCCACGGTCGTGAGCAGCTTGTTTTCGGAGCGTATAGCCTCTTCGCCGGTGTGCAAAAGCACGAACGCGCCGGTGCCGCAGGTGGTCTTGGCCATGCCGGGGCGCGTACAGCGTTGCCCGAAGAGCGCCGCCTGCTGGTCGCCGGCCCCACCCGCGATGGGCACGGGCGCCCCCAGCACGTCGGGATCCGTCTCGCCGCAGACCTCGCCGGAGGCGTGCACCGTCGGCAGCAGAGCATAGGGGACGTCCAGCGCGTCCAGCAGCTTCTGGTTCCAGCGTCCTTCGTGAATGTCGTAGAGAAGCGTGCGGCTGGCGTTGGTCGCGTCCGTGACGTGGAGCGGGTCGCCGCCCGCGCCGCCGGTGAGCTTCCAGATCAGCCACGTGTCCACCGTGCCGAAGGCCAGTTCGCCCGCCTCGGCCCGCTCCTGGGCGCCCTCCATGTGGTCCAAGAGCCAGCGGATCTTGGTGCCCGAAAAGTAGGGGTCGAGCACGAGACCCGTCTTTTCGCGGAAAAGCGGCTCCAACCCGTCGGTCTTGAGGCGGTCGCAGATTTCCGCGGTGCGGCGGTCCTGCCACACGATGGCCGGGTGGATCGGCTCGCCGGTGGCGCGATCCCAGATCAGCGTCGTCTCGCGCTGGTTGGTGAGGCCGAGTGCGGCGAGGTCGCCGGCCCGGATGCCTGCGCGTTCGAGGGCCTGCCGCGCGGTGCGGAGCTGCGTGTGCCAGAGGTCCGCCGGATCGTGCTCGACCCAGCCGTCGCGGGGGAAGTGCTGGGGGAAAGCCTCCTGTGCCCGTCCATGGATGTGCCCTGCCGCCCCGAAGACGAGCGCGCGCGAACTGGTCGTGCCCTGGTCGAGGGCGAGAATCATGGGAAGGGGGGTAGGGGCGTGGGGTTGTGAGAGGGGGCGTGGTCGGTCGGGGATGGAGGTTTTGGTTAAACAACTTTCCCGCCTGCTCATCTACGAGCCTACACGCCTACGGCGCGCGTTCGCCCAACCAGTCGGCCACGTCGGCGCGGACGCGCTCGCCGCCGGGGTCGCGGAAGGATTCGTGGTAGAAGCCGTCGTAGAGGCGAAGCGTCTTGTCGGTCGAGCGGGCGCGGGCGTAGAGCGCGCGGCTGCCGTCCGGGTCGGTGAGGCGGTCGGCGGTGCCGTGGAAGACGAAGAACGGCCGCGCCAGGCGGTGCATCTGCGCACCGAGACGGCGCGTGGCGCGTCCCATCGCCGCGCCGGTGCGTGCTTTGATGAGGCCGCCGTAGCAGAGCGGGTCGTTTTTCGCCGCTTCCACGACCGCCGGATCGCGCGAGATGGCGTAGGGGTCGAGCGGCGCGGCTGGGAGCGCCGGGGCGAGGCGACCGAGCGGTTCGGCGGCGCGTTGCAGCAGGCGCGGCGTGGGCAGCCGGATCATGGGGCTCGACAGCACCAGGCCCGCCGGCGCGGCGCCGTGGTCCAGCACGTAGAGCAGAGCGACGGCCCCGCCCATCGAGTGGCCCATCAGGAAAAGCGGTCCATCAGGGGGCTCTGAGCGCACGTGCTGAACGACGGCGTGGAGGTCGGCCACGTACTCGTCGAAGGCGCGCGGCAGGGCCGGGGAGCCGCCGCTGCGCCCGTAGCCGCGCTGGTCGTAGGCGAAGACGGCCAGTCCGCGCTCGGCAAGGGGCCGCGCCAGCACGTCGTAGCGCCCGCTGTGTTCGCCGTAGCCGTGCACCAGCAGCACCGTGGCACGTGCCGTCGAGCCGTCACGGGGGCGCCACGTGCGCAAAAAGAGCGGGGTGCGACCGTAGCCGGGCAACGGAGCGGGGGGCACGAGGGCGGGGAGCACAGGAGAGAGGGAGCGCGCGAGAGCAGCTGTCGGAGCCGCCGGGGGGCCCGTGGTCTGCCTTCCGGGCGGGCTGCGATCTGGTCGTCGTCCACCGACAATTCACCCACGGACCGTTGCAAGAAACAACGCCGGAGGCTACGTTTGCAAAATGCGCCGGTCTTTCTGGAATCACGGGCAAACAACGTGCTCATGCCCGTTCCCGCATTTTCCTCCCGACTCCGCCTGGGGGCGTTCGTGCTGTTGGCGAGCGCGCTGCCGCTGGTGGTGCAGGTCCCGGCGTCCGTCGGCCCGGCGTCCGTCGGCCCAGCGTCTCCTCGTGTCGAGCCGGCGGCGTGGCTCCGAGCGCACGTGCAGCGATCAGAAAAAGAGCTCCCACCTGCGCCGCAGAAGCAAGACGCCCGCGCGCACTTCGACCAGGCGCTGGCGGAGGCCACCGACGCAGACACGCGCACGCTTCACGATTTTCTGAAGGCCTTTCTCGAAGCGCATGCGCGCCTGACGGGCGCTGAGGCCCCGACGACGGAGGGCCGCACCACTCACGCGCTTCTGGCGGCGTTCCGGCAGCAACTGGCCCAGTCGGGCCTGGCGGTGCGCTCGCCCATCCGCCTGAGCGTCTCGCCGACCGTCCCGCCCGAACGGGCGCGCTGGATGCGGCCCGCCGTGTCGCTGCTCGTGCCCCTCCCGGACCGCTCGCCGGCCACTACTGGGACCGATGCGTTCCCGCCGCCGCGCGCGCTTGCGCTCGGGAGTTCGGTCGGGAAGCGCGCCGTTTCCGCCGTCGTCGCGCGCGGTTCGCTTTTCCGCACGCTCTTCGCAGGACGCCGCCTGGGGCCGTAGTCGACGGCTCTCCACTGTTGCGCGCGGTTTCCCCGTCGCGCCGCGCGCGGTACTCGTGTCCTGCGCTCCGCTGCCGTCGCGTAGCGAAAGCGCCCGTGCGTGCCGGCTTCCGGCGTCGCGCGCCCCTCCCTTTTTTTTCCGCTTTCCTCGTCCCGATAACACTATGCAAGGCAACGGCGTCCGCATCGCCATCACGCTCGCGCTTCTGGTGCTCTGCGGTTTTTACCTCTACCCCACCGCGCAGAACTACTACTATTCCCGGCAGCTCGACGAGCTCGAAGGGGAGGCCAAGCAGGAATACCGAAACGAACACCAGCAGGCCATCCAGGAAGCGAGAGCCAACTCGCTGAAGCTGGGCCTCGACCTGCTGGGGGGAATGAGCGTGACGCTCGAAGTGCAGGTCGCGCAGTTCCTCAGCGAGCTGGCTGAGGACACCGACGCGGCTTTCGAGAAGGCCCTCCAGGCGGCCCGGCAGCGTGCCCAGGGCGGGGGCGACCAGTCGCTCATCAATCTCTTCGTCGAGGCCTTCGAGCAGCAAAACCCTGACGCTCGGCTCGCGCGCTACTTCCGCAGCCCGTCGGCGGGGATCGACCGGCGCTCCTCCAACGAAGACGTGGCCGAGTACCTGCGCACCCAGGCCGACCAGGCGGTCGGGCGCGCGGTGGACATCGTGCGGCGGCGCGTCAACCAGTACGGCGTCTCCGAGCCGTCGATCCAGCGGCAGGGCTCGCAGCGCATCAGCGTAGAAATGCCCGGTATCGAAAATGCGCAGCGCATCCGCGAGCTCCTGCGTGGAACCGCGCGGCTGGAGTTTCGCCTGATGGGCGACCCGCAGCAGCTCGCCGGGGCGATGGAGCAGATCGTTTCGTACTACGAAGGCTACCAGGGTCCCGGCGCCGACACGCTGCGCCGCAGCGAGGTGCCCGCGCAGCTCCCCAGCGCCGCCGGCGACACGACCGGCGCTCCGGCAGACACGACCGGCGCTCCGGCAGACACCGCTTCCGCAGGCCAGGGCACGCGACTGGGCGGGCAGAGTGCCCCGCCGCCCGGCCAGTCCCCGCCGCAGCGGCAGCAGCAGGGCGGTACGCGCCTCAATCAACAGCAGCAGCCTCAACAGCCGGGCGCGCCCGACACGGGAGCGGGCACGTCCCTTCAGGGCGGGGAAGGCTCCGCGGGCGGTCCGACGAACCCGCTGACCGCACGCATGCGCGTCATGCCGCGCGGTCCCAGCGTCAGGGTGGGCCAGGTAGCCGCCTCCGACACCGCCGCCGTCCGCGCGATGCTCTCGAAGCCGGAGGTGCAGCGCATGTTGCCCTCGGGCGTGGAGCTGCTCTACGGGTCCAGCCCCGCCGGGCAGAACCCCCAGGGCGAGGAGATCTTCACGCTCTACGGCGCGCGGGCCAACGCCGAGATGCTGGGCGAGGTGGTCGACGAGTCGAGCGTGGCGTTCACCCAGAACACCAATGAGCCGTACGCCTCAATCACGATGAACTCCGAAGGGGCGCGCACCTGGTCGCGTCTCACTGCGGCCAACGTCAACAAGCGGGTCGCCATCGTCCTCGACAACGCCGTCGTCTCGGCGCCCAACATCACCGAGCGCATTCCCGGCGGGCGCACGCGCATCACCGGCGTCAGCCGCACGGAAGCGGAGGACCTGGTGACGGTCCTCAACGCCGGTGCGCTCCCGGCGCCCGTCGAGATCGTCGAGGAGCGCACGGTGGGCCCCAGCCTCGGCCAGCAGTCCATCCAGGCGGGCCTCACGTCGGTGCTGGTGGGGCTGCTCATCGTGGCGCTCTTTATGATTCTCTACTACCGCACCGCTGGCGTGGTGGCCGACCTGGCGCTCTTTCTGAATCTGGTCATCATCCTGGGCATCCTGGCGGGCTTCAACGCCACGCTCACGCTGCCGGGCATCGCTGGGATCGTGCTGACCATCGGCATGGCCGTGGACGCGAACGTGCTCATCTTCGACCGCATTCGCGAGGAGCAGAACGCCGGCAAGACGCTCGTCGCTTCCATCGACGCGGGCTACTCGCGGGCCTTGAGCGCCATCCTCGACGCCAATGTCACGACGTTTTTCGTAGGCGCCATTCTGTACTCCTTTGGCGTCGGGCCGGTGCGCGGCTTCGCCGTCACGCTGATGGCCGGCATCCTCTCCTCAATGTTCACTGCCATCATCGTCACCCATGTGGTCTTCGACTACATGGTCAAGGAGCGCAGCATGGAGGTGAGCTACGGGTGAGTGTTGCGCGTGATGCGCGGGAGCTTGCACCGCGAGGGCATGATCTTCGGCCCCGCCGACGAGCGCTGAACGGGCGTTCGAGGGTCAGCGCTCTCTGAACAGCCGTGCCGCCGCCAGACAGCGCGCGAACGAATCGGACGGCCCTGACCACGCAACACGAACCACCTTGCCCGCCCGTGCGCCCCAGACGTTTCAAACCGAACCCTGCTTCTCCGTGAGGCAATAACCAAGCAGACCGAAACCATGCGCATTTTCGAAGACCCCGACTTTTCGTTCGTCTCCAACCGGCAGACGGGCTACGTCGTCTCGGCCACGCTGCTGCTTTTGAGCGTGGCCTCCTTCGTGACGCGCGGGCTGGAGTTGGGCATCGACTTTCAGGGCGGGATGGAAATCATCCTGGAGGGCACCGGCCAGCTCGAAACCGACGACGTGCGCGCGGCGCTGGAAGACGTACTCGCCAGCGAGCCGCAGGTGAAGACCTATGGCCAGGAGGACGGGCTGAATGGGCTGATGGTGCGCACCCGCGCTGAGGGCGACAGCACGAGCGTGGTCGAGGCCCGCATCGTCGAGACGTTGCAGGCGGAGTTTCCCGAGGCGTCGCCGCACGTGGTGGGCACTTCGGTCGTCGGCCCCAGCTTCGCCAGCGACATGGCGCAGTGGGCCGTTTACATGATCCTCGGGGCGCTGCTGGTGGTCTTTCTCTACATCCTGATTCGGTTCGAGTGGCGCTTCGGGGCCGGGGCCGTGACCGCGCTCGTGCACGACGTGACCATCACCTTGGGCCTCTTCTCGCTGCTGGCGGGAGGGGTGCCCTTTTCGCTCCAGATCGATCAGTCTATCGTGGCGGCATTTCTCACCATCGTGGGGTACTCGCTCAACGACACGGTCGTCGTCTTCGACCGCGTGCGCGAATACGAGAACCTCTTCAAAACCGATGACTACGACGACGTGGTCAACCGCTCGATCAACTCGACCCTGAGCCGCACCTTCGTGACCAGTATCACGACCTTGCTCGTGGTCGTGATTCTGTTTATGTTCGGAGGCGAAGTGCTGAAGGGCTTCTCCTTCGCGCTGATCATCGGCGTCATCATCGGGACCTACTCGTCGATCTTCGTGGCCTCCTCGGCGGTCGTGGAACTGCGCAAGGCTGTGCCCAAGACCGAGCGCCGGCGGCGCGTCTCGCGGCGGGGAGCTTGATTGGGGGCGGGAGTGCGAGGCGTTCGAGAAGTGTGGGCGTAGAAACGTGTCCTCCCACTTCTTTCCTTCCTGCGGGTTCGCCCCCGACCAAATCCTGCGTGTAATGCTGGCTTTTCCCGTTTCGTCGTTGTCAAGCCCACCCTCCCTCCACTTCAAACGACGCGCGACGCCGGCGGCGACCCGCGCCTCACCCGCGTGGCCGACCGCATTCGGTCGCTCCCGGTCGCCGAGCCAAGCTGGTGACCGTCTCCAAAGCGTACGACACTGTTGACGAGGCCGTCGAGAGCTTCGAGACGGAGCCGCCTGCCGAGACGGAGGCCGAGGCTTGAGGGGCCGTGGACGACGGATCTTCAGCCTGCATGCGTCCCGGGCGTTCTACGAGGAGGGGGGCAAGCCGCAGGCGCCCTCGAGCGGCCCAATCGCAAGCCCAAAATCACAGATCCAAAGTCGAATGCCCGTTACGGTCGTCATCGGAAGCCAGTGGGGCGACGAAGGAAAAGGCAAACTCGTGGACCTGATGAGCGAGGACGCCGACGTGGTGGCCCGTTACCAGGGCGGGGCCAACGCGGGCCACACCATCTGCTGGGGCGACGGCGACGACGGAAGCAAGGATCGCCGGGAGTTCGTCCTGCACCTCATCCCCAGCGGCATCTTTCACGAAGGGACCACCTGCGTAATCGGAAACGGCGTGGTACTCGACCCGGCGGCGGTCCTCGACGAGATCGAGAAGATCGAGGCGCTGGGCTACGACGTGGAAGGGCGGCTGAAGATCAGCCACAACGCGCACCTCATCATGCCCTACCACAAGCAAGTAGAAGCCGCGCAGGAGGCTGCCCGCACCGAAAACACCGAAGACGCGGCCATCGGCACGACGGGGCGTGGCATCGGCCCGGCCTACACCGACAAGTTCGCCCGGCGCGGCATCCGCGTGGTGGATCTGCTCGCCCCCGAAGCCCTGCGCGACAAGCTCACCCGCGCCATCGAGGACAAAAACGCACTCCTCGAAGGGGTCTACGACGCCGCCCCGCTCGACGTGGATGAGATCGTGGAGGAGTACGTGGCCTTCGACGAAAAAATCGATCCGTACGTTACCGACACGTCGCAGTACCTCAACCGCGCGCTGGCGAACGGAGAGCGCGTCCTGGCGGAGGGCGCGCAGGGATCGCTGCTGGACGTGGACTTCGGCACCTACCCCTTCGTCACCTCCAGTCACCCGACTGCCGGCGGCTGCTGCACGGGGCTGGGCGTTTCGCCGACGGCCGTGGAACGCGCCATCGGCGTGGTGAAAGCCTACTCCACGCGCGTGGGCAACGGCCCGTTCGTGACCGAACTGGACGGCCAGACGGGCGAGGCGCTCCGCGAGGCCGGGGGCGAGTTCGGCGCCACGACGGGCCGCCCGCGCCGCTGCGGCTGGCTCGACCTCGTGGCGCTCGGCTACACCGCCTCGGTCAACGGCTTCACCGAAATCGCCGTGACCAAGCTCGACGTGCTGAGCGGGATGGACGAACTGAAGGTGTGCACGCGCTACCGCCTGCCGAGCGGGGAGGAGGTGCGCCGCTTCCCGAGCGAGGTCGAGACGCTGCGCCGCGCCGAGCCGGTCTACGAGACGCTGCCCGGCTGGGACGAGGACATCACCGGCGTGCGCGAGGCCGAGGCGCTGCCGCCCGAAGCGCGCGACTACCTGCGCTTCATCGAGAAGGAGCTCAGCGTAACGGTCGGGCGCACGTCCGTCGGCCCCCGGCGCGAACAGGTGCTCACCGGGGGCGCGCGCCGAGCCGCCGCGACCGCACCATGACGGGCGCGACCCGACAGGCAGCGGTTCGACATTGGCGCAGCGATTGCGGAGTTTGGGAACGGTCGGCAGGCGGCCCTTCGCCCATCTGCATTCGCCAATCGCCAACCGGAACGATGCAGGCGTATCGCTGGTCAGTCCGGCTCAAACTGGGCCTCCTTGCCTTCGCGCTTGTGATCGCGGTGGCCTCGCTGTGGTACACCAGCCGGCTTGTCGAACGGCTGCGCGAGCGCGAGCAGGCGATCATCCAGCTCTGGGCCGACGCGCAGGCGCAGGTCGCGCGGATGCAGGCCCCGTCTGCGTCGACCAGCTCGCATCGCCGCGATCTGGCGGCGCTCGGGCGGCTCGTCGAGCGCCTGCCTGCCCGCTCAGAAGTTCCGCCGACGCCGGGGGCGGCATCGCCCGTAGCGCTCGACTCGGCGCGGCGCGCCCGCTTCCGCGAGGCGCTCGCTTGGGCCCGGCGGCAGCCACAGGGCGCCTCCGGCAGCGGGGAGGTGGACTTCATCACCAGCAAGATCCTTTTTGCCGAGCCGTTTACCAGCATCCCGGCCATCCTCGCGGACTCGGCGACGGGACGCCCGCTCATCTGGCGCGGTGTGGACGTGCCCGATTCGCTGGATTCGCTCTCGGCAGAAGATTCTGCGCGCGCGATGCGCCGTCTCCGGGAGGTGCGGACGGAAATGAGCGAGGAGTATGCCCCGATTTCCATTCGGCTCGGCGGGCAGGCGGGCCGCGGCCTTGCGCAACAGGTGTACTACGACGAATCGGGCCTCATCGAGGAGCTGCGGGTGTTCCCGTACGTGCAGCTGCTCTTCGTGGGGCTCTTCATCGCGGTCGGGTATGTGGGGTTCTCCTATGTGCGGCGCTCGGAGCAGTCGAGCCTCTGGGTGGGCATGGCCAAGGAGGCGGCCCACCAGCTGGGCACGCCCATCTCCAGCCTGATGGGGTGGACGCGGCTCCTGCGCGGGCAGCGGCTTTCGGAGAAGCGTCGCACGGAAGCGCTCGACGAAATCGAAAGCGACATCGAGCGGCTCCAGCGCGTGGCCGGGCGCTTCGAGGACATCGGTTCGATGCCGAAGCTGGAGCGCCGGCCGCTGGCCCCGGCCGTGGAGCGCACGGCCGAATACGTCCGCCGCCGCCTGCCGCGCGCCGCGCGCCTGAACGTAGACGTTCCCGAGGACCTTACCGCGCCGATCAACGCGGATCTCTTCGAGTGGGTCGTCGAGAACCTGCTCAAAAACGCCTTCGACGCCGAGGCCAAGACGGTCGCGGTGCGCGGGTTTCGAGAAGAGGGAACGGCCGTGCTGGAGGTGAGGGACGACGGCGCCGGCATCGAGCGGAGCCAGTGGAAGAACGTCTTCCGTCCCGGCTACTCAACCAAGCAACGCGGCTGGGGACTGGGCCTGAGCCTGGCGCGGCGCGTGGTGGAGGATTACCACGGCGGGTCGCTCAAAATCGCGCGCTCGGAGGTCGGCGAGGGAACGACGTTCCGGCTGAGGATTCCAGAAGGAGCGTGAAGCATCCCGCCCGAACGAGGCCGTGCTCTTAGAGATGCTGATTTTCGTATCACGACTGCTGTTCAGACGAGGGAGGCGGCTCCTCCTCCGGGGCGGACGCGGCGGATGCTGATTCGCCGGTCGGGGGCGGTGACGGAGCGGGGCGCGGGGCCGTCGGGGCGGGCGGCGCGTCTTCGGGGGTGGGGAGCGACGCCTCTCGGCGTCGGCGCGCTCGGCCCGGTACGCCTCGATCTTGCGGCGGGTGCGGGCCGTCTCTTCGTCGATTTGCTCCAGGCGACGCTCGGCGTAGCGTTCCAGGCGGCGCTTCTGGGCGGGGGAGAGCGCCCCGGGCAGCTCCGGCGCGTAGCGCTCGACCAGCGCCGCGCGCCACTGGCGCAGGCGTTCGGTGGTCGTTGGGCCGAGCCGGGTCACGCTCTCCACGGCCTCGGGCGTGGCTTCGTGCGCGGTGCGGATTCCGGCGGCCTTGAGGCGCACGACGGTTTTGTGCGAGAGTCCCTCCACGCCCCGCACTTCCCCGATGAAGTGGTGCTTGAGCCGGTCGCGCAGGGCCTCCTCGCGCACCTCCGCCAGCTGCTCGGCGCGGCGCTCCTCGCGCCGGGAGCGCACGGCGCGGCGCTGCTCGCGGAGCGTTTCTTCCTCGCGTTGCAGGGCCTTGATTTGCCCTGCGAAGTGCGCCTGCTCCTGCTGCAGCCGCCGGCGCCGGCGCACGACGGGCTGCCGGCGGTAGCCGCGTGCGGCCCATCCGCCCAGCGTGGCGCCCGTCAGCGCGAGCGCGACGCCCCCGGCGACGACCGAGACGAGCGCCCCCAGCACGGCAGCGACGCGTGCGGGACGACAGGTCGGCGCTGAGGTCGGCGATGCCGCTTCGCACGTCCGCGAGCGGGGGTAGGGCCTCGGGGGCGCGGTGGCAGGCGGTGCGGAGCGCGTGCACCTCGCCGGTGAGGGCGTCGATCTCGTCCAGCTCGGCGAAGAGGGGCGAGGCGCCGGGGTCGTAGAAGTCGGCGGTGCGGAAGAGCAGGTTCTCGCCCGTGTCGTACGTTGACCAGAGGGCGGGCCGCCGCGCGAGCGCCTGCAACGCCACGTAGACGGCCAGGCCGGGGAAGCGGTCGAGGTGCGGGCCGAAGTCCTCCTCGGTGCGGTCGGGGTGCTGGTAATTGCGATGGCCCACCTCCGCGCTCTTTTTCCCGTCCAGAGCGGGCACGAAGGTCGTGTCGTAGTCCACCAAGCGCAGCTTTGGCGGTCCCTCGCTTGCCCCTTCGGCGACGAGCGCGTTGCCGTGCTGGAGGTCGCCGTGCGCGACGCCGGCGTCTTCGAGGGCGGCGAGCATCTCGGCCCATGCCTCCGCCAGCGCGTTCAGGGCGCCGGGGTCGTCGAGGTGCTCCTCGGCGTAGCGGTTGAGCGGCGCCCCCTCCGCCCAGTCCATCTTCAGCAGCGGGAACGCCGCGCCGTTCACGCGGATGCCCTCCGGCTGGTAGTCGAAGCCGACGGTATAGGGCAGTTCCGCTTCGGCGAGATGATCGGCGACGGCGCGGTACCGCTTTTGCTGGTCGGGCGCCTCCGCGAGGAAGCACTTGGCAGCCAGGCGGCGGCCCTCGGGCGTGGTCATCGGGAAGACGGCGGCGAAGGCGCCGGTGGCCGGGCGCGGCAGCCCCAGCGGTCCGGTGCGCGGCGTCGCGCGCTGGAGCTCCTCGTCGGCGAAGGCGTCCTCGGGGTGCTGGAGGGCCTCTTGATAGGCACTCGGGCTCGGGAACGTCGAAGGGCGATTGGCGATGTTCGAGCAGTCGCTTTGCGCGGGCGAGTTACGACAGTTGAAGGGTGACGACGGTCGTGTCGTCGTTTTTGAGAAGGCCCTCGGCGCGGGCGTGGCGGACGGCCTCGGTGAAAGCGGCCTCACCGTTCCACGCGAGCGCCTCGGCGGGGGCGGTACGCAGGAGCCACGCCGCCGCCGCGTCGGTGGCGAGGACGAAGGCGTCGCCGGGGGCAAACGCGCCTTCGGCCCGGCGCGGGTCCGGCGCGGAGGCATTCTCGCGGCTGGGCAGGAGCGCGGGGCGGTTGTCGAAGGTCCCGGCCTTCGCGCGTGGCCAGGCGCGACGGAGCGCGCCTTTGCGAAGATGAAACAGGTTGCCGTCGCCGACGCCGGCGGCCTGCCAGGTTTGCTCTTCCAAGTGCAACGCGAGCCCCAGCAGCGTGGCGAAGGCACCGTCGGCGGCCTTTGCGGCGGTGTACCAGGGGAGCGCGTCGTCCTGCTGGGCCTCCACGGCCCAGGCGGCCCGTGCAGTCGGCAGCCCGTCCGCAAAAATGGCGGGCCCGCCGCTTGCGAAGCCGTCGGCCAGGAGTCGCGCCCAGCGCCGCGCGAAGACCGACTCGGTTGCCCCGTCCGCGAGGGCCGCGCGGAAGGGGACGCCCGCCTCCACGCTTCCCGAAACGGCAAAAGCGTCTTCGTACTCTGCTGCGCGGCGTCCTTTTTTAGGCGTCCAGAACGCCTGCCACCGAACGGCTCCCGCGCTCCCGTGCTGGCGTGCTTCCGTGCTCATGCCGATCACCGCAAGTTGCTGGGCCGCGTGCCGATTTCCAGGAAGCGCACCAGCGCGCCCGGGTCGGCGTTGAAGACGAAGCCACGCGTGTCCAGGTCTACGCGGTAGCCTTCGCTCTCGGCGGCGGAGCGCATGGCAAACGGCAGCCGGCTGGACATCTGGAACAGTTTCTCGGCGTACTCCTCGGGCGGCAGCTCGCCGGCGGCGGAGGGCAGCTCGACGGCCGGTTCTTCGCTTTCGGAGAGGTGTACGTTGAAAAGCAACGCCTCCCCGTCGTCGGTGGCAAAGCTTCTGAGCTGCTGAGCGTAGCGGAGGGGCTCCCCGTCGGTGGCCTCCCCGTCGGTCATGTTGACGACGACCGGGGGGAAGCTGCGCGGGTGCGCGTCGATCCAGCGACGCACCGTCTGGGCCGTCTGGTCGAGGGCCTGGCACATGGGCGTGCCGTTTTTGGCGTGCGGGTCGAACCAGACCGGAACCTTCACGCGCCGTTCGCCGCCGTCCCCGTCGCCTCGAAGACGTTCTTTCATGCGTTTCGGGCGGTCCGCCAGCGCGCTGATGGGGACGAGCCCGCCGGGGGCGCCGTGGCCCTCGGCGGGTTCGACGAGCGGCTGCACGCGCTCGCCGTAGCCGAGGACGCCGACGTGAAAGTAGTCACGCACGCCTTCGCCCTTCGCGCAGCGCAGCACGAGGTTGCGCAAAAGGTCGTTGACCGTGTCGGCAAGGACGCGCGCCTTCGAGGGGGCTGCGTCGCCTTTCTGCTCAGCCCCGCCGAAGGGGTCCTGCATGGAGGCCGACTGGTCCAGGAGGAACAGAAACGCCGTCGGTGAGGCGCGGCTGATTTCGGCGGAGTACGGCACGGGCGGCGGGTGAGAGGCAAGGAGCGAAGCAGCGAGGAGCGCTCGCGGCGCTGCTTGGTCGTAGCCCGTGAGGCAGGGACGGTGTTTCCGGGAAGCGACCGGCGAGGACGGAAAAGTAGGCGAATTGAAGACGTGCTGCCTCCTTTTTCATAAAAAAAGGAGACGCCCCGTCGCGTGGGCGTTCCTCGCTTTCGTTGCATCGTCGCCGGAAGGTTACGAGTCAGCGGTGACGCGCTGCCACGTCTGGGTGCGCCCGAAGAGCGAGACGCCGCGGTAGCCGCGCACCTGGAGGCGGTTTTCGCCGTCGAGCTCCATCTTGGCGCTGTACGTGTTGCCGTTTTCGGGGTCGATGATGTGGCCCCCGGTCCACTCTTCGCCGTCCTTTTCGAGCCCCCAGAGGATGGTCATGCCTTCGACGGGCTGGTTTTTGCGCTTGCCCTCGCAGGCGGTGCAGATGATCTGGCCGTCGCTGTTGCGGCGCGCCTCGTCACTGGCGCGCAGAATCTCGACGACCCGGCCGTGCAAGGCGCCGTCTTTTTCGTAAATCTCGACGATGGAGCGCGCCTCGCCGCTCTCGTCGTCGATGGTGCGCCACTGGCCGATGGGGGAGGCGGCCGGCTGCGCGAGTGCGCCGGAGGCGCCGAGGACAAGGAAAAGCGCGACCAGTAGGCCGGATTGGAAGAGGCGTTTCATAGAAATGAATGAGAGACGTTGGGACGGAAAAAGCGTGAAGAGTGCAAGGCAGGCACCATCCCTTGCAAAAGGCAGGCCACGTTGCGCGTGGTACGGGGCGCTCGGCGCCGGGCGACTCACGCTGCGCGCGAGAGGCCGGCCTCGGGGAGCGGCACGTAGAGGCGCGCACTTCGGCCTCGCATGGCGCGGCCCAGCGCCTGGGCCAGCGCGGTAAGCAGGAGGCCGAGGTTCACGTTGCGCCCGGCCAGGCGGCGCGCTTCCTCGATCAGCCTCACCATGGCTTCGAGGTCGGCTTGGGGGAGGTTTTCGCAGAAGCGCTCGGCAGCTTCGGCCTGGTCCACGTTGACCAGCGGGGCCTCCTCGGGACCGAGGGTGCGTACCAAGAGCAGGTCGCGCACCCAGCGCAGCATGAGGTCCAGCAGCCCCTTGGCGCGCTCGCGCCCGAGGCGGCGGATCTCCTCGACTCCCTCGGCGAGGCGCGTGGCGTCCTGCGTGTACGCCTGGCGGAAGAAGTCGAGCACGAGCCGGCGGTGCTCCAGCAGTTCGCCGTTGGTCGTGAGTTCGAGGGCGCGGGTGTAGGAGCCGTCGGCCATGCGGGCGAGCATCTGCGCGCGCTCGTCGTCGAGGTCCTCGCGACGAACGAGAGCGCCCGCGAGCGCCTCAGCGCCCAGTGGGGCAAAGCGCAGGCGCTGGCACCGGCTGGTAATCGTCGGCAGGAGGCGGTCGGCGTGGGCGGTAGTGAGCAAGAAGGCCGTCTGCGGCGGCGGTTCTTCGAGGAGCTTCAGGAACGCATTGGCGGCCTTTGGGTGCATCTGCTCCGCCTCGGTGAGGAGGGCCACCTTGTAGCGCCCCTCGAGCGGCTTGAGGCTCATGGGGCGCAGAAGCTCCTCGTGGACGCGGTCCACCGAGTAAAACGCCTGCTTGTTGGAGGTGTCCGACGGGTCGGAGAGGGAGGGCCGCCGCGCGTAGCTGATCTCGGCGTAGGGATCTTGGCTGAGGAGTTCCTTGCGCTCGGCGCGGTCTTCTTCGCTGGTGCCCTTCGGGTGGGGAAAGAGCACGTGCACGTCCGGGTGCACGCCGCGCTGCATTTTTTGGCAGGCGCGGCAGGCGCCGCAGGGGCGTCCGTCGCCGTCGCCGGGCCCTTCGCACTGAAGCGCCTGCGCGAAGGCGAGGCCGGCGGCGCGCTTGCCGGTGCCGTGGGGGCCGTGAAAGAGGTAGGCGTGCGCCACGCGCCCCCCGGCGACGGCCCGGCGCAGCGCCTCGACGGGGCGTTCTTGTCCGATGACGTGCGACCAGTCCATGCGCTGCCGGGGGCACAGAGAGCAAAGACGAGACAGCCGAAAGATAGACGTCCGCGCGGCGCGTGTCCAACCGGGCGCGTGCCCACGCTGTCTTCACGGCCCGCCACGCGGCGCGCGGGAAACAACGAAAGCGTTTCAGAACTTGGCGGCGCACTTCTACTCGTGTGCTGCCATGATACCGGTCTTCATCAGGCCGTAGATGCGTCAGGTCGTAGGCGCATCGGACCGTAGGTGCTCGCGTCCCCACCACGCCAGGAGCGCTGCCGCGAACCCCGCGCTCAAGATGAGCAGCTGCACCGACAGGCGCGCCTCCGCCCCCGCGAGCCCTTCGATAAAGGCCGGCGCCACGAGTGCGCTCGCGCCAATGAGGGCGACCGTCCCTCCCACAAAAAGCCCGGTGCGAAGGCCTACGCGCGCCGAGCTTCCGAGGCGTCGCAGCTCGCGAACCGCCACGAAGGCCGCTGCCACATTGGCTCCGATGCACAGGCCCACCGGGGAAGAAAGGACAGGCGTTGACGCCAGGAGCCCGCCCAGCACGACCGTAGCTGCAACGAAAAGGAGCCCGAGACGCGGAGCGCGACTGCTCACGAGGCGGAAGCGAGTTTGCGAACGAAAAAAGCGAGACGTTTGAGTTCCTGATGTAAAGCGTGCCTTACCTACTCGCCCGTCACCATAGACGACGCGGTTGATGAAGTCGGTGAAGTTCCTGCCCTCGCAGGCGCTTGCCTCCGCAGGCGCTTGCCTCTTGGGCACTCGTCTTTTCGCCTCTATCCTTTCGGGAAAGGCTCATTTAGGGGAGGCGCAAGTGCTGGGTCTTGCCAAGAAGCACCGCTCCGCCAGCTGCCTTAGGGAAAGAGAGCCCGACTAAGACGTTCTGCTACGACTTCTCGCGGCCCTCCTCCTCGGAGCTTTGGCCGCGAAAGAGCCGCGAGTCCCAACTGAACGGCTCCGGCCTCGAGCGCTCCAAGCCCGGGAAATCCGGATGGAACGGGTTGACGAGGTAGTTCGAGGCTACCGGAATCACGGCGCTGGGCACTTCCAAAACCGCCGAGCGCTCCTCCGCGAGCCAGCGCGTTCCGAGCGCTTTGGTAGCGTCGGGATGCGGAAACGCGTCCCACCCCTCGGGAAGCGCCTCGCGGCCGAGGTGTCCGAGGTGCTGTTCCGGGTCAATCTCGAGGGAAAGCAGCACGTAATCGCTCGCGGAGGCGCGCTCGTAGCTTTCCAACCAGACGAGCTTCTCGAGCGCCGCCACGCCGGGGTGCTCGGAGGCGTAGGCCACTTGCGCGCCCTTGCGGTGCCAACGCCCGCCGACGTGGAGCGCGCCTTTCCCGCGAAACGCTTCCCTCGCGTAGCGGCGTTTTTCGGGGCGCCAGATCTTCATAGCCGCAGAGGAAGGGGAAGCGTCGAGCCGAGATGCTCGGCCTCAACCTGCGCAGGCGCAACTCAGGCGCGCGCTCGGTTGTCAAGCCGGCATCGAGTGCTCGACACTTAGAAGCATCGTCTGCACCTCTTGCGCGCCGGCGAGCGTGTCCATGTGCTCCAGCGGGCGCTCCCCGCCGAGCAGGTCGTGCGGCTCGCGAAGCCAGCGCCGGGCTGCCTCCTCGCTGTCTAAGGCGCGCCGGGCCAACTCGAACGTCTCGCTCAGGAGGAGCAGCCGGTCCGACTCGGCGGGGCTAAGCCGCTCTTCTTGCTTGCGGCGGCGGTAGAGCGTGCGCTCCGACACCGAAAGCGCCTGCGCCAAGAGGTGGTCCGGGGCGCCGAGCACCTCACGCACCCGCTCGAGCGAAGCGTAGGGAAGCCCCGAGCGCACAGCGCCGACGGGGTCGGCAGCAGCCTCTGGGAGGAGCGAGCCTGCGCGTGGCCCCTCCGCCCAAGGAGCGCTTTTCGTTTGCGTGTCGTCCATGACGAAAGGGCGAAGCAGACGAAGAGAACTTCTCGCGTGCCTCAGATGTACTGCCGCCTGACGCTTATGTTTTGACAGATGGCACGTCACTTCCGCTGTTCGCCGGGGGAGAGACGTAGCGGTATAGCGTCGAGCGCGAGACGCCGAGCAGACGTTCGACTTCTAAGGGTAGAAACCCGCAGGAAAAGGCAGTTCGAGGGACAAGAGGATGTCTTAAAAAACTTCACTTCTGGGGCCAGCGGGCTTCTATCTGCCTTTGCTGAGAAGAGCGCGGGGTTCTCCGCGCCGCTGTCACTCGTCTTTGAGCGCCTGAGCCGGGTTGGTACGTGCGGCCCGGAGTGCCTGCCAGCAGGTCGCGCCCATCGCTACGACCAGCGCGACGAGGCCCGCCGCCGCAAAAAGCCACGGGCTCAAGTCGATGCGGTAGGCGAAATCTTCGAGCCACCGGCTCATGCCGTACCACGCCACCGGCGTTCCCAGTACGAAGCCGACGCCGACCAGCATCAGGAACTGCTTCGAGAGCAGCGCCACGATCTGCCTTGTCGAAGCGCCAAAGGTCTTACGGATGGCGATTTCCTTCGAGCGCCGCTCGGCAGCGAAGGCGGCCAGCCCGTAGAGCCCGAGGCAGGCGATCAGGACGGCCACGAGCGCGAAGGCGGTGAAGACCTGCCCGAGGCGGCGCTCGGTGCGGTACATCTCGGCGAAGGCTTGGTCGAGAAACGTGTAGTCGAGCGGCTCCTCGGAGAACTGCGCCCACGTGGCTTCGAGGTGGCTGAGCACGGCCCCGGCCTGCCCGGGCTGGAAGCGCACGGCGACCCGGCTGTACGGCGTCTGTTCGTTTCCGATTCCGGAAATCGGCTCTTCGCTCAAAATGAGAGGGCCAATCTCCTCCCGAAACGACTCGAAGTGGTGATCTTCGACGACCCCGACGATCCTGCCATTGATGATCTCCTGCCCAACCGGATCGCGCAGGTCCATCTCACGCGCGAGGGTTTCGTTGATGACGTAGGCGGCGCTCGTGTCACTGCCGGCGCGCGGGTCGGAGAAAAAACGCCCGACCGTCAGCTCGATGCCCAGCGTTCGGAGGTAGCTGGAATCGGTCTGGACGATGCGTCGCTTCACTACTGTCGAGTCGGAATAAAAGTTAATCTGTCCCAAGTAGCTGCTCGGCACGCCGGACGAGGCCGAGGTGCTCACCACGCTGCTATGCTGTGCGAAGGCGCGCCGGACCGCCGCGTACTGCGCCTCCGCGTCTTGCAGCGAGACGGTGACGACCTGCTCTTCCTCGAAGCCGAGGTCCTTCGTCTGCGTGTAGCGCAGCTGCTGGTAGACCATGCCCGTCGCCGCCATCAGCGCCACGGCCACCGCGAACTGAAACGCCACCAGCCCTTTGCGCAGCCACGCGCCCGACCGGCCGCGCTCGGCTCCGCCGCCGCCACCGCGCAGCACCTCCGCCGGGCGGAAGCCGGAGAGGTACACCGCCGGGTACGCCCCTGCCAGCAAGCCTATCGCCAACGCCGCGCCGAAGAGAAGCAGTACGAAATCCGCTCCCGCCCCGGAAAAGGAAAGCTCCTTGCCTACCAGATGATTGAAGACGGGCAGCGCCGCACGCGCCACTACGAGCGAGAGCGAGAGCGCGCCCAGCGTCAAGAGCACCGATTCGCTCAGAAACTGCCGCGCGACTTGGAAGCGCCCAGCCCCAACGGTGCGGCGCACGCCGACTTCCTTCGCGCGCCGCGCCGAGCGGGCCGTGGCGAGGTTGACGTAGTTGACGCACGCCAAGAGCAGAATCAGCAGCGCGGCGGCAGAGAAGAGGTAGAGGTAGCGCCAGTTTCCGTGGAAGCCTTGCTCCTCGGGGTCGAAGTCTGCCGTCTCCGGGGCGAGGTCCGAAAGGTAGAGTCCGGCAACGGGTTGCGCGAAGTGGGTCGGCGGGGTTGTCTCGTCCTCGTGGTGCTTCTTCCGCAACGCGGTGGCCTGCCGCTCGAGCGCTTCTGTCGAAGCGTCTTTTTGCAGAAGCGCCCACGTCTGGACATAACTTCTGTCCCAAGAGTCTCTGTCGCTTCCCGCATGGCCCAGCGTCGAGAACGAAAGCAGCGCGTTGAAGTCGAAGTGCGAGTTCTCCCGTGAGCGCGCCACGCCGGTGATCCGATATGGCGCGTCGCGGCCTGCCACCCAGAGTCTTTGCCCGACGGGGCTTTCCTCCGGAAAGTACTTCGTCGCCAGCCGCTTGGAGACGACCGCCGTGTTCGGTTCGCCGAGCGCAGCCGCCCCTTCGACCAGCGGGAAGGAGAACAACTCGAAGAATTGCTCTCCAGCATGGAAAATGTACCTTTCTTCGGCAAACGTTTCCCCGTCGTGGCTCACTTGCTCAGGTTTCGACGAGGAAGCGCCCCACGTGCGCACTGCCTGCTTCACGCTCGGCCCCTCGCGCTCCAGCGCGTCGGCCAGCGGGTACGGGCTGGACATCTCTCGTCCGTCTTCCGTCTCGCTCGCCACCAGCACCAGGCGGTCGGCCTTTTCGTGAAAGTCGTCGTAGCTCAGCTCATCCTGCACGTAGAGCGCGATCAAGACGCAGCAGGCCAGCCCCAGCGCCAGCCCGCCGGTGTTGAGGGCGGTGTACGTCGGGTTGCGCTGGAGCGTGCGCCAAGCGACGATCAGGTAGTTGCGGAGCATGGGGCTGGCGGTTTCGGGTTTGGGGATTCGGGTTTTCCAGCAGCGGCGCGTTGTCCGCAAAGGAACGAAAAACGGCCCACGGAAAAGTTACGCCTGCACTTCCAGGTCCGGCGCGGGGCGCTCGGGGGCGGGCCCGTCCTCGGTCACGCGCCCGTCTTCGAGGCGCACCACGCGCGTGCCGTAGCTGGCCTGCTTCTCCGAGTGCGTCACCTGCACGATGGTTACGTCGTCCTTTTCGTTCAGGCGCTGGAAGGTCTCCATGATCTCCTCGCTCTGGTCGGATTGCAGGTTGCCGGTCGGCTCGTCGGCGAGGATCAGCTTCGGTTCGATGATGAGGGCTCGCGCCACGCCCACGAGCTGCTGCTGCCCGCCCGAGAGCTGGCTGGGGAAGAGCTTCTTTTTGGCCACGATGCCGAAGCGGTCGAGCATCTCGGCGACCTTCGACTGGCGCTCGCTCGAGGAGAGCCCGCTGTACAAGAGCGGCGTTTCGAGGTTTTCGTAGACGGTGAGGTCGTCGATCAGGTGGTAGGCCTGAAAGACGAATCCGATGTGCTCGCGGTGCAGCTCGGTGCGGCGGTTTTCGTCCATCTCGTGCGCGGGCTCACCGAGGAAGTCGTACTCGCCGTCCGACGGCGCGTCCAGCAGCCCCAGGATGTGCAGGAGCGTGGACTTGCCGGCCCCGCTGGGGCCCTGGATGGTCACGAACTCCCCCGCGTCGATATCGAGCGAGACGCGGCGCAGGACGAAGGTTTTGCTCATCAGGCCGCTCTTGTAAGACTTGGTCAGGTTTTCGGTGTGGATCATGGTTTCGGAGTGCGTGGTGGGTGGAACGTAGTGAGTGGTTTTCGTCGTGGGACGTCGTCGGCAAAAAAAGGGAGGGGCACACCGCCGGTGTGTCTGTACAGCAGTTGAAGAAGCGGAGGCGGGCTATTCATCGCGCAGCGCGTCGGCGGGGTTGGCTCGCGCGGCCCGTAGTGCCTGCCAACTGGTCGCTCCCACCACGCGCCCTCATTCGTCGCGCAGGGCCTCCGCCGGGTTCGTGCGCGCCGCGCGCCACGCCTGGGTGCTCACGGTGACGACCGCGACCGCCAAGGCCGCCGCCCCGGCCGCCAGAAAGACGCCTGGCCCCAGCTCCACGTGGTACGCGAAGCCTTCAAGCCACTGACGCATCGCGTACCAGGCGACCGGCACCGCCAGCACGAAGCCGACGCCCACCAGCTTGAGGAAGTCCTTCGAGAGAAGCGCCACGACCTGCCGCGCGCTCGCCCCGAAGGTTTTGCGAATGGCAACCTCCTTCGAGCGCGCCTCCGCCGAGAAGGCCGCCAGCCCGAACAGCCCCAGACACGCCACGAAAACGGCCAACCCTGCGAAGCCGCCGAAGAGCCGCGCCAGCCTTCGCTCGGAGCGGTACTGCGCCGCGATGCGTTCATCCAAGAACGTCGCCTCGAAGGGGCGATCCGGCAAAAACTGATTCCACGCCGCCTCCAGGTCGGCCAGGCCTTCTTCGATGCGGCCCGCGCGCAGCTTCGCCAGTCCCGTGTAGTGGTTGCCGGGCCGGAGGACGAGCAGCAGCGGGTGTTGCTCCTCGCGCAGCGAGCGGTTGTGGAAGTTGCGAAAGACGCCCACCACGCGCCGCTGCTCGCCGCGAAGCGCCACGCGCTTCCCCACCGGCGCGTCGCCGAGGCCCAGCTTGCGCATGGCCCGCTGGTTCACCATGACCACCTGCCCGGTGTCGTCGCGGGCCCGCTGGAAGGAGCGGCCCGCCACCACATCCAGCCCCATCGTCTCGGCGAAGCCGTAGTCCGGCTGCATGACGTAGAGCCGCCACTGCTCGCCGGTCGCCGAGTCGGTGCGTGTCATGCTCATGCGTTGCCGCCCCAGCCCCGGCGGCGAGCCGGAGGTGACGCGGGCCACGCTTCCGCTCTGCGCGAGCGTCTGCTTGAAGGCGTCGTACTGGTCGTCCAGCTCGCCGGTGTCGAAGGTCACGACGCGCTCCTCGTCGAAGCCGAGACGCTTCTCCTGCACGTAGCCCAGTTGCTGCTGCACCACCAGCGCTGCGGCGATGAGCGCCACCGTGGCAGCGAACTGAAAGGCGACCAGCCCGCGCCGCAGGCCGCCCGCGGAGCGCCCGCCGCGCCCGCCGCCGCGCAACACCTGCGCCGGCGAGAAGCGCGAAAGCGCCACGGCCGGATACAATCCGCTAATCAGCCCCACCCCCACTACCGCCCCGAGCAGCCCCAAGAGCGCCGGCCCGCCAAAGAGCATCTCGAACGGCAATGTTTGCCCCGTCCATCGCTGCACCAGCGGGCGCGCCGCCCGCGCCAAGAGCACCGCCGCCGGGAGCGCCAGGGCCGCCGTCAGCACCGCCTCGCCGAGGAACTGGCCCGCCAGCTGCTCGCGCCGCGCGCCCACCGTGCGCCGGATGCCGGCTTCGAGCGCCCGCTCCGCCGAGCGCGCCGTGGCGAGGTTCGCGTAGTTGATGCACGCGATCAGCAGCAGTACCGCCCCGATGGCCCCAAAGAGCCACAGGTAGCGCGCGTCACTCTGCGGGGCGATCTCCCCGCCGACCTGCGAGTAGAGGCGGATCGCCGTGAGCGGCTGGAGGGCGAGGCCGAAGTTCTCGCTCTGCTCGGCCTCCTCGACCAGCGCGCTGAGGCCCTGTTGCAGCGTGGCCGGATCACTGCCGGGGCGCAGCTTCGCGTAGAGGTAGTCGCCGAAGAAACTCCACTTCACGCTTTGCCCGTCGCGCGCCTCGCGCTGGCGTTGTGTGAGCGAGAGCAGCGCGTTGGGGCGGAAGTGCGACGCCGCCGGCACCTCCGCCAGCACGCCGCTCACCTCGTAGTCGGCGCGATTCTCGACGCGGACGGTGCGGCCCACCGGGTTTTCGTCGCCGAAGAGGTGCTTCGCCAGCGATGGCGAGAGCACGATCTGCCTCGGCGCATCGAGGGCGCTCTCGGGATCGCCGCGTTGCAGTTCGAATCCATCGAAGACCGCGAAGA
>PXTS01000087.1 GCA_003022485.1 Bacteroidetes bacterium QS_8_68_28
TACAAAACCCGCAAACGCCATTTTTAGCGCCTGCGGGCCGTTTTCGTGTAGTACCCGAGGGGGGACTCGAACCCCCACTCCCTAAAGCGGGAAACGGATTTTGAATCCGTCGCGTCTACCAATTCCGCCACTCGGGCATTTGGGGTCTGTGGCCTACATGGACTTATTTATGCTTTCGCTTGTTGCGTTTACCTGAAACCGTTTCCCCATATTTTCCTCACAACACCTGACTTCCCCCGTTCTCAGGGCATTTGCGGCAGGTCTGTGGGGAATTGTTCTGTGGGGAATTGTTCTGTGGGTCAATCGCTCCTCTGATCGGACGTTCCTCTGATCGGACGGCTGTGCGGGAAGTGGGGTAAGTCGCTCACATCGCGGCGAGCAGTGGGGCCGAGGCCACGCGCAAGTCGTTCGTCGGGCGTGCGCGTGCTTCGAGGTAGCGAGCGGCGCGCTCCTGCGCCGTCTGCTTTCCGTCGCTGAATGCCATGTCGACGACTACCTGCGAAAGTCATGCTCAACCTGACCGAGTAGCAGGAAGAGTTCCTGGTCTGCTTGCAAGCGCTCGTCGCCCCCCACCAATTTTTGTCGCGTACATAGCGCTCATGGTTTTCTCTCGGTTGGTTCGTGGCTTTCACCCTCGGGCTGGATGTCCACTGTCAGGGGAAGGTCAACCAGCTGTACTTTGTCGCCCGTTTGCGTTCAAATAAATGGCTAAAGTCGAGCTTAGGGTACAGCTCCTTTACCCGACACCATCGACTCGATGAAACAGTCTAACAAACCGCTTCGATTTGTCGTTGACTCGACCTGATTGGACTTTTACGACGACAATCTTCATGATTAATATTGAGTATAATTAAAAAGTTGTTCTTCTTCAAGGTCGAGTCGTGCCAGGTGCGGGGGTAGCTTACTCTGGCAGCGGAACCTGCTTGGAGAGAGCCCTCCAATCGGACCGTCGAAGTCTGGGAGGCCGGCGTTCCGATGTTCACTTCAGATTGCTTCAGAGGATCCTCTTTTCCCGCTTCCACTTTTGACTCGATGAGCAAAGCAACGATGGCCGACCGCGCGTGCTGCCTCAAATTTTCTTATAGCGACCGCAGAAAACAGACTCAGAATCCCGCACCCACGAATCACGCACCACACATGACGGCCTACACGCCTGCTGACGACCGCTACGACGAGATGCCGTACGCCCGAACCGGGCGCTCGGGGCTGCGCCTCCCGCCCATCGCGCTGGGGTTGTGGCAAAACTTCGGCGGCGTGGACCCTCCGAGCGACGCCCGCGCGGTGGTGCGCCGCGCCTTCGACCTCGGGGTCACCCACTTCGACCTGGCCAACAACTACGGCCCGCCGCCCGGCAGCGCCGAGGAAACGTTCGGCCGCCTCCTGCGCACCGACCTCGCCGGGCACCGCGACGAGCTCGTCATTTCCACGAAGGCCGGCTACCGGATGGGGCCCGGCCCCTACGGCGACGGCGGCTCGCGCAAGTACCTGCTCGCCAGCCTCGACCAGAGCCTCGACCGGCTGGGGCTGGACTACGTGGACGTCTTCTACCACCACCGGCCCGACCCCGAGACGCCGCTGGAGGAAACGATGGGCGCGCTCGCGCACGCCGTGCGGCAGGGCAAGGCGCTTTACGTGGGGCTGTCGAACTACTCCGCCGACCAGACGCGCCGCGCCGCCGCGATCCTGCGCGACCTCGGCGCGCCCTGCGTGGTGCACCAGCCGCGGTACAGCCTCTTCGACCGATGGGCCGAGGAAGACGGACTGTTCGACATGTTGGAGGAAAAAGGCATCGGGGCGGTCGTGTACTCGCCGCTCGCTCAGGGCCTGCTGACCGACAAGTACCTCGCGGGCGGCGTGCCCGAAGGCTCGCGCATGGCGAAGGAGCACAGCGAGCTTTACGAAGACGACATCAGCGGCGCGCGCCGCGAGCAGCTGCGCGGCCTGAACGACGTTGCCGAGGCGCGCGGCCAGTCGCTGGCGCAGCTCGCGCTGGCGTGGGTGCTGCGCCGGCCCGCCGTGACGACCGCGCTCGTTGGCGCGAGTCGGCCCGAGCAGGTCGAGGAGAACGTCGCCGCGCTCGACCGGCTCGCGCTCTCTGAAGACGAGGAAGCGGCCATCGAAGCCCTGCTCGACGACGATTCCGCTGCCGCATGAACCCCGGACCGGCATCCTCGCGCTCGGAGGCACATTGCTTCTCCCGCCGCCGTTTTTTCTTCTCGACTTCCTTCCAGACGCGCCCCTCCTGTGGACCAGCCCGCCCCCCTTGCGGACGCCCCGAACGCAGCAAGCGATCCGGCCGGAACGACGGAAACCGCACCGGAACGACTGCAACGCGCGCCACGGTCCGGCCAAGTAGGTCAGCAACCGTCGTTTCGCTGATCTGCCTTGCGGTGAACCACGCCTTGCCGGTGCAGGTACAGCAAGGCGCCTGCCCGCCGCCCGCGCTTGCCGAGACGCCGCCATGATCGACCGCGACATCCTCGACAAAATCAAGGCTCGCCACGAGGAGGTCCAGCAGGAAATGGCCGATCCCGCCGTGGCCCGCGACCCCGGGCAGATGGCCGAGCTGGGCAGGGAGCATAGCCGCCTCAAGGATGTGGTCGCCGCCATCGAGCGCTACGAAGCAATGATCGAAGAGCAAGCGAACCTGCGCGAGCTGGTCGAGAATGGAGAAGGCGAAATTGCCGACATGGCCGCTGCCGAGCTGGAAGACCTCGAAAAGCGCCTGCCCGCGACCGAGCGCACCCTGCGCCTCCAGCTCGTCCCCGATGATCCCGAAGCCGACAGGAGCGCCATCGTCGAGATCCGTGCGGGCACCGGCGGGGATGAGGCGGCCCTCTTCGCTGGGGACCTGTTCCGGCTCTACACGCGCTTTGCCGAGGAGCGCGGCTGGCGCGTCGAAACGATTAGCCTCTCGCACGGCACGCAGGGCGGCTTCAAGGAAATCGTCTTCAGCGTCGAGGGCGAGGGCGTCTTTGGCGTCATGAAGTATGAAAGCGGCGTCCACCGCGTGCAGCGCGTGCCCGAGACCGAGTCGAGCGGGCGCATCCACACCTCCGCTGCCACTGTAGCGGTGCTGCCGGAGGCGGAGGACGTGGACGTAGACCTCAAGCAGCACGAGCTGACGGTGGATACCTTCCGCGCCAGCGGCCCGGGCGGCCAGTCTGTCAACACGACCGACTCGGCCATCCGCATCACGCACGAGCCGACGGGGCTGGTCGTGTCGTGCCAGGACGAGAAGAGTCAGCACAAAAACCGCGCGAAGGCCATGCGCGTCCTCCGCTCGCGCCTCTACGAAAAGAAGCGCGAGGAGCAGCAAGAAGAGCGTGCCGAGGAGCGCCGCGCGCAGATCGGCAGCGGCGACCGCTCGGCGAAAATCCGCACCTACAACTTTCCGCAGGATCGCCTGACGGATCACCGCCTGGGCGGCGACGAAAAGAACTACGCCCTTTCCAGCGTCATCGACGGCGATCTGGGGCCGGTCATCGAGGCGTTGCGGATGCAAGAAAATGCCGAGCGGCTGGGGGAGATATAGTCGTTGGTCGACGCTAATTTGCGCGCTTTTACGAATCGAACACCAACCACCAAGAACCAATTACCAAATTACGCACACTTTTCAACGAATCGATGCGACACTGGCGCGGCGCCTCGGTTAACCTACGATGCACTTTTGCCCTGCTCTCGTCCCGGACGCGAGGGCGTGACTTTTCCGTCATCCCACAGGGACTCTTTCTGCTCCGTTTTCTATGGCCGACCCAGACACCTATCCCTACGAGCTCACCTATGCGATCAGCGGCGTCTTGAACGACGACAAGACGCAGAATATTATCGACGAAATCAGTAACTACCTCGCCGGCAACGGCGGGAACGTCGAAGAGGTAGACGAATGGGGCTCGCAGCGCCTGGCCTACCGCATCGACGGCAAACGCAGCGGCTACTACGTGCGCGCCTACTTCGAGGCGCCCGGCGAGCTGATTCCGAAGGTCGAGCGCCGCCTCCAGCGCAACGATGACATCCTGCGCTACGTGACGTTGCGCATGGACGCGAAGATGCGCCGGCAGCGCCGGCAGCGCCTGGAGCGCAAAGACCGCGAGGCTGCCGAAGAAGCGGCCGAAACCGCCGCTGAAGAAGCAGCAGAAGAAGCGGAGGCTGAAGAAGCAAGCTGACCACCTGATGCGCGAAAAACCTTTTTCAACCGCCAACTAACTCATGCCCCGAGGAGCCGACCGCAGCGAATACCAGTCGATGGCCTACGTCGATTTCCGTGACGTGGAGTTTTTGGAGCAGCACCTCAACAGCCAGGGCAAGCTCCTGCCGCGCCGCGTGACGGGCGCCCCCGCGCGCATCCAGCGCCAGCTCTCGAAGGCTGTCAAGCGCGCGCGTCACATGGCCCTCCTTCCCTACGTGACCGACTCGATTCGGTGAGTCGATTGTTGGCGCTTGGTCGTTGAAAATTTCTCTGCGGCCGGCCCCAGCGACCGAAGGCCGAACACCAAAAACTAAACGCCAATCCTCCATGAACGTCATCCTGCTCGAAGACGTGGAGCACCTCGGCCGGCGCGGCGACCTCGCGGAGGTGGCCGACGGCTACGGGCGCAACTACCTGATCCCCCAGCAGAAAGCCCGCCTCGCCACCGAGGGGGCCATCAAGGCGCTCGAAGAGGAAGAGCGCCAAGCCGCCGCGCGCCGCGCGCAGAGCCGCGAGGAGGCGCAGGAACTGGCCGAGGAGCTGGAAGACCTGCTCGTGGTCGTCAGCGCGCGCGTCAGCGACGACGACAAGATCTATGGCTCGGTTACGCCGCAGCAAGTTTCCGTTGAGCTCTCCGAGCGCGACTACGAGATCGACCGGCGCGACATCGAGCTCGAGGAAGACCCGATTCGCCGCCTCGGCGTCTACACCGCCACCGTCGAGGTCCACGACGGCGTCACCGCCGACCTCAAGGTGCAGGTCATGCCTGAGGGGTGAGGGCGCATTTTCGCGTGGGACATTTTCGCGTGGGACGGCCGAGGTAACGAGCGCCCGCAGGATCTGCGGCCTCGCTGCCGGGTACGATAAAGCAACAACGCGCGGCCTTGGCGCCGGCGTCATCATCTTTTTCGCCCGCACTTCTGTGATCCGATGAGCCTCTACGATCTGCACGACGCCACCCTCAACGACGACCAGGGGCAGGGCTACGCCTACTCCGAGAAGACCGTCTACGGCAAAGCCTACAAAGGCGTCTTCTTTTTCGAAAACGGCAATGCCGACCCCGAGGAACTGACCGATGAGGAGGCCGAGCACGAGTTCAGCGGCATTCTCTACGATCGCAGCCGCGAGCGCGAGAAGAGCTTCCCTGTGCGCGTGGAGAACGTGATCGACACCCCCTCCGGCATCCGCGCGGACTTCGTAGCAACCGAAAAGCCGTAGCGCTCGGCGGGGGCGGGGATGGTACGAAGGGACCCGTCTGACGAGCAGGCCTGACGAGCAGGCCTGACGAGCAGGCGCCCGGTTGCCCCTTCGAGAGCGTGAGACGCAGAGCGCGAGCGACCGTCTGCGTACAGAAGATGTGTTTATCGTGTGCGTGTTGCTCGTATCAAAACCGAAGACATTCGCCACTGAATAGACGCTTTTCCCGCTTCGAAACTCTTTCCGCTTCGAAACTCTTCCCGAAAAGCAAGCGGACCGCGAGCTGCCGTCAGCGTTCCTCGGGAGAAGTCGCGGCCTCGGACGCGTTGCCGGCGCGTTCGAAGCGGTTGGCTTCGGCGTTTTTGCGCACCTCCTCGGGGCGAAAGACCTGCCCGTTCATGGCGATGTAGACGCCGGGCGAGAGCGTCTGGGCCGCCGCCATCGCAAAGCCGATGTTGAAGACCGCGTCGCTGGCCTTGAAGCGCGCCGGGCTGAGCGAACCGACCAGGACGACGGTCTTGGTAGGCATGTCGCCGTCTCCGGCCAGTGCCTCCCGGAGCGCCCGCGCGGTGAGGACCATCGTGTCGGTGCCATGAGTAATGAGCACGTGTTGGGCCTCCGCGTCGGTCGCGCGGCGGACGAGTGTGCAGCGGTCCGCGTCGGTCATCTCGAGGCTGTCCTTGCGCAAGACGACCTCGACGTCGTAGTCGGCGGTGACGCCGGCCTCGCGCAGGATCTCGCCAATCTGCGGCTCGCCGACTTCGTACTCGCTCTTGGCGTCGAAGTAGAGCTTGTCGATGGTGCCGCCGGCGGTGAGGATCTGGATGGGCACGTTCGGAGGGGGGAGGGCAGGGGTCTTCAGGAGGAAACGGAACCGGCGGGGCGGAAGTGCCGCCACTGGATAAGTGCCGCCACTGGATAAGTGCCGCCACTGGTACGGGACGGCGGACGGCCGGCCGTGGACGGCGATCTTCCGGGCCGGGAACGACATCTCACGCGACGGGCGCTTCACGCATTTTGCGCTTGAAGCTACGCTTCGAAGCCGATGACGCCCATCATGCGCCCGGTCGTACCGCCGGCGGCGCGGTAGGAAAAGAGCGCCTCCGACTCGCCCACCGTGCAGCGCGGGCTGACTTCGATCTGCGTTTCTGGGAGGCCGGCGCCCCGAAGCTGCTCGCGGATGGCGGCCTTCAGGTCCACATGCGGCTTCTTTTGCGCGGGGAAGTCCGCCGGGCGACGCACGAAGCGCTCGGCGAAGCGCTCGGCCACCTCGTTGCCCACCTCGAAGTGCTTCGCTGAGATGCAGGGGCCGACGTAGGCACGCGTGGCGCCGGGCCGCGCGCCGAGGGCCTCCATCTCGGCGACGGTCTGGGCGGAAATTTCCTGGACGGTGCCGCGCCACCCGCTGTGGCAGGCCCCGATCACGCCCGCCTCGGGGGCCGCCAGCAGGACCGCCGCGCAGTCCGCCGCGCTGATGCAGAGGAGCAGTCCCGCGCGGTCGGTGACGAGGCCGTCGTAGCCGCGAAAGCCGCCCGGCTCGTCCGCGCGCAGGATGTGGTTGCTGTGCACCTGCCCGGCCCGAACCCACTGCTCGGGCGCGAAGCCGACGGCGCCCCCCAGGCGCCGGCGATTTTCCCGGACGCGGGCGGCCTCGTCGTCGGTCGAGAAGCCCAGGTTGAGCGACGCGTAGGGGCCTTCGCTCACGCCCCCGGCACGGGTGGAGAAGCCGGCCGCCAGCTCCTCGGCCTCCGCGAAGATGGTGGGGCGAAGCAGAGCGGGCGCCGGGCTCGTCGCCTCGTCGCTGGAAGAGGCGCGGGAGGGAGAGGCGGCGGCGGGGTCGGCAGGCATCGGGGGGAGGCAAGGCATAGAGCGGGGGAGAGGCGCGTCTGCTTGTCAGCACGCGGCGCGGCGGATGCAGTTCGCGGCAGGGGCGCGCAGGCGGCCATGCTTAATCGTTTGCTTTTCTTCGAGACAGGCGGCAGGGGGCTTCTGCGTTTGCGCAGCGGGCCGGCCGTCCTGTATCTTCAAAAGTGTTAAGGAACAAAAAACACTCCGAGCGACCGCTCCTGCGCCGCGTGCCTTCCTCAAATAATTCGCCGCGCTGCTCCTTCTGCGAGCGCCCCGCCCGAGACACCGACTCGTTGGTGGCCGGCCCCGACGTGTATATCTGCGACCGCTGCATCAGCGACGCGGCGGGCATCGTGAGCGGGGAGCGCGAGCAGGAGCACGCGGCCCGCCGGCCTCGACGAGCACGTCGTGGGGCAGGAGCGCGCCAAGAAAATCCTGTCGGTGGCCGTCTACAACCACTACAGGCGCGTCCGCGCCGCCACAGGAGGAGCGGAGGAAAGCGCCCGCTCGCGCCGCGCGCCGGCCGAACGGGAGCTGCGCGACGTGGAGCTTGAAAAGGCCAACGTGCTGCTCCTCGGCCCTACGGGTACGGGCAAGACGCTCCTGGCACGCACGCTCGCGCGGCTGTTGGAGGTGCCGTTCTGCATCGCCGACGCCACCACGCTGACGGAGGCCGGCTACGTCGGCGAAGACGTCGAGTCGATCCTCTCGCAGCTTCTGCACGCGGCGGACTTCGACACCGACCGCGCCGAGCGCGGTATCGTCTACCTCGACGAGGTAGACAAGCTGGCGCGTCGTCGTGCCGGGGCCTCCCTCACGCGCGACGTCTCGGGGCAGGGCGTGCAGCAGGCGCTTTTGAAGCTTCTGGAAGGCACCGTGGCGGGCGTCCCCCCCGAGGGCGGGCGCAAACACCCCGAGCAGCCGCTCGTGCAGCTCGACACGACGGGCATCCTCTTCATCTGCGGTGGCGCCTTCGACGGGCTCGAAGGGATCATCGAGCGTCGCCTCTCGCGGCGGCGGGGGGTGGGCTTCCGCGCCGCGCCGGAGACGGACGGAGCCCCCAGCAGCAACGGGGCTGCCGGTGAAGAGATGGGCCGCGACCTGCTTTTCCAGGCCACCCCCGAGGACCTGCTCGACTACGGCTTCATCCCCGAGCTGGTAGGCCGCCTGCCGGTGATCGGGCCCCTGGGGACGCTTTCCGACCGGGCGCTGCGGCGCATCCTCACCGAGCCGCGCGACGCGCTGGTCAAGCAGTACCGCAAGCGCTTCGCCCTCGACGGCTTCGAGCTGATCTTCGACGAGGCGGCGCTGGAAGCCGTCGTGGAACGCGCACAGGCTCTCGACACTGGGGCGCGCGGCCTCAAGGCGGTCCTCGAAGACGTGATGCTCGAGGTGACCTTCGAGCTGCACCGGCGGTCGTCGGAGCCGGCGCGCTGCCGCATCACTCGCAGCGTGGTCGAAGGCGCGGGCGCTCCCGTCTACGAGCCGCTCCCCGCCGCAGAGCAGGATGGGGAGACGCCGGCCCCGCCGTGGGCGCGGCGGGCGTAAGCAGGGCCGTTTGTCCGCCGGGGGGATCGAACAGGCGGCGCTCGGCGTATGCGAAGACCCCGCATGGGGGGTGTCACCAACGGCTTTCGTGTGCCGCGTGACCGCCCCAGCGCCGCTTCTTTTCTCTGCTCGGCCTGCCCGTCATGAGCAGCAACTTGGACAAGCCCTACCGGGCGCGCATGCAGCCGATGCCGCGCTACTACGCCGACGGCCTCTGGCGCGAGTTGAACTCCAAGCGCGTTTTCCTTTTCGCGCAGGCCATCGCCTTCAAGGTTCTCGTTACCATCGTGCCCATCGTCATCCTGCTGACGGGGGTGCTGGGGAGCGTGTTGCGCTACCGGGAGCCGTTTTCGGCGGTGGCGCGCGTGGTGCGCGGGTTTCTGCCGCCGTACCAGAGCCAGAAGGTGATCGACTTTCTGGGCGTCTTTCAGGGGTCGAGCGGGGCCTTCATCAGCATCGGGACGGTGGGGCTGGTGCTGGCGGCCATGACGCTGGCGACGACGATGCGCCTGGCCGTGGCCAGCGCCTTCGAGCAAGACTGGAACGAAGAGCGCTCCATCCTCCGCGGATACGCCTTCGACCTGCGCATGGTGGCGCAAGTGGGCGGGCTTTTTCTGCTGACGGTGAGCCTCTCCTTTCTGGCGCAGGCCCTCAACGCCGAGGGGCTGGAGCTGATGCGCCAATGGGGCCTGGAGCGTTGGCTGCGCGCCGGCTGGCGCGGGGCGTTCGACGCGCTCTCGCTGCTGGTGCCGCTGCTGGTGAGCGCGGCGATGTTCTTCCAGTTGTTCTATTTTACCCCGGTGCCGCACCCCCCCCGGACCAGCGCGGCCCTCGGGGCCTTCGTCACGGCGGTGCTCTGGGAAGCGGCCAAGTACGGCTTTGCCCTCTACGCCACCTACGTGGGCACCTTTCCCTTCGAGGGCGACGGCAGCGGGGTGGCGGCCCTCACCAGCAGCTTCGGCCTCTTGATCGCGTTCGTCTTCTGGGTCTACTGGTCTGGCATCGTGCTGATGGTCGGCGCGGTGACGGCTTCGCTCCACGAACAGCGGCGACGCATCCGCGAAGACAGCGGTTGGACGATGCCCCCCGGGGACAAGCTCGAGGCCGCCGCGCGCCACTGGCCGGTGCGGGAGCGGCCCGACGGATTTCCGGCTGAGGGACCAGCCCCTGCAGAGCGCCTGCGCCGCCCCACCGCTCCGCCGCTCGACGTGCAGGACGCCGAGATCGAAGCCGCCCCGGCTCCCGAAGCGGAAGCCCAGACGGAAGGCGCGGCCCCGGGAACGTTACCCCGCGAATCTTTGCCGGAAGACCGCGCGCCGTGACGTCCCGGGCGGCTCGATGGCCGGGCGGCTCGATGGCACGAGGATTGCAGCAGCCACGAAGGGGCAGGGGGGCTCCCGAAGGCCGGCATTGCCCGCCGGCAGGCGCGTTCTTTTCTTGAAGAGACCGCCGCCGCTTCCGGGCCTGCTCCTCGTTTGTCGCTGCTTTCGCTTTCTGGTTCGCTTGGTGCGTTGCCGTCGTTTCGCCTTGCCACTGCCCGCCGCCCGTAGCGGGCCTGCTGCTGTGCTCGTGCTGGGGACAGTCGCGCTCGTGGTGGCGGTCGCCGCCCCGGCCGCCGCGCAGGAGGACGTACCGCTCTTTCGGGTCAACGAAAACACCACCGTCAGCGACGTGGGCTTTCGCTTTAGCTCCACGCAGACCTTCAGTGCCGACGAGCTCGCCGCGCAGATTGCCACCGAGGGACCCACGTTTCTCGACAAGGTGTACCGCGCGCTCCCGCTTCTGAGCACGGCCCCGCATCCGTTCGCGCCCCTCGAATTGCAGCGCGACGTGGTGCGCCTGCGCCAGTTCTACCAGCAAAACGGCTTCCTGCACCCCGAGATCAGCTACGCGGGAACCGTGCTCGATACCTCGGCCAACGTGATCGACGTGGTCTTCTCCATCGAGGAGGGACCGCCGCTCATCATCCAGGACGTCACCTTCCTGGGGCCGGATTCCACGAGCTACGCCGGGCGGCAGTTTACCGGGGAGATCCGCGAAAGCTGGAACGACTTCCGCGACAGCCGGAGCTTTCGCCTCGGGGAGCGCTACACGCAGGTCAACCGCACCCGCATCGAGAGCGGCGTGCTGGAGGGCCTCAAAAACCGGGGCTTCGCGTTTGCGCGCACCGGCTCGACCGTCGACATCGACTCGGTGGCCAACACGGCGGACTTGCGCTACTTCATCGACGCCGGGCCGCGCGCGCGGATCGACTCGATCCAGGTGGTGGGCAACGAGTCGGTGAGCCGGAGCGTGGTGCTGCGCGAACTGCCGTTTCAGGAGGGCGACTGGTTCAGCGCCGAGGAGCTGGCGGCGGGGCAGCGGGAGCTGTTTGGCCTCCAGCTCTTTCGCGTGGCCCTCGCGCAAGTGCCGGAGGGGCAGCCGCGCGACTCGACGGTGACGGTGCGCTACCAGGTGCGCGAGGCCCGCCTGCGCTATCTCACTGCCGAGGGCGGCTACTCCCGCGCCCTCGGCCTCACGGGGCAGGGCACCTGGACGCACCGCAACTTCCTGGGCGGCGCGCGCGAGCTGAGCCTCAGCTTCGTCGCCAACACCGGTTACGGCGCGCGCGTCGGCACCGATCGAGTCGCGCCAGAGCGCCTCTTTCGCGCCACCGCCTCGGTGCGGCAGCCGTACCTGTTTACGACCAAGCTCAGCGCCGTGGCCTCCGTCTTCGCGGAGATCGAGAGCAACCCGCAGCTCGACCCCTCCGACCGTTTCCTCGACACCAACGCCGGGGAGATCGGCCTGAGCACGACGGCCATCTACGAAATCTTCCCCTACCGCACCGCCAGCCTGTCCTACGAGCTGGCCCGCTCGCTCCAGTTCCGCCTGAACACGGTGGAGGCGGCGGCCTCCCCGGACTCCACCCCAGCCGCCCCGGCCAGCGCGTCGGTGCGCGAGCGCGATGCCTTCAACAAAAGCATCCTCACGGCCAGCGCCACGCTGGGGCGCGCCGACGACTACGTGAGCCCGAGCCGGGGCGTGCTGGTGCGCCCGTTCGTGCAGGCGGGCCTCAACGTGCCGCTCCAGTCCGGCACCGAGTACCTCAAGGCCGGTGGGCGGCTCACCGGCTACCAGCCGCTGACCGACCGCATCAGCGTGGCGGGGCGCCTGCGGGGAGGGCGCGTGTGGCCCTACGGGCGCAGCAGGCGCGTGCTGGAAGCCCCCCTCGGCGCGGGCGTTTCGGCGGATGCGTTCTCGCGGTACGAAAACCGTTTCGACCCGGTCTACTACTACGCCGGCGGGGCCAGCGACGTGCGCGGCTGGTCGGAGCGCCTGGCCGGCCCCAAGACGGCCCGCCGGATCATCTTCGAGCGGGGCACGCCCAGCGCCGATACGTCCTACGTCTACGAGGCCGTCGGGGGGCGCGCGAAGGTTTCTCTCAGCGCGGAGGCGCGGATGCCTTTTCCCGGCCTGGGGGAAAACTGGGGCACCGCCGCGTTCCTCGACGCCGGGCAGGTGTGGTACGGCGAACGCCCCCTGACGGCGGAGCAGGCCCGCGCCGCCGCGCCGGATCAGTTCGCCCTCTCGAACTTTCGCTACGGTGCGGGACTGGGCCTGCGCTACCGCACGCCCGTAGGCTTTCTGCGCCTGGATCTCGCCTACAAGCTCAACCCCGACTTCGAGGACCTGCGCGATCCGAAGGCTGTCTACCAGTACGACCGGTGCCGCGCGGCGGGGAGCGGGGAGTGCAGCATGCCGGAAGCAAGCTTCTGGCGTCGGTTGCGCCTGCACTTGAGCATCGGGCAGTCGTTTTAGGACAAATCCTTTTAGGGCAAATCCTTTCGGGTTTGCAGACGACGGACGGCGGTCCTCGAGCACGCTGACGGGTCCTTTGAACATTCCCGCACGCGCCTCAACATCACGCGCCTTCACAGGGACGCGATTGACATAGGGACGCGACGCCATCGCGTCCGCCTGCGCTTCGAGTTCCCGCAACGCCTGTGCCTTCTGCCGACGACCAATCCCCGCAGTCCAGCCGGCCTGCCGCCCCCGGCGGCGGCGAGGGGAACGGTGCGGGTGCTTCAGAGGCGAGCCGCGCGCAGCAAGAGCGCGAGGAGCACGCCGGCAGCGCTGCCCTCGCGTGGCGCGGGGCCAAGCGCTTTGCCTACGGCATCGGCGGGGTGCTCGTGGCGGTGTTGGTGCTGCTGGGCGTAGGGCTTCTGCTGTTGCAGACGGAGTGGGGCTCGCGCACGGCCAAAGACCTGATCCTCGCAAAGGTCAACCCGCTCGGGGAGGCGCAGCTCCAGATCGACGACCTCGACGGCAACTGGATCACCCACTTGGAGGCGAAGGGCGTGCGTCTCGTGCGCCCGCTTACGCCCTCCGACGAGGTGCCCGCCGCGCCCGCCCCCGCGCCGCGCACTGCGCCCGACTCGGTGCGCATGGTGCAGATCGACTCGCTCAAACCACCGCCCAGGACACCACCGAGAGCGCCTGGACGGTCCGCCTCGACAGCGTGCGCCTGCGGGGCGGACGGCTCGACGCCCGCTTCTACACCCGCAACGGGACCGACTCGACCCTGCGCGTGCGCGACCTTGAGTTCTTCGCCGCCGACATGGACGTCGGCGGAGGGCGCGCGCCGCGCATCGACGTGCGCGCCCTCGCGGCGCGCTTCACGCCGCCGGGGCAGACCCTCGAGCGTCGCCTCACCGCCGACGGCCGGCTCAACGAGCGCACGCTCACGCTGCGCAATCTCGGGCTCGACTCCCCGTACAGCGACGTGAGCGGGCAGGGCACGCTGCTGCTGCCCGACGCGGAGGGCGGGCCGGTGCAGGACATTGACTTCCGGCTCAATGCCGATCCCTTGAGCTTCCGCGACCTCGCGGGCTTCGTGCCGGGCATCGACCCGAGCCGCAGCGTGCGCTTCCGTCTCGGGGTGACCGGCACGAGCGAGCGGCTGCGGCCCACGCTCGACGCGACCTTCAGCGATGGGGGAACGGCCCGCCTCAGCGGCACGGTGCAGACCGGCCTGGGCGACGCGCCGTTGGGGGCGGACCTCGACGGCCAGGTGCGCGGCCTTCACCCCGGCTTCTTTACGCAGGGCCCGCCGGTCGGCGAGGTCAGCGGCGACGTCTCGGCCGACCTCAGCGGAGCCACGGCCGAGCGCCTCGAAGGTACCGTGCGCGCGGCGCTCTTCGACACGCGCATCGGGGAGTACCTGTTCGGCCGCACGACCCTCGACGCGCGCTTCCCCGGCGACGGCACGGTGGTCCTCGACGCGCAAGGCGGCCTGCGCGGGGCTTCCTTCGCCGCCAGCGGCACGGTGCGCCCCTTCGGCGACCCGCTGGCCTACGACCTGGACGGGCGCTTCCAGAACCTCGACCTCGCGCAGTTTTCCGAAGGCCGGCAGTCGAGCGACCTCGACGGGCAGATCAGCATCGAAGGCTACGGCACGTCGCCGGCCGAGGCCAACGTGACCGCGCAGCTCGCGCTGGACGGCTCGCGCATCAACCAGTTCGCAGTCAACGAAGGCCAGTTTGCCGCGCGCCTCATCGACGGCACCCTGCGTCTGCAGGCGCGCGTGCGCTCCCCCAAAGGCACCGCCGACTTCGACGGGCGCGTCGAGCTATTGGCCGACCCGTTACGCTACCAGATCCGCGAGGGGCGCGTCGAGAACCTCGACGTAGCCGCGCTGGTGGGCGACACGACGCGAAGCAGCTTCACTGGCACCTTCCGCCTCGAAGGAAGCGGCACAAATCCACAGGGCGACCTGCGGCTGGATGTGGCCGGCCTCCAGCTCACCGATTCGTACTACGGTCCGTACGTCATCAACGCGACCAACCTCGACGCGACGGTCGCTGGCGGACGCGTGGCTCTCGCCGGGCAGGCTGATCTGGAAGGGGGCTCCTTCGACCTGAGTGATGCGGTGATCTACCCGTTTCAAGAAGCTCCGTCGTTCAGCGTGGGCAGCGCGTCGTTTGCGAACGTGAATATCGGCCGGCTCGGCCAGTACCCCGGCGGCGACGTCGAGCAGTCCAGCAACTTGAACGGCAACGTCACGCTCGAAGGGCAGGGCTTCGACCCGCAAACGATGTACCTGACCGGCACGGCGCGGCTGGACTCCTCGCGCCTGAACCGTCAGACCATTCAGAGCGCGGCCGCCGAGATAACCCTCCAGGATGGCCGCCTTGCCTACGACGGCACCCTCGAGGTGCCGGAGGGGCAGACGCGCATCGCCGGCACGGTGCGGCCCTTCGCCGAAGACCCGACCTTCGCGGTTTCGACCGGCACCTTCTCGGGGATCGACGTGGGCGCGCTGGCGGGAATCGAAGGACTGGACACGAACCTCCAGGGCGAGATCCTGTCGCTTGAAGGGACCGGCTCTTCACTCGAGGACCTGCGCGGCAACGCGCGCATCGACCTGAGCGGCTCGCGCATCAACGACGTGACGATCTCCGGCGGCACGCTCGACCTGGATGCCAGCGAGGGGGGGACGGACGTGGTGGCCGACCTCCGGTTCGCGGGCGGCGGGCGTGTGGACCTCCAGGCGCAGCTCGACCGGGCGGGCGAGGCGCTTTCCTACCGGGCCGAAGGAACCATCGACAGCCTCGACGCGGGGGGCCTCGTGGGCGACAGGACGCGCGCCGGGCCGCTCTCGCTGACCCTCGACGTGCGGGGCGAAGGGACCGACCCGCGCACCGCCACTTCGCAGGGCCGCATTCGCCTCACCAGCGCCCACGTGGTCGGCATCCAGGCGCAACGGCTCCTGCTGGACTACAATCTGAACGAGGGCCTGCTGGTGGTGGACACGCTCGCCCTGCGCTCCAACGTAGCCGACGCGACCGGCGGCGGCACGCTCGCGCTCTACGACCCCGAGCCGCAGCAGTACGCTTCGCGTTTTCACTTCACCGCCCGTGTGGATACCCTCGCGCCGGTGCGCCCGCTCGTCGGCGACAGCTTGGGGGCGCTGGCGGTGGGCGAGAACCACTTTCAGGGGCGCCTCACCAGCCGGCCGGGCGGGCCGTTTCGTTTGCAGTCGGACGTGAGCGTTACCGAACTCGTCTATGGCGACACGCGCGTGTCGCGCTTCGACGGGGCCGTGCGCGCCACGACGGCACCTCCGCGCGACTCGACAGGCGCGGGCGGGCTGCTGGCGGTGGCCCGCGCGCTCTCTGCGCGCGGCGTGGCGGCGCTCCAGAACGCGCAGGTGCGTGGGGAGACCGGCTACCTCGCCCGCGGCCCGACGTCGGTGCGCGCGGCGGACGGGAGCGCCATCTACGGAGGGGACGAAATCGACCTTCAGCTCCGCGCGAAGGTCGATGAGGAGCGTGACATCGAGCTGGCCGGCGTCCTCGACCCGCGCCCCGAGGCCCGCCGCGTACGCCTCGACACCCTGAACGTACGCTTCGGGGCGGACCGCTGGAAGCTCCTCCAAGACGCGACGATCACCTACGGCGAAGAGTACCGCGTCTCGGGCCTGCTCCTTTTCACCGAGGACGGTCAGCAGATCGCCGCCGACGGGGTGGTGGACTTCGACGGGCGCCAGAGTCTCGTCGTCACCATCGAGGCCTTCCGCATCGACGCGGTGGCGGACCTGGTAGGCTACGACGGCCTCGGCGGCACGCTCGGCGGCACGCTCACCTTGAGCGGGCCCGCGCAGCGCCCCGAGCTCGAAGGCACCCTCGACGCGGACCTGACCGCGCAGGGGGAGCGCACCGGCGACGCGCGCGTGGCGCTCGACTACGCCGGCCAGCGCCTCGGCGTGGACGCGACCCTGGAAAACGACGACCGCAGCGCCCTGACTGCCGAGGGCTACCTGCCCCTGGATCTGCGCCTGGTGACCTCTGAGGACCCCGCCGACGTGTCGATTCCCGATTCGGTCGCCGCGCAGACCGACACCGTCGCCATCGGGGAGGAAGGTTCGCCGGTGGACATCGCCGAGATCGACGCGAGCGCGCTCGGCCTCGAGGAGCTGGCCTTCACCGTCGAGGCGGATTCTTTCGCCGTCGGGTGGGTGCGCCCGTTTCTGGACCGCGAGCAGGTTGAGGACATCGGCGGGCGCCTGGCGGCGAACATCGACGTCGGCGGCACGCTCGGCGCGCCGGAGCTGCAGGGCACAGCCGCGCTCACCAGCGGTACCTTCGAGCTTGCCTCCATCGGGACGGCCTACCGGGACATGCGCGCCCAGCTGCGCTTCACTGACGACCAGGTGCAGGTCCAGCGCGCCGTCCTCGAAAGCGGGGACGGGCGCCTCACCGCCAGCGGCACGATGGCCCTCCAGGAGCTGACCCTCGGGCAGCTCGACCTGGCCGTCGAGGCTGACCAGTTTCGCGTGGTGGACACCGACGAGTACGGCGCCACCGCCAGCGGCGACATCCAGCTGCAAGGCACCACCGAGGCGCCGGTCCTGCGCGGGAACCTGGCGGTGCGCGACGCGGACCTCTACCTCGATGCCCTGCGCGGGGACGGGGGCGACTATGCGCAGGTCAACCTGACCGAGGACGACCTGCGCGCCCTGCGCGAAAACTTCGGCATGCGCGTCACCGAGCGCGACACGGCGCAGTCGCAGGTCTACCAGGCGCTGGCGATGAACCTCGACATGGAGATCGAGCGCGACACGTGGCTGCGCTCGACGGCCAACCCTGAGCTCGACGTGCAGCTCGAAGGCAACCTCAACCTTGAAAAGCAGGCGCAGCAGGACTTTCAGCTCTTCGGTTCCATCGAGGTGGTGCCCGAGCGCAGCCGCGTCGTTCAGTTCGGCCGGCGTTTCGAGATCGCCAGCGGGGTCATTACCTTCAGCGGCAACCCGGCCAATCCGTCCATTGATCTGGAGGCGGAGTACAACGTGGGGGCACGCCAGTCGCGCGGCAACGAGGCGACGATTACCTTGAGCGTGCGCGGGCGTCCCGGCGACCTGACCTTCGATCTCGGTTCCAGCCCCTCAATGTCCACGACCGACATCATGTCTTACATCGCCACGGGGCGCCCGGCCGGGGTCGGGGGAGGGGCCGGCAGCAGCGATACCGCCGACCAGCTGGCGACCGACGCGGCGCTCGGCCAGCTGGCCAATTTCTTTGAGGGCCTCGCCAGCGAGCAGGGCATCGGGCTGGACGTGATTGAGGTTCGGGCCGACCCGCAACGCGGCACCCTCCTGACGGCCGGGGAGTACCTCTACCCGGGTGCCCTGCCGAACCCGGTCTTCGTGGCCGTCGGCCAGCCGATCAGCAGTGGTAGCAACGACGTGGGCGACGAGGAAAACGAAACGGAGATCACATTCGAATATGAGGTGACCGAGGGGTTCCTGGTGCGCCTGCTGCGCCGTGAGTCCATCCGCCTGAACCTGCGCTACGAGTACGCTTATTAGTTCCGGGTCTGGCATTTCGAGCTTCGGGTTTTTCTCCAAAGGTCCGTTCCTGCCAACCCTCAAGACCCGCAACCTCAAACCCGCAACCGCGAAGCCATGCGCTTTACCAACCTCCTGCCCGGTCGCGGGAGCGCCGTTACCAGGGGCCTGGAGCGCACCGGCGAGCTGGCCTCCTTTATGGGCCGGTTCTTCGGGCGCTTCTGGAAGCCGCCGTACGAGGTCAGGGAGACGTTCAGCCAGATGGACGAGGTCGGGGCACGCAGCTTCCTGCTGGTTAGCGTGACGGGGCTGGCCATTGGGATCGTCATGGCCATGCAGAGCCGCGGTACCCTGGCGGCCTTCGGGGCGGAGTACGCGCTGCCGAACATGCTGGCGCTCTCGGTCATCAAGGAAATCGGGCCGGTCTTTACGTCGCTGGTGCTGGCCGGGCGCCTGGGGGCCGGCATTGGGGCGGAAATCGGCTCGATGCGCGTGACCGAACAGATCGACGCGCTGGAGGTGGCGGCCCTCAAACCCTTTCACTACCTCGTGATTACGCGCGTGGTGGCCTGTGTCGTCATCTTTCCAGTTCTCACCATCTGGGCCGACGCCATCGCGCTTTTCGGCGGCTACATGGAGTCGCTCTTCATGAGCGGAACCGATTACCGCGTTTTCTTCCAGACGGCCTTCTCGACGATCCGCTTCACCGATCTCTTTATGGACACGATGAAAACGAGCATTTTCGGCTTCATCGTGGCCACCGTGAGCTCGTACCTCGGCTATAACGTGCGCGGGGGCACGCGCGAAGTCGGCCAGGCGGCGATGCGCGCAGTGGTCGTCTCTTCGCTCCTCATCCTACTGGCCGACGTGATCGTCGTGCGCATTTCCATTATGCTCTTCGGCGGCATCTCGGGGTCGTAGTCGGTTTTCGGCGCCCGGGAGCGCGCTCTCGTTGGCTTCGGGGCGGCGGCAAGCCCCACTACGCAACTCTCAAACGATTCAACCTCCCATGGCTGACGGTACCGAACGCCGTGACGATGTGAAAGAGGATGACGTGCAGGACGAGGCGCGCTACGCGCCGCCCGGCGAGAAGCGGCGCGACGGCGGCGGACGCGGCGACCCGAACGGCGGCGAGAAGCCCCAGGGGCAACGCAACGGCCAGGCCGCCTCCGAGCGCGTGGGCGAAGTGGGGAGCGGCCCGCCTCCCGAGGACACGATCATCGAGCTGCGCGACCTGCACAAGTCCTTCGGCGACCTCGACGTCCTAAACGGGGCCTCGCTGGCGGTCGAGGACGGCACCTCGGCGGTCGTGATGGGCGGCTCGGGCGCGGGCAAGAGTGTGCTCCTCAAGCACGTCGTGAAGCTCTTGACGCCTGACTACGGCGAGCCTTGGGTGAAAGGCCGGCGTGTGGACCAGATGACCGGCGGGGAACTCGATGACTTGCGCCTGTCGATCGGCTACCTCTTTCAGGGCGGGGCGCTCTTCGACTCGATGAGCGTGGAGGAAAATATGAACTTCTTTCTGAGGCGCCACTCCGACCTTTCGGAGGGGGAGCGCCAAGACCGCATTGAGGAAACCTTGAGCTGGGTCAAGCTCGAAGACACCGCGCCGAAATATCCCGCCGAGCTCAGCGGCGGGCAGCAAAAGCGCATCGGGCTGGCGCGCGCGATCGTCCTGCAGCCGGAAATCCTGCTCTACGACGAACCGACGACGGGCCTGGATCCCGTCTCGGTGCGCACCGTCAGCGAGCTGATCGTGCGCCTGCGCGACGAGCGCGGCATCAGCTCGGTAGCCATTACGCACGACCTGTTGTGCGCGGAGATCATCGCCGACCGCGCGCACTTCATCTACGAGGGCAAGATCCTCGAAAGCGGCTCGCTGGAGGACCTCAAGCACTCCGACCATCCGGCGCTTCGCAACTTCTTCGGAAGTTAGCGGTTTGCGCAGTGGTTCTGGGCTCGACGTTCCGCGTTGCTCGGCCGGCGGGCGGTCCGCCGCAGGAGCCCCCACACCCCACACTCCCACACTCCCGCACTCAAAAATGTCGCGGCAAGCGCGTGTCGGCGTTCTCGTTTTTGTCGGGCTGGCTCTCTTTCTGGTGGCCCTCTTCGCCATTGGCAGCCGCTCGTTTCTCTTTAGCAACACCTTCCCGCTGGAGTCGAAGTTCGATAACGTGGCCGGCCTGACCTCCGGGGCGCCGGTGAAGTACCAGGGCGCGCCGGCCGGGCGCGTCGAGGCGGTCGACTATCCCGATCAGGTGGGGGGAAGCTTTACCGTGGATATGGCCATCAAAAACGACCTGCGCGATCTCGTTAACGACAGCACCATCGCGCAGATCAAGAGCCAGAGCCTGGTGGGCGGCAACATGATGGTCGTGCTGGTCAACCCCTCGGAGCAGGAGCTGGCCGGGCGCGGCATGACGCCCGACGACCTCGACCCCATCGAGCCGGGCGACCAGATTCGCGGGCAGGAGCCGTTCAGCATTTCCGAAACCAGCGACCAGCTGCTCGGCACGGTGGATACCTTCGCCACGGTGGCCAGGGAAGCCAAGCAGATCATGCAGGATATCCAGCGCGGCAGGGGCTCGCTGGGGCGCTTCATCTACGACGACGCGCTCTACAACCGCAGCGTGGCGACCATCGAGCAGGCCGAGGCCACCGCCGCCGAGACGCAGCAGCTCATGACGAACCTCTCGGCCAGCGCTGAGCGCATTACTGCCAGTGCCGAGGAAGCCACCGCCGGCTTCCAACAGGTGCTGGACAAAGTGAACCGGGGGCAGGGCACGCTCGGGAAGCTTCTCAATGACGAGGCGGCCTACAACCAGTTCCTCTCGGCGGCGGATACGCTCGTGGCCTCGACGCAGCGCATCGAGAGCGTTCTCGAAAACGCCGAGAACGCCACACAGTGGGCCTCGCTGGGGGCGTACCGCTTCTCTGAGAACATGGAGGCGCTCAAGCACAACTTCCTGTTTAAGTCGTACTTCGAGGAGCGCGGCTACATGGAAAAGGCGGACTTCGAGATCCGCGAGAGTGCCATCGAGGCCAGCTACGACAACCTTGAACAGATGCGGCGCGAACTGGAGCGGCGCCAGGCGCGCCTCGACAAGATGAAAGCCCGCCTCGAAGCAAGGCGGAGCGGCGGCGAGGAAGATGCGGCGACGAGCGACGCCGCGACCACGGGCAGCCGGGCCTCCGCCGGGAACGACGCCGGGCAATAAGCGAGCGTCCCGCGCCCGAGCCTGTCCCTCTCGCTCCTCGTCTTCGGTTCCTTCACGGGCGTCTTCGGCGCGCTGATCGCCGTGCCGGCCACCGCGCTGATTAGGACGATCTACAAGTCGTATCGAAAAGACCGCACGCTCGACCTCTCCTCCTACGGGACGCCCGCCTCCGATCCCGAGGCAAAGGCGCCGGGAGCGGTAGCGACCAAGTACTCTCGGGGGTGCGCCGAGAGCGATAGCGGCCCCTCGCGCTGAGAGCCCCAGGAAGCGTGGCCGCGCGGCAACGCTCGCTCCGATCTGAAATCGAAACTGTTTCTAAACCGGGACACTTCTCGCCGGCTGTGCTTTCGAGAGGACCCGCCGCCTCTCTCGCGTTGCCTGCCGCGCGCCTGTGTCCGCCCCGCCCCCGTTCGTCATTCCCGGCGGCTTCGACCCGTGCTTCTCGCCGCTGGGGCGGGCGCTGCGCCGTCGCACGGGCGACCGCCTGCGCGCCGAGGCGCTCCAGATTGCGTTGCTCACGGGGGCCGCGCTGGCGGGGCTGATGGGCGTCTACGCTGCCGAAGCGGCAGCCGGGCTCTTCGGGATGCCCTCGCTCGCGCTGGCAGGCGGGCTCGCCGGGGCGTCGCTCCTCGCGGGGCTGGGCGCGGGCGTGGTCGGGAGGCGCCCGCGAGCGGTCGTCCGGGTCGGCCCCCAGGCGGTAACGGTCGAGCGGGGGCGCGAGCAGATGCGCCTGCTGTACGACACGATGGGGCCGCCCGCGGTCGTGACGGCGCGCCGCTTTCACCGCCACGAACGGCGCTACGCGGCGGTGCGCCCCTTCCTCGGGAAAACGGCCACGCCGGTGCTTCTGCTGCGCGCCCGCGAAGGACCCATCGCCGCGCTGGGCCTGCCCGACGAGGAAGACCGCCAGGCGCTGCGCCGGCACGTTGAGGAGCGCGTGGAGGCCGCGAAGGCCCCGCGCAAGGGAGCGGCGTGGCCATCGCCGGCTCGGCGCCCCGCCCTACGGTGCGGCCCCTGCTCATACCAATTACCTAAGTTGACAATGCACTTGCGGCATCCAGCAGGTACCGGTATCCGGTGATTGAAGCTACCGCTTCGCTTGCGTATTCCGCCAGGCGGTGGCGCATTCGCTGCCGCAGGTCGGAGAGATGATCATGCAAGGCCCAAGTAAACTGCTCGCAGGAAAGCCGCTCCTTGAGCTCCTCCCAGAACCGTTCGACGGGGTTGAGTTCGGGGCTGTAGGGCGGCAAAAAGATATGCTCTTGCGCCCGCCGGGAGTCGGAGCCGCTTGGCCTTGTGGAAGGATCCGTTGTCCAACACGAGCACGTTCAGGCTATGAGGAAACGCACGCGAAAACTGGTCCAAGAAAAACTGGTAGCCGTCGGTGTTGAGGCGCTCTTGCTCGAGAAAGAAGCGCTGCCCTGTCTCCGGTTCGATGGCTCCGTAGAGGTAGAACGAATCGTAAGAGGGCTTCTGCCCACTGATCGGCTTTGTGCCTGGGGCGGTGATGCGCCGCCTTTTGATCGGCATCAGCCCGACGCGGCACTCATCTTGGCAAAACAGGCGAACCGGGCGGGCTCCCCCGCCGCGGGCTTGCTCGCGGGCTCGTATACCCGCAAGACGAGCCGAAAGCCCGCTTCGGAAAGCTATCTGGTGCTGCTCTTTTTTTTAGGATGGCTCGGGCGCGGGGCCTTCGGCTTCGCCCCGAGCTCGTAGCGCACAATGCCATGCACCGTCGAATAGGTCAAGTCCACGCCGTGCTCCTCCTCAAGCCACCGTCGGATCTCTTTGTAGCTTGCCGAAGCCTTGCTCCCCGTCGGAGAGGCGCGCTTTGAGCGCCTGCATCGCGCCGGGCGGAATCGACTGCTGGCCCGGCTCCGGGCCGGGCGTTCCGAACGCGCGCAGCCCGTCGAGGCCGCCCTCCTCGTAGAGGTCGAGCGACTCGGAGATCTGCGGGAGGTTGTGCATCTTCGAGGCTGGCAGCATGTGAACGGAAGACCGTTAGGCTGTTGCCAATCCATCTGAATGCATTGTGATCCTCGGTAACTGGTATCAGCGCACACCGGTGGCGTCCACGGGCACGCGGTAAACCGTCGAGGGGGTCGTGACGAAGAGCGTTTGGCCCTGCGCGCCGCCGAAAGTCACGTTCGTCGCCCGCGCGGGGAGACGGATACGGTCGAGCTGCTCGCCGCCGGGGGCGAAGATCCAGAGCCCGCCCGGGCCGGTGGAGTAGAGGCGGCCTGTCGCGTCCACCGTCATGCCGTCGGGGGCGCCCTCGGCGTCCGGGTCCTCCAGCCGCGCGAAGACCTCGCCGCCCGAGACTTCACCACTCGGGGCCACGTCGTAGGCGCGGATGAGGCCCTGCCGCGTGTCGTTGACGTAGAGGCGCGACTCGTCCGGCGAGAGCACGACGCCGTTGGGCCGCGCGAACTCGTCGGTAATGAGCACCGGCTCTTCGTCGCCGGGCGGGAAGCGGTAGACGCCGGCGATGTCCAGCTCGCGCGCCTCCGCTTCGACGCCGTAGGGCGGATCGGTGAAGTAGACGGTGCCGTCGGAGCGGAGGGCCACGTCGTTGGGGCTGTTGAGGCGCTGGCCGTTGTAGTGAGTGGCGAGGGCCGTCTCGCGCCCGTCGGGAGCCACGCGCGCCACGCGGCGCCACCCGTGCTGGGCGAGAAGCAGGCTGCCCTCCGCCGGCCCGGCCACGATGCCGTTCGAGCGCCCCGAGGGGCGGCGGTAGACGCTCGTGCTGTCGGCCTCGGGGTGCCACTGGTAGATCGTATTCGCCGGGATGTCGCTGAACAGCAGCATGCCGCTCTCGGGGCGCCAGTAGGGGCCTTCGGTGAACTGAAAGCCGTCGGCGACGGCTTCGACCGCGGCGCCCCCGGCGGGCACGGGCGAGGGCGTGGCCTCCTGGGCGACGGTGTTGCTGGCAGGGGCGCACCCGGCGAGCACCAACGCGAGGATGGTGATGGGAGAGGCGAAATGACTCATGGTATTGGTGGTATTGGAGATAATGAGCGACCTGACAGGCGATTCAGCCTACGAATGTGAATCAAGGGTTGAATGCGAGTAGCAGCACCGCGGCGGCGAGCCGCCCGAAGGCACGGGACGAGCAAGCCTCGGTAGGAGCGTGTCCTCCTGCCCCTCGGGGATGAACGCCCCGGGCAGGCGGGCGCGGTGGCGAAAAATCCCTCGGACGCGTGGCCTAACAACTTTTGGGAGCTACGACGGGTCCGTAGGCACTATGCGCAGAAGCAACGCGCCCGTAACGTCGCCGCGCGTTGCTGTGTGGGAGGCGGGCGTTCACCGTCTGCGGTCTGCCGTCGTCTGCGGTCTGCCGTCCAGCTACGCCGCTACCGATTGCGCCCGTAGTTCTCGTGGCTGCTCACCCAGTCGCTGCTGGAGATCGCCGAGCCGAGCGACACCTCGCCCGCCAGCGCCACGCCCGCGATGATCTCGGCCAGCTTGCGCACCTTGCCCGCGCCTCGGCAGCCCAGCAGCTTCAGGCACTCGCGCTGCGTCGGCAGGTTCGTCCCGCCGCCGTGCGTGGCCACGATCAGCGACGGGATCGTGAGGGAGATGTAGATGTTGCCCTCCGGCGTCATTTCGCTGTACAGAATGCCGGCGGAGGACTCGGCCACGTTGGCCACGTCCTGCCCCGTGGCGATGAACATCGCGGTGATGGCGTTGGGGGAGTGCGCGCCGTTGTTGTTGGCGCCGCTGAAGAAGGCGCCGGTGGTGGCCACGCGCAGATGGTAGTCCAGCACCTCCGGCTCCACGCGCATGACCTGCTCGAGGACTTCGCGGGAGAGGGTCGCCTCGGCAGTGACGCGCTTGCCGCGCGTGCGCATGATGTTGACCCGGCTACCCTTTTTGTCGGTCGCGAAGTTGCTCTCCAGAAAGAAGTGGTCGATGTTTTCCTCACCGTACTCGGCGATGATCCAGCTGCAGGCGGCGAAGGTGGCGCGGCCCACCATGTTCTGCCCCGCCGCGTCGCCGGTCGAGTAGTTGAAGCGCAGGTAGGCAAACTGGTTGGACAGGTAGTGGTCGATGAACTTGAGTTTGCCCACCGAGGTCGTGCTTTCGGCCTCTTCGCGGATCTCGTCCATGTGATCGTCCACCCAGTAGGTGAAGTCGCGCGCCTGGCGGGCATCCTCGAAAGCGAAGACGGGCGCGCGCTGCATGTGGTCGGCCACGACGGTGGTGGTGACGCCGCCGCTGGCGTTGAGGACCTTGATGCCCCGGTTGTAGGAGGCCACGAGGGTGCCTTCGCTGGTGGCCATCGGGATGAGGAAGTCGCCTTCGGCGTCCTCGCCGGCCACGGTGAGCGGCCCGGCGAAGCCCAGCGGCACCTGCGCCACGCCGGTGTAGTGCTCGATGTTGCCTTTCGCCTCCTGGGGAGCAAAGGACGGCTGGAAGAGGTGCTCCGGATCGGCGTCGGTAAAGTCGCGCACGAACTGCTGGCGCTCCTGCACGGCGGCGGCGGTGTAGTCGTCTTCGCCCTCGCGGCGCGGAATTTTTTTCATTTGCTCCGGCTCGCCTTCGATCGCGTCCTCGACCTCGAGGGTCAGCGCGCCAAAGGGCTTGCTCTCGAAAGCCACGGTGAGGTCGTGCTTGCCCTCCGCCAGCGGGCCGCGCCCTTCGAGCACCACGTCGAGCGACTGCTGCACCGCGAGCGCCAGCGGCTCTTCTTCTGAGACGTCGCCGGGCGCGAGCGTCTGTCCCTCGCCGGTGCACAGGCGGATGTTCTCGGGCGCTACCGCTTCGCCGTCGAGCGCCACGCGCCCCACGCTCGTCAGGCTCGCATCGCTGAGGCGGTTGACGACGGTGAACTGCACGTCGCCGTCGCCGGTGTTGTGGAGGCTGTTGTAGTCGTAGAGCTGCTTGAGCAGCATCGAGGGGACTTCCATGGCAGGAAGATGGGAAGGTTTGAGGAGGGGAAGGGGGGCGAAGCGTAGTGGCAGGGCGGAGGTCGAGCGAGGACATCCTCTCAAATCTGCTCACCCCCCTTCGCGTCCCGCGCAAAACGCACCTCCAGCCAGCCGTCGTCGCGCAGGCGGTGACCTTGCAAGGTATAGTAGCCGAGGAAGTTTGGCAACACGTAGTGCCGCCGCTGGTTTTCGACTTGCACGACCAGTTCGTCGCCGAACTGGCGGGCGTCCACCGCCTCTTCCTCCAGAAACGGCAGGTGCAGTTCCACGCGGTAGCCGTTCGCTTCTTCCTTCACGCGGTACGTCTGCGCTTCGTAGAGGCGCGCGGCGGGGTCGTAGACGCCTGCGCTGGTGTCCTCATCGCCTTCCGAGGCCGCGCCGTAGAGTGCGTCGCCGATTGCTTCGAGCCGGTCCACACCGAAGACTTCCTCGCCAAGGTGGGGGGCCTTTAGGATCGGGAGCGGGGCGAAGCTGCCTTTGATCGCCCCGAGGTAGCCGCGCTGGGCCTCGACGTATTTCTGCATCGCGGGGCCGATGCCCTCGTCCGGCCACACGCGGTTGACGAGGGCTGCGTCCACGCCGTAGCCGTAGAGCTGGAGGTAGGTGTAGGCCCGCCGCGCCTCCTGGATGACCATCTTCTCGGGATTCATCACCAGGCGCACCGACGTCTGCTCCGGGTCGGCGAGGACGTCCTGGATCTTCTCTAACTTCCCGAAGAGGTAGTCGAGGTCGTCGTAGGCTTTGTCGAGCGGCAGCCCGGTGGCCTTGCGCACGCCGAAGCCGAGCGTCTTGACGGCCGTCTTCTGAAACGGGAATGCCTTCGAGAGCCACCACTGCGTGGCCTGCGGGAGCGTCAGGAGCGTGAGCGTCTCACCGGTCGGGGCACTGTCGACGATGATGAGGTCGTAATCGCCCTCGGCGTAAAACTTCTCGAGCCACAGCAGCACCGAGCCTTCGTTCATGCCGGGGAGGGCGGCCAGCTCCTCGGCGGCGACTTGCTCCACGCCCTGCCAGCGGAAGACGCTGAGCATCAGCTCGCGCATGTTGCCCCAGTACTTCTGCATCGAGTAGTAGAGGTCCACCTCCTGGGCGTGCAGGTTCGGGGCGACCTTTCGCGGTTCCGGTCCCAGCTCGGCGTCGAAGGCGTCGGAGAGCGAGTGCGCGGGGTCGGACGACAGGACGAGCGTCCGTTTTCCGCGCCGGGCGGCTTTGAGGCCAGTCGCGGCGGCGCAGGTGGTCTTGCCGGTGCCGCCCTTGCCGGTGAAAAGCAGGAGGCGATCGGCCACTGGGCTTGAGGGAAAAGGGAAGGGGAAAGGAAGGAAGATACACCGAGCCGGCGTCGCGGTTGGCTGAGAAGAGATGTTGGGGACGGTCGGCCGTGCGTTTCTGGTCGCGTGCTGATTTTATCAGCGGCTTCTCGCGCGGTTTGCGCAAGACTTGGCGATGGAGCCGCGCGCCCGCATCCTGCCAGAAGAACGCCTGGAGGCGGCGTTGCTCACGGACCAGAGCCGCGAGGTCGTCTACGACCTCATCGAAGAGGAGCAGCCGGGCGCGTGGCCGAAAGAGCGGCAGGAGTACCTGTACCGGACGGCCCCGGCGGGCCATGCGTGGCCATGTCGAGCCGCGCCCCGCAGTCAAAACGTCCGAAACAGCCCCAGCACGCGCCCGACTGGGTGGCAGCCCGAGTCGCCGGGCGGGTACGTTTCTTCGGTGTAGTGGTCGTCGGCGGGGCGCAGGTGCAATTTGCCGTTGGCGTAGAAGAAGCGCCGGGCGCGCAACTCCTCCCCGACGAGGAAGGCGACCAAGTCGCCGTTGTCGAGCATGTTGGCGCGCTGCTCTTCGATGAGGAGGACGTCGCCCTTGCGAATGCCCTCGCCGTTCATGCCGTCGTCGCCGGCGCGGCCGAGGAGGCAGGCGTCCGGGTCGTCGGCCTCGCGCAACAGGCGCGGGTCCACTGCAAGATAGCGACGCGGGCGCTTGCGCAACTCTTCGGGACGGCTGCTGGACGTGCGGCTGACGACCGGGAGGTCCGGCGCCCCGGCGTCCATCGCAAAGGGGTCGCGCTCCTCTTCGACCAGGCGAAGGCCGCGCGCGGCGTGCGGCTCGCGCTCGACGTAGCCTTTTTGCTCCAGCGCGTCGAGGAGTTTCGAGACGCCGTTGGTCGAGCGGATCCCCAGCGCCTCGCCGATCTCGCGCAGGGTCGGCGGCTTGCCTTCTTCGCGCACGAACATGCGGATGAACTCGTAGCCTTCGTTCTGGCGCTGGGTCAGGCGGTCTTTCATAGAGGAAAGAGAAAAGTAAAGTCGAAAAGAGGGCGCTTCGCGCCAGGCGCGGCGGCACACATGCGAGGCCCCGGCCTGCAACGTAGGAAAGGGTGAACACTTTTTCACCACCCGTGCCGGCATGGTGAACATGTTTTCACCCAAAGCGCGGAAGAGGGGCGGTCTTTATATGTGCACATGCGCTGGACACGCTCCGGAGTCCCCGAAAAAGGCGCATTTGGGACGCTCAATCCTTGACTTGCCCCCGAAAACCCGTACCTTATAAGGCCCGTGGGGAAAAGTGGGGAATGTGCCCAACGCTCTTTTCGACGCTCCCAAACCAGCGCGCGATGCTCCCGCCTCGATGGCCCGGCTCCTCGGCGGTCCGCTCGCGCCTCGCTCCTCATGGCCGGATTCAAAGGACAGGCCGAATACTCTGTCGACAGCAAGGGCCGGGTCACGATTCCGGCCAAGATGCGGGGAGAACTGAGCCCCGAGGCCGGCGAGACCTTCACCGTTACACGCGGTTTCGATCAGTGCATCTACCTCTACCCGCTGGACACTTGGACGACGATGGAAGAAGAGGAAATCGCCAATCTCAGCCGCTACGACCGCGAGGCGCGCCACTTCGTGCGTATCATTATGCGCTGGGCCGAGGAGGTCACCCTCGACGCGCAGGGCCGCATTAAACTCCCGACCCCCTTGATCGACTTTGCTGAAATTGACGGGGAGGGGCTCATCATCGGCGCCTTCGACCACGTCGAGATCTGGTCCCCTGAGGTCTTCGACGGATACATGAACGAACAGCCCGCCGAGTACGAAACTCTCGCCGAGCGCGTCATGGGCGCGTAGCAATTTTTCGGCTTGCGATTCTGGATTTTCGACTGAACCGCCCGGCAAACCGAACAACCTGCCCCGAAGCGATGCCCACGCTTTCTGCCGTTCCCGCCTTCGAGCTGAACGTCGCGTTGCGCTGTCGGCGCGACCGGCGGTCCGACCCCGGCGGCGAAGCCACGCGGCACGCGCAACAAACGCGGCACGCGCAGCAAACCGACATGAGCAAGCAAGGCGACCATAGCGAAACGAGCGAGACCGCGCGCGGCGCGTTCGCCGGCAGCTACCATGCGCCGGTGCTGGTGGGAGCGGTCGCGCGCCGGCTCGTCACCGACCCGGCGGGCACGTACGTCGACGCCACCCTCGGCGGCGGGGGCCACGCGGCGGCGCTCCTCGAGACGCTCGCGCCGGAGGGCCGCGTCGTCGGGATCGACCGCGACCCCGAGGCGCTGGCGGCGGCGCGCGACCGGCTGGCGGAGGCGCAGGAGGCGGGCCGTTTCGTCGCGGTGCGCGGCAACTTCGCCCGCCTCGCGTCGCTGGTGGAGGCGCACGCGCCCGGCGGCGGGCCGGTGGACGGGGTGCTGCTGGACCTGGGCGTCTCTTCCCACCAGATCGACGCAGCGAGGCGCGGCTTCAGCTTTCGGAAAGACGGGCCGCTCGACATGCGCATGGACCGCGAAGGCGGGCGGCGCACCGCCGCGCAGGTCGTCAACGACTGGCCGGAAGACGACCTCAAACAGCTGCTCTACGACTACGGCGAGGAGGGGCGCGCCCCGCAGATCGCCCGCGCTGTTTGCGAGGCGCGCCCGCTTCGGGGGACCGGCGCGCTGGCCGAGGCGGTGCGCTCCGCCGTCATCCCCCCGGACGAGACGAAAACGCTCGCGCGCGTCTTCCAAGCGTTGCGCATCGCCGTCAACGGCGAGCTGGAGGCGCTCGAAGCGGCGCTCCACGCCCTGCCCGGCGCGTTGAAGGCAGGCGGGCGTACGGCGGTCATCAGCTACCACTCGCTGGAAGACCGCCGAGCAAAGCGCTTCCTGCGTCACGGCCATTTCGAGAGCACGCCCGTGCGCGACCTCTACGGCCACCGCATCGCGCCGCTGGAGACGACCGACGGCAGCCCCTTCACCGCCGATGAGGACGAAATCCAGCGCAACGCGCGTGCTCGAAGCGCCCGCCTCCGCGTGGCCGCCCGCCGCGACGACGACGCGGTGGACGAGTGGCGCAAACGGGTGGGTGGTGGATCGTAGATGGTTTTTGAGCAACAGACGTGCTGCAAGGCAGCAACGCCCACACCCCCGCACTCCCACACTCGAATGCCAACGACGAAGAACAAACGCAGCAACGCCCCCCTGCCCAGCTGGGGCGACCTCTCCGGCGCCGAGGAGCGCGAACGGCAAGGGCTGCTGGCGGGGCTTTCCACGCCGCGTTTCGTGCTGGGGGTGCTGGCGGCAGCGGGTGCGTGCGCGCTCTACATCGGCCATGTGCACGCCACGCAGGCGCTCCTGACGGACATAGAAGAGGCGCGCGCGGAGCGCCAGCGCCTGCAACTCAAAAAAAACCGCCTGCAGAGCGCCTTCGATGAAGCCACTGCGCCGGCGGTCGTCTACCGCCGCGCCGAGGAACTGGGGCTGGAGGAGGGCCTGGCGCGCGGTCCGGTGATCGACGTGAAAGACGCGCCTGGCGCCGGCGCTGCGCCGTGAGCGGGGGCACAGCGCATTGTGCCTCTACGACCCCGTGCCCCTACGACTCGAAAAACGAACCTTCGAAACCCGCAACCGCAACGCTGTGGACGCCCGCGACGAAATGACCGTGCGCATGTATGCCGTGCTGGCCGTGCTGGCGGCCTTGCCGCTGGCGGTGGGGGCGCGCCTGGCGTGGGTTCAAGGCAGCCAGGGGGAGGCCCTCACCGAGCGCGCCCAGGAGCAGCGCACCGCGCGCCTGAACGTGCCGGCCATGCGCGGGCGCATTCTCGACCGTCGGGGGCGCGCCCTCGCCGTCAACACCGCACGCTACGACCTGGCCGCGGACCCGACGGTGAACGGCTTCGAGGCGAAAAGCGAGCGGCTCTACGCGGCGCTGGCCGACCTCACGGGCCGGCGCGCCCGTAGCTACCGCCGCGCCGTCGCCGAGCGCGCCAGCCCCGAGTACGTACGTCTTGCGCGCGGCCTCCCGCCCCGCCAGAAAGAAGCAATCGACACGCTGGGCGTGCCGGGCACCATCCTCACGCCCCGCTTCGGGCGGCGTTACACCTATGGGCGCACCGCCGCGCACGTCCTGGGCTACACCGGGGCCGACGGGCAGGGCCTCGCTGGGCTGGAGCTGCGCTACGACGAACACCTGCGCGGGGAGCCCGGCTACCGCGTCGCGCGGCGCGACCGGGCCGGCCGCATCGAGGCGCTCCTGGACGCGCCGCAGAAGAAACCGCAGCACGGGCAGAACCTCCACCTTACCATCGACCTCGTGCGGCAGACCATTCTCGAAGAAGAGCTGCGTCGCGGCCTGCGCGAGTCTGGCTCCGACTGGGGCGCCGCCGTCGCGCTCGATCCGGAAACCGGGGCGGTACGGGCGATGGCCAGCGTTCCGACCTACAACCCCAACCGCCCGAACGCCTCGCCGCAATCCGCGCGGCGCAACCGCATCATTACCGACCAGATCGAACCCGGCTCGACGTTCAAGCTCATGACCGCCGTCGCTGCGTTGGAAGAGAACGTCGCGGGCCTGCGCGATTCGATAGAGACGGGCAACGGGGCTGCGCGCATCGGCGGGCGCACGCTGCGCGACACCCACGCCAACGGCACCATCTCGCTTGCCGAGATGATCGTCAAATCCAGCAACATCGGCGCGGCCAAGACGGCCATGAAAGTGCCCGCGGGGGCCTTCTATCGCCAGATCCGTGATCTGGGTTTCGGGGAGCGCACCTGGATCGACCTGCCCGGTGAGGTGGAAGGCCGCCTGCGCAAACCTGCGCGCTGGCACCGCCCTTCGCAGTCGCGCTTGGCCATCGGGTATGGGGTGACGGCCACGCCGCTGCAACTGGCCGTCGCCTACGCGGCCCTCGCCAATGGCGGGCGCGTCGTGCAGCCGTACGTCGTGCAGCGCCGCACCAGCGTGACGGGAAAAACCACGTGGAGCGTGGCCGAAGACGCGCCCTACCGTGACTCGCTGCGCCGCGCCTTCAGCCGCGAGACGGCGAAAAAACTGCGCCCTGTATTTGAGCGCGTCGTCGGCGAGGAAGGCACCGCCGAGCGCGCCCGCGTGCCGGGCCTGCGCGTGGCCGGAAAGACAGGCACCGCGCGCAAGGTGATCGGCGGGCGCTACCGGGCCGGCAAGTACCGCGCGCTCTTCGCGGGCCTCTTCCCCGCCGACGATCCCGAGGTCGTCCTCGCGGTCGTCTACGACGAGCCGGAGTCCAGCATCTACGGCGGCGTCGTGGCCGCGCCGGTCTTTCGCCGCGTGGCCCGCCGCTGGGCGACGACCTTCCCCCAGATGGCCGGGCGCCTCCAGCCGGAAGCGGATTCGCCAAAGGACACCCCGGAGGCGACGCGCCTCGCCCGCGATCGCGCAGCCCTGGAGGCCACCCCGCTCCCGAACGAGACCCGGCGCCTGCCCGACCTCACCGGCCACGCCACGCGCCGGGCGCGCCACTGGCTGGCCGCCCGCGACGTCGGCGTCCAGCTCGAAGGCGACGGCGCCGTCGTGCGCGCGCAGACGCCCGCTCCCGGCACGCCGCTGCCCGAGCGTGCGACGCTGACGGCGAATTGAAAACGTGTTGCGTGATGCGCGCGCGTGTTGCGCGCTGCAGCCGGCCCGACGCTTCCATATCAGCAGCCTTACAAACCGCCAACCACGCACGGCCCGAAAACGCTCCTTCCGAACCTTCAACCCCGAACTCGGAAACCGCGAAAGCTCATGCGCTTCGCCACGCTCCTGCGACGCCTTGCCAACGCCCGGCTGCTCCCCGCGAGCGGCACGGGTGCGGTGCGGCCCGACCGGGCGCTTCCCGAGGCGACGCGCGACACCGAGATCGATCACATCGCCGATGACAGCCGCCAGGTTGGGCCGGGCGGTTTGTTCGTCGCCGTGCGCGGCCACGAGACCGACGGGCACCAGTTCATCGAGCAGGCGGTCGAGAACGGGGCGGCGGCTGTGTTGTGCGAAGAGGTGCCGGAAGGAAACGGCGGTTCCATCGAGTCCGCCGACCCCCTCCCCGCCGAGGCCGCCGCTGGGGACGGGGCCGCTGTGCGCTCCGCCGGCGAGGCGGCGTTCGTGCGCTCCTGCGACACGCGCGCGGCGCTGGCGGAAGCGGCGGCGGCCTTTCACGGCGACCCCTCGCGCGAGCTCAAGCTGGCCGGCATCACCGGCACCAACGGCAAGACGACGACCGCCTACCTCGTGCGCCACACGCTCCGCGCACTCGGCGAGCAGACGGCCCTCATCGGCACGATGGAGACGGACCTGGGCACCGGCGCGAAAGGCTCCGCGCTTACCACGCCCGGGCCGGTCCAGCTTCAGAGGATGCTGCGCACCGCTGTCCAAAACGGCTGCACCGCCGGCGCGGTAGAGGTCTCCTCCCATGCGCTCGACCAGGAGCGCACGCGCGCCACGCGCTTCGCGGTGGGCATCTTCACCAATCTGACGCCGGAGCACCTCGACTACCACGGCACCCTCGAGAAGTACCGCGCGGCCAAGAAGCGTCTCTTCGACACCCTTCCCGCCGGTAGCGTGGCCCTCTACAACGCCGATGATAGCGCCGGCGAAGCGGTCGCGGCCGACGCGAAAGCGCGCACCATCTCCTTCGGCGAAAGCGGCGACGTGCGCCTGGAAATCGTCGAAAATCACCTGGACGGCCTGCACCTGCGCCTCGACGGGGCCGCCCCGCGTGCCTTCCGGCTGGTGGGGCGCTTCAACGCCTACAACCTCGCCGCCGCCTACGGGGCCGCCCGCGCGATGGGCTACCGCCAAGACGAAACCCTCGACGCCCTCGCCGAGGCCCCGCCCGTGCCGGGCCGCTTCGAGCAGCTGCGCTTTTCCGAAAACGAGGGCGAAGGAGAGCGCGCCGTCGTGGTGGACTACGCCCACACCCCCGACGCGCTGGAGAACGTCTTGCAGGCCCTCCGCAATCTGAAAGACGAGGCCGCCACGCTGTGGTGCGTCTTCGGCTGCGGAGGCGACCGCGACCGCACCAAGCGCCCCGCGATGGGCCGCGCGGCCGAGCGCTTGGCGGACCGCGTCATCGTCACCAGCGACAACCCGCGCACCGAAGACCCCGGCGCGATCATTGAGGAAATTCGCGGCGGGCTGAAGACGCCGGAGGACGTGCTTTTCGTGGAGGACCGGCGCGCGGCGATTCGGGAGGCGGCGCGCCAGTCGCAGAACGGCGACGTAATCTTGATCGCCGGGAAGGGACACGAAACCTACCAGATCGTCGGTACCGACCGGCAGCCTTTCGACGACCGCAAAGAAGCGAAGAAGAGCTTCGGAAATGCCCCCGCCGGTGGCAATACTTAAAGCCCCGGTTCTTCTCTTTTTAGGAAGACCGCCCGTCTTGGGAAGACCGCCTGCCGCCTTCTTCGCTCCGCTTTTGGTTTCATGCTCTACTACTTCATCCAGTATCTGGAAGCCACCTACGAGCCGACGGGCTTTCAGGTGTTTCAGTTTTTGACGGTGCGCGCTGCGCTGGCGGCGATCACCTCGCTCATTCTCGCGCTCTTCGGAGGACGATGGATCATCAACTGGCTGAGCCGGCAGCAACTCGGCGAGAGCGTCCGCGAGGGCGAATCGGCCGGGGCGGTGAGCCACGCGCACAAATCCGGCACGCCCACAATGGGCGGAATCGTGATTCTGATGGCGGTGCTGGTCTCGACGCTCCTGTGGGGCGCGCTGGCGGAGGTCTACGTCTGGCTGGCCGTCCTGACGATGGCCCTCATCAAGATCGCCGCGCAGGTCGGGATCGGGGTCATCGTGGGGCTGGTGCTCTACTTCTGGCCGGGCTTTCAGGAGTTCCACACGATCACGTACCTGCCCTTCTTCAAAAACCGCGTTTTCGACTACAACTTTCTCGAAGGGGTCGTGGCCTACGACATCGGCTGGGTCATTTACGTGCCGGTGGTCGTCTTCATCATCACCGCCGTCTCGAATGCGGTGAACCTCACCGATGGCCTCGACGGGCTGACGACCGGCGTGAGCGCCTTCGTGGTGATGGGCCTGCTGGTGCTGACCTACGCTTCGGGCAACCAGCTCGCGGCCAATTTTCTGAACATTACCTACCTGCCAGGGGTCGGGGAGCTGTCGGTCTTCGTGGCAGCGCTGGCGGCAGCGTGCTTCGGCTTCCTGTGGTTCAACGGCTACCCGGCGACGGTCTTCATGGGCGACACCGGCTCGCTGGCGCTGGGCGCGGCCATCGGCGCGGTCACGATCATGATCCGCAAGGAACTGCTCTTGCCGGTGCTCGGAGCGATCTACTTCTTCGAAGCCCTCTCGGTGATCTGCCAGACGCTCTGGTTCAAGTACACGCGCCGCACGCGTGGTCGGGGCGAGCGCCTGCTTTTGATGGCGCCGTTTCACCACCACTTCGAGGCGCGCGGCACCCACGAGTCGAAGATCGTCACGCGCTTCTGGATCATCACCGCCGTCACCGTCATCGCCGCGCTTTTGACCCTGAGAATTCGGTAGCTCGCTGCGGGGGCGGGCGTGCGGGAGCGAGGGAGCGAGGGAGTGACTTCTCCACTTGCGAACGCCCACGCCCCCGCACTCCCATACTCCCACACAGAACGGCAACGCACAAAAGAAGCAATGCCTCTCGTTATGTCTCCTTCGCAAGTAAAAGACAAGGCCGCCACCGTCGTGGGCGGGGCGCGCAGCGGGCGGGCGGCGGCGCGGCTCCTGGCCGGGGCGGGCGCAGACGTGTTTCTCACCGAGCACGGCGAGGCAACGCGCGGGCTCGAGGAGGCGCTGCGCGAAGCGGGCATCCAGTACGAGTTCGGCGAGCACACGCGGCGCGCGCTGGAGGCGGACTTTTTCGTCGTGAGCCCGGGCGTGCCCTCCTCCGCGCCCATCGTGCGGCAGGCGCGGCGCGGCGGGCTGGCCGTCTACTCGGAGATCGAGGCGGCGTCGTGGTTTTGCGAGGCACCGGTCGTGGCGATCACCGGCACCAACGGCAAGACGACCACCACCAGCCTGGCGGGGCACTTCTTCCGGCAGCATGTTCAGCAAAAAGAGAGCAGCGACGGTGGCGAGGTCATCGTGGCCGGCAACATCGGCTATCCGTTCAGCGATTACGTGGCCGAGGCCACACCGCAGGACGTGGTTGCCCTGGAAGTCTCCAGCTTCCAGCTCGATCACATCGACACGTTTCGCCCGCGCGTGGCCGCGCTTCTGAATGTGACGCCCGATCACCTCGACCGCTACGACAACAACTTCAACGACTACGCGCAGAGCAAATTCCGCCTCTTCGAGAACCAGCGGGAAGACGACGTGCTCGTCTACAACCACGACGACAATCTCGTGCGCGGTTTCGTCGAAAAGGTCGCCCGGCGGCGCGGGCTGAAGGCGCTGGCCTTCTCGACGCAGGCGGAAGTCGAAGAGGGCGCCTTCATCGACGACGAGGGGCGCATCATCTTTCGCATTCACGGCCAAGAGGAACCGCTTATGCTGGCTGACGAACGCGCGCCCTCCCTGCGGGGGCAACACAACCTGCAAAACACGCTCGCGGCGGCGATCTCCGCGCGCATCATGGAGGTGCGCTCCGAGATCCTGCGCGAGAGCCTGACGACGTTTGAGGGCGTGCCGCACCGGCTGGAGCTGGTGCGCACGACCTCGGCGGCGGGCGTCCCCAGCGGCAACGGCCCCAGCGGCAACGGCCCCGGCGCGCAGGGCGTGCGCTGGGTCAACGACTCGAAGGCCACCAACGTCAACGCCGTCTGGTACGCGCTGGAAAGCTTCGACGCGCCGGTCGTCCTGATCGCCGGGGGGCGCGACAAGGGCAACGACTACTCTGCGATCAAGCCGCTCTTGCGCGAGAAGGCGCGTGCCGTGATCGCCCTGGGCGAAAGTGCCGATACGGTGATGCGCGAACTGGGGGCGGAGGGGCCCGAAAGCGAGCGCGTGGCGACGATGGAGGAAGCCACGCGCGCGGCCCAGCGCCTGGCCCGCGACGGCGACGTGGTGCTTTTGAGCCCGGCCTGCTCGTCGTTCGACATGTACGAAAACTACGAAGAGCGCGGCGACACTTTTCGGCGACTGGTTCTCAACTTGTAGATGGTGGATCGTGGATGGTAGATGGTTTTCGCCCAGCAACGCGCCCGCCACGCGAAAACCATTCACAAACAAGCGAGCGCAGCGAGCGGACGATCCACTCGACTGAAAAACAGCGACATCCTCCTTCCAGCTCATGACCGCAACGCTCAAAACGTACTGGAACGGCCTCGGGGCTGCCGACCGCTACGTGGCGTGGATCGCGCTGGCGCTGGCGGCGCTGGGCGCGGTGGCCGTCTACAGCGCGACGGCGTTTCTCGCGGGCGGCGCGGGGACGACGGACTACCTCGCGCGCCACGTGGTGCGCATCGGCGTGGCGCTGGGGGCGATGGCGCTCTTCAGCGTGATCGACTACCGCTTCCTCGCGCGCATCAGCAAGCCGCTCCTGATCGGAGCACTGGGGTTGCTGGTGGCAGTGAAGCTCGTCGGCGTGGCGCGCGGCGGGGCGCAGCGATGGATCGAGCTGGCGGGCGTCGGCTTCCAGCCCTCGGAGCTGGCGAGAGGGGCGCTCCTGCTCTACGTGGCGACACTGCTGGTGAGAAAGCAGGGCTACATCAAGAGCTTCGGGCGCGCCTTTACGCCCGTGTTCTTCTGGGTTTTCGCCACCATCGCGCTGATCGGGATGGACGACCTCTCGACGGCCTTCATCGTGCTCATGGCTGTGATGCTGATGTGCTTTGTGGCGCGCGTGAGCGTCCTCCAGCTCGGCGGGCTGGCGGCGGCGGGGCTGGCGGGGGCGTTCCTGCTCCTCTGCTTCTCCCCCAACCGGGCGGCGCGGATGGAGGCGTACACCGGCATGAACCTCTTCCCCGGCACCGAAACGGAGAAGGCGCTCGGCGAGCGCGCCGAGGGCTACCAGGCCAAGCAGGCCAAGATCGCCATCGCGCGGGGCGGGCTGCTGGGGGTGGGACCGGGCAAGGGCGTGCAGCGCGACTTCCTGCCGGCGCCCTACAACGACTTCATCTTCGCCATCGTCGCGGAGGAGTACGGGCTGTTGGGGGCGGGCGTGCTGCTGGTGCTCTTCGGGGCCTTTCTCTTTCGCGGGCTCATGCGCATCGCCCGTCATGCGCCCGACCCCCTGGGGCTGGTGCTGGCAACGGGCCTCACCGTCACCGTCGCGCTCTACGGCTTCGTGAACGCGGGCGTGGCCTGCGGGCTGCTCCCGGTAACGGGCCTGCCGATGCCGATGGTCTCCTACGGGGGTACGGCGATGCTCTCCAACGGCATCATGCTCGGCATTCTTCTCAACATTTCTCGCCATGCGGCCGGGTAAGGCCCGGCAGGGGCGCCCCCTGCGGTGTTTTTCGGCAACGCGGCTCCCGCACACCCACACTCCCGCACCCAACATGCCCAGACCTCCACGCATCCTTTTGGCCGGCGGCGGCACGGGCGGGCACGTCTACCCCGCCGTCGCCATTGCCGATGCGGTCAAAGAGATCGCCCCCGACGCGGCGATTATGTTCGCCGGCACGCGCGACCGCATGGAATGGGAAAAGGTGCCGGAAGCCGGCTACGAAATCCGCCCGATCACCGTAAGCGGCGTCCAGCGCCGCCTCACGGCCGAAAACCTCAAGTTCCCCTTCAAACTGGCGAAGGGCATGATCGACAGCTTCCGCCTCGTCGGCGACTTCGACCCGGATGTGGCCGTCGGCACGGGCGGTTACGTAAGCGGGCCGGTGCTGCTGGCGGCCACCCTGCGGGCCCGCCCGCTGGTCCTCCAGGAGCAGAACGCCTACGCCGGTCTCACCAACAAACTGCTCTCGCGCCGCGCCGCGCAGGTGCACATCGCCTTCGACGAAGCGCGCGACTACCTCTCGAACGTGCCGTGTATCCTAAGTGGCAACCCGACGCGCAGGGCGCTCAAAGAGGCCGCGCGCTCGGAGGGCCGCGCGCACTTCGATGTGCCCGAGGAGGCGACGCTACTCTTGCTCACGGGCGGCTCGCTGGGCAGCCGGGCGCTCAACGACGCGATGGAGGCGCACTACGCGGCGCTCCTGGAAGACCATCCGGAACTGCACATCCTCTGGCAGTGCGGCGCGCGCTACTACGACGCCCTTTCGGGCCGCGTGGAGACCGAAACCGGACCCGGCGAGCGGATGAATCTGGTGAAGTTCATCGACCGCATGGACCTCGCCTACGCCGGGGCCGACCTCGCGCTCTGCCGCGCCGGCGCCATCACGTGCTCGGAGCTAATGGTGACGAAGACGCCGTCGGTGCTGGTCCCCTCACCGAACGTCACCGAAGACCACCAAACCAAAAACGCCCGCAGCATGGAAAAGGAGGGCGCGGCCGTCCTCCTGCCCGAGCCCGAACTGGACGACCGCTTCGCCGGCGAGGTGCGCGACCTGCTGGCCTCCGAGGAGCGCCGCCAACAGATGGCCCGCGCCGCCGGCCAGCTCGCCCGCCCCGACGCCGCCCGCCACATCGCCCACAGCGTGCTCTCGCTGGCGGGCTGGAGCGGCGCAGGGGAAAGGGAAAAGAAAAAAAGGGAAGAGGGAGGCAACACCGAAACGTGAAACGACCGCCCGCCGCGCCCCGACAAGCTGACCGCTAAAAGCTGAAGGCTGACAGCTAAACCGCCATGCCGAAAGCAGCAAATTACATACCGCCCGCCGCGCACCGCGAACAGCGGGGGCCGGGGAACGAGTACGAAAGGTCACGTGCCTCTGGCAAAGCGCGCGCCTTCTGCACTCGCTCCTCCAAGCCCGACTTTCCCGAAGCAGCGATGAGTCAGCAGCAAGAACGACGCAGCCAACCGGCCCTGGGTCGCATCCAGCAGATCCACATGGTGGGGATCGGCGGGATCGGCATGAGCTCGGTCGCCGAGGTGCTCCTGAACCGGGGCTACCACGTGACCGGCTCGGATCTCAAGACCAGCGACGCGACCGCCCGCCTCGAAGAACTGGGCGCGCGTGTTCACGAGGGCCACGCCGCCAGCCAGGTCGGCGAGGCCGACGCGGTGGTCTACTCCTCGGCGGTCAACCCCGAGACGAATCCCGAGACCATCGAGGCCGAGCAGCGCCGCATCCCGCTCATTCCACGCGCCGAGATCCTGGGCGAGCTGATGCGCATGAAGTTCGGCATCGGCATCGCCGGGACCCACGGCAAGACGACCACCACCTCGATGGCCGGGATGGTCACGACCGAGGGCGGCTTCGATCCCACGATCATCGTGGGCGGGAAGGTGACGGTCTTCGGCTCGAACGCCGTGGCCGGGCAGGGCGACGTCATCATCGTGGAGGCCGACGAGTACGACCGCACCTTCTTGCGCCTCACCCCCGCGCTGGCGGTCATCACCAACATCGAGGCCGACCACCTCGACACCTACGCCGACCTCGAGGACATCAAGAGCGCGTTCGTGCAATATGCCAACGCGGTGCCGTTTTTCGGGGCGGCCATCTGCTGCCTCGACGACCCGATGGTGCAAGAGATCATCGGGCAGATCGAGCGGCGCGTGGTGACGTACGGCACGAGCCGCCAGGCGGAGATCCGTGCGGAGAACATTCGCCAGGAGGGGCGGCGCACCGTCTACGACGCGTACAACCGCGAGGAGCGCCTCGGCGAAATCGAACTCCAGGTACCCGGCGTCTACAACGTGCGCAACTCGCTCGCAGCGGTGGCCGTGGGGCTGGAGTTGGAGACGCCCTTCGAGAAGATCAAAGAGGGCCTGAGCCTTTTCAGCGGGGTCGAGCGGCGCTTCCAGCAAGTGGGGGAGACCGACGAAGGCGTGCTCGTCCTCGACGACTACGCGCACCACCCCACCGAGATCACCGCTACGCTCGAGGCCGCCTCCGTCGGCTGGCCGGAGCGGCGGCTCGTGGCCGTCTTCCAGCCGCACCTGTACAGCCGTACGCGCGACTTTCAGGACGACTTCGCGCGCGCGTTTTTCAACGCCGATACGCTCGTCGTGACGGACGTGTACGGCTCGCGCGAGGACCCCATCGAAGGCATCGACGGCGAGCTGCTGGCCGAGGGGGCCGTGCGCTACGGCCACCGCGACGTGCACTATGTGGAAGACAAGGAAGAACTGCCCGACTTCCTCGGCGAGCACGTGCAGCCGGAGGACCTCGTCATCACGCTCGGGGCGGGCGACGTGTACCGCTACGGCCAGCGCTTTCTCGATCAGCGGTCCGACGACCTCTCCGGGGCCGCCGCGCCCCCCCCGCCGCGCGCCGACGCCAACGGCGCCCCTGCCGAAAACAACCCGATGCAAGAAGAAACGCCTGCGCAGGAAGACGCGCCGGGCGGCAACGCGACTTCGTGATTTTTCGATCCCTGTACGGGCGCGATGCGCCCCGACCTCGTGGAAAAGCCAAATGCACGTACCGAAGGCCGCCCTGCGCGCCGGCGCTGGCTTCGCCTCGCCGGGGTCGCCCTCGTGCTGGCGGCGGTAGGCGCGGCCGCCACGCTGGGCTGGCGCTGGCACCGCTCGGTCCCCGTGCGCCGCGTCGCTGTGGAAGGCGCCACTCGCGCCGCGCCCGATTCGATCCGCCGCCTCACGCGGGTCGATACGGGGCAGGCGCTCTACCAGCTCCAGCCGCGCCACGTGGCCGACCGCGCCGAGCGCCACCCGTGGGTCGAGAGCGCCGCCGCGAGCCGCTCCTCCGACGGGACGCTACGCATCCGCGTGACCGAGCGCACCCCCGCTGCGCTGGTGATGCAGGGGGGCGAGGGGGCCTACTACCTCGATGCCGCCGGCTACCCGCTCCCGCTTTCCGAAAAAAACGACGCGGCCTTCGACGTGCCGCTCGTGCGCGGCCTCGCCGAGGACTTCCAGCCGCTGCGACCCACCGGCCGGGAGGCAATACGCGCCCTGCTGGGGGCGCTCGCCGAAAGCGACGACGCCCGCGCGCTCGTCTCCGAGATTCGCGTCGGCAGGGAAGGGGGGATCCGCCTGCGCACGGTGCGGCCCGGCGGGCGCGGCCCGAGCGCCACGGTGCGGCTGGGTACCGGCGCTTTCTCCCAGAAGCTGCGCCGGCTGGTGGCCTTCTGGCGGCAGGCCGTCCGCGAAAAGCCGCGCACCGTCTTCCGGAAGATCGACCTGCGCTTCGACGGCCAGATCGTCGCGCGGCAAGATTCGTTTTCGCCGATTGATTCCACCGACTAATGCCATGTACCGGCGCGATGCTGTAAGCGACTGTAAGCGCAGCGGCGAGTGCTTTTAGAGCGAGCATCGTGCCCCTACGCCTGGGATCTTCGTTTCCGCCCGTAGCGGAGAACTCCCCCACTCCCACACCTCCACCCTCCCAACCCCCGAGGGGCCACGCCATGAGCAACACGTTCCACGACAGCGACTTCCCCGAAAACGGCGCCTTTGACCAGAACGGTGAAGGGCCGGCCAAAAATGAGCAGATCGTCGTCGGCGTCGACATCGGCACGACGAAGGTATGCGCGGTCGTCTCTGCAACTGACGAGCACGGGCGCGTCAACATCCTGGGCGTCGGCATGGCCGAGAGCAAAGGCTCGAACCGAGGCGTGGTCGTCAACATCGACAAGACCGTCGGGGCGGTGCAGAAAGCCGTCGGGGAGGCCGAGCGCGCCGCCGGCGTCGAGGTCGAGAGCGTCATCATCGGCATCGCGGGCGACCACGTGCAGAGCTTTCAGAGCCGGGGCGTCATCACCATCTCTCGCCGCAACGGCGAGATCACGCAGCCCGACGTGCAACGGCTGCTCGAAGACACGATGCACGTGGCCATGCCCGCCGACCGCGAGATCCTGCACGTCATCCCGCAGGAGTTCATCGTGGACGGGCAGGACGGCGTGGCCGACCCCGTGGGCATGAGCGGGGTGCGCCTGGAGGCCAACGTGCACATCATCACCGGGCTCGTCAGCGCGGCCAAGAACGTCTACCGCTGCATCGAGAAGGCCGGCTTTACCGTGGCGGATATCGTGCTGGAGCCGCTGGCCAGCAGCTTCTCGGTCCTCCACGACGACGAAAAGGAAGTGGGCACCGCGCTGATCGACGTGGGCGGGGGCACCACCGACGTGGCCGTCTTCGAGGACAACACGATTCGCCACACCGCCGTGATCGCCGTGGCCGGCGACAAAGTGACCGACGACATCCGTAAGGGCCTCGGCGTGATGCGCGAGCACGCCGAACGGCTCAAGCGCCGCTTCGGCACCGCGCTGATCGACTACGCCGGCGAAGACGAGATGATTACGATTCCCGGCATCGGCGGACGCTCCGAGAAGAGCATCGGGCGCTCGACGCTGGCGCAGATCATTCAGCCGCGCATGGAGGAAATCCTCGAAATCGCCGAGATCGAAATCAAGCGCAGCGGCCACGCACGACACTTGGCGGCGGGGGCCGTCGTCACCGGCGGGGGCTCCTTGATCGACGGCACCGCCGATCTGGCCGCCGACGTGCTGGGCATGGAGGCGCGCGTGGGCCGCCCGATGGGGCTGGACGGCGGCCTCGTCGAGGAGGTCAGCGACCCGAAGTTTGCCACGGCCGTCGGGCTGGTCTTCTACGGGATGCGCCCGGAGGTCATCGGCGGGGAGCCGCTGGCCGGTGACATGGGCCAGCGCGCCGCCGCAGGCCCGAACGCGCCCGTGCCCGGCGACACGCTCGTGTCCCGCATCACCGGCCGCATGAAAGCCTGGTTTGACGAATTGTAACTGGTGGATGGTAGAGGGCCGGTGGGGGATGGTTTTCCAGCCACGCCCTGACGCCGGCACGTCGAAAACCGTCTATCATCCACGATCCACCATCCCCAAAACCGCACATCCACGAACCCTTTCCAACTCCCGAGAGGCAACTCCCTATGGAAGACGAATTCAGCTCACACTTCTCCTTCGACGACTCTGCCAACGAGGAAGCCAAGATCTGCGTGGTCGGCGTGGGCGGCGGGGGCGGCAACGCCGTCAACAACATGATCCGCAAGGGCATCCGCGGCAACGTCGAGTTTATCGCCATCAACACCGACCGCCAGGCGCTGGCCGCCAACGAGGCGTCGCAGAAGATCCAGGCCGGCGGTGACTTGACCAACGGCCTGGGCGCCGGGGCGCGCCCGTCGGTGGGGGCGGAGGCCTTCGAGGAAGACCGCGCAGAGATCGAGGACGCGCTCGAAGGCTTCGACATGGTGTTTGTGACCGCCGGGATGGGCGGGGGCACCGGTACGGGCGGGGCGCCGGTGGTGGCGGCCATCTCGCGGCGGCTGGGCATCCTCACCGTGGCGGTCGTCACCAAGCCGTTCAAGGCAGAGGGCACGCGCCGCATGGAAACGGCCAAAGAGGGCATCAGCCTGCTGGAGGAGCACGTGGACACCCTCATCGTGATTCCCAACGAGCGCCTCCTCGACATCGCCGACGCCTCCACGAGCCTCATCGAAGCTTTCGAGAAGGCCGACGAGGTGCTGTACAGCGCCACGCGCGGCATCAGCGACCTCATCACGGTGCACGGCCTCATCAACCTCGACTTTGCGGACGTGCAGACGACGATGAAAGATGGCGGCACGGCACTGATGAGCTCCGCGGCCGTCAGCGGCGAGAACCGCGCGGAGAAGGCCGCCATCGAGGCCATTTCGAGCCCGCTGCTGGACGGCCTCTCGATTGCCGGGGCGCGCAACGTGCTGGTCAACGTGACCGCTGACCCGAGCCTGGGCATCCGCGAGGCCACGGCTGCGACCTCGATCATCCAGGAGGAAGCCGGGCAGGACGTGGAGGTCATCTTCGGCACCGTCATCGACGAGGACATGGACGAGAACCTGCGCGTGACGGTCATCGCCACCGGCTTCGACGAGGGCGCCGGGGCGCAGCGGCGTGGGGAGACGGGGCGCAAGGAAGCAGGACGCGATGACCGCCCGCGCGAGGGCGATCGGCCCTCGGGGAAGGAAGGCCAGGTGCGCCGCACCGAGCCGCTGGAGCCGGAGCGGTACGGGCGGGGCTACAAGGGCGAGGAGAACCTGCGCGAGCTGGACGTGCCTGCCTACGAGCGTCGCAGCCGGCCGCACCGCGAGGAGCGCGCCGAGGACGGCCCGAGCGCAGAGACAGAGGGGGACGCTCCCTCCGGCGAAGAAGCCGACGACGGCAAGGACGGCCCGAAGATCCGCCGCCTCCACGCCGACGACTTCGAGGACCGCGAGGAGCGCATCCGCAAGGATGATCCCGACACGCCCGCCTTTCTGCGCAAAATGATGGACTGAACGCCGCTTTTTCAGACCTCCACGCGCCGCCGTCGAGGCGGTGGCACGCCCCTTCAGGAGCACACCGCGCAGGCGGTGACGGAAACGGCCGATGCGGCGGCATCGGCTGCTTCGCGCGCTTTGTTCGCGCGCTCTGAAAGTGCCGGGCACCGCTCGTTTTCGCTTGCTTCCTGCATTTGATACCCGCTCTCAGTTGCCGCCGACGTTGAAGAGCAGCCCGCCGGTGACCTGAGCCGGCTCAGCGTTTCCGCTGACGACAAACTCGGCCTGGACGAAGGGTCTGAGGTTGCCGAGGCGGAATTCGGCGCCTCCTACGACATTCAGTCCGAGCTCGGTGGTGTTCGCGTCGTCCTCGAAGAAATCGACGGATTCGTCGCTGTACGAGATGCGCGTGACGGAAAGGCCGGGGCCGGCGTAGGGCGTGAAGACCTGGTTGTCGAAGCCGAATTGGTAAAGCCCGTTGGCCGTGAATCGAAAGACATTTTCAGCGCCGGTGAACGCCTCTTCCCGTTCGTCGCCCTCATCGAAGTCGTTGGTGTCGAAGTCGTCGCCGGCGAAGTAGTAGTCGAATGTCCCGTTGAGTTGGAAGGGGAGCTGAACCGTACTCACGCGCAGGTCGGCGCCGAGGGAGACCTCCTCGAGCTGGTCCACCTCGTAGCCGACGCGCGGGCCGAGCTCGAAGGTCGTCTGCGCTTGCGTCGGCGAGGGGGCGGCGAGCAGAAGCAGAGCGAAGAGGGCGGAAAGCAGGGAGCGCTTGGTCATGGGTTGTCGGGCTGGTGAAGGAGAAAGAACGTGAGGGACCCGGCAGAGAAGCAAGAAGTAAGCCGAAAGAGCGAGCCAGGGACCCGTTGGGCTCGCAAGGCCGCCGCGCCTTTCGTATCCTGTCTTTCCAGGAAAGGGGCCCGCGCCCTGCGAACGCTTCGCACCGCCGAGTTCGCCGTAGCGCCTCCGTCCCAAACGCATTTCTCGAAAAAAGCGCTTCCCCGATTCTGTGCGTCCGCGCTTGCTCGTTTCCGCGTTGCTGTCGCTCGCTCTGGGAGCCGCCGCCCTCGGCGCGGGAGGGGCCGCTTACGCCCAGCAACCCGTTCCCCAGCCGTCCCCTTCGGCAGATACGACCGGGCAGGCCGGCCCGCCTGCCACGTTCGCGCCTCCGCCGGAAGGCCGCCCGCTGCGCGGTGTGACGTGGCATCCCCCCGCTGACCGAGGGCAGGCCGTCCGCGAGCTCCGGCGGATCAAAAAGGCGGGCGTCGAGGCGGTGCGCACGCCGCTGATTCGCCGCGAGGCGCTCCTGCGTGCTGCCGACTCGTTGCGCCTGCGTCTTTTCCAGGACCTGCCGGCGGCCTACCTCTCGGCGGGGGAGCTCGAGGAGGCCCTGCCGCGCCTGCGCTGGGAGCTGGAGCGCGCCCTGCTGGTGGCGCGGGGCCATCCGTCGGCGCGCCACTTCGGACTGCTGAGTCAGGGGGATACGATCCCTGACGCTCCTGGACGCGCTGAACCGGGAGCGCCCGCAGGCCCTCCTGCGCCGCTGGCGGCAGGCGCGCGCCAGTGGCCCGGCCGACACGACCACGCCGGCTTCCCCCGAAGATTCCCGCCCGCCACGTGCCGATTCGGGGGCCGTCGGGGTGGGGGCGCTGGGCACGTGGGTCGATCCGAGCGCCGAGGGGCTGCGCGCGCCGCACTCCCCGCAGTCGCAGGCGCGTTATTTCGAAAAGCATCTGCCCCTGCTGTTTCGTGACGCGGTGCAGACGCCGGCGCCGGGCGCGGCGCGTTCGCCCCCGGCTGCGCGCCCGGCCGATAGCCTCGGGCCGGCCCCGGCGGTCGTCTTCGCCTACCGCTGGCGCGACGCGCAAGGCGGCAACGCAGGGAGCGACAGCGCGCGAACGGACGGCGCGGGAGACAGCGGCGCGGTCCTCCAGGACCCATACGGGCGTGTCTACGGGCTGCTGACCGCCGGGGGACAGCCGCGCCCGGCACTCAAGGTCGTGCGCGGCCTCTATACCGGACGGCAGAC